>CAIJTR010000126.1 GCA_903823665.1 uncultured Rhodospirillales bacterium
ACTCTTTCCCTACACGACGCTCTTCCGATCTTTGTTAAAGTCTTATAAGGCTTTAGGCGGTATCTTTACTCTATATCGACGGCGACTTACGATTGCCTAAAGGGCTTGATTATGCTACTTGAATTGGACATTGAGCGCAGCACAACAGATGCTGCCGAAACCAACCCCGTTGGAGTTGTTGACGTGTCCGGTCAAAGGTCGCCATTTGATCTGCCTATTCTACCCGCCGCTAACGAAGTAGGGGAGCGGGAACGTGTGCCCGATCGTCCGCCGGTCTTGAACATCGATACCTTCATCGCATGGTTGCCATTATATGCTGCGCAATGCCGTAGGGATGCGCTTGCTCGCACCTTTGCGCGGATGCCTCACTTCACTACGTTTATTAAAAACGATAAGTAGTATTTTAACCCTCATATTATAAAATACTTTCATTTTTTGAAGGTATTCAATGTCAGATAGGATTTTAACTGAGAGCCTGATTGCGCGGGCCGCCAAGGAATTTCAAAAATGCTATGTTGCAGGGGACGATGCGGCACCTTCTGCATTTTTTTGGTTCCTCGAGCAGGCAGCTAATCCCATAGCTTCCGCGGCGCAGATCAACGCGTTTCTCGATGATCCCGAGCAAGTGGAAAGGTCCGTAGCTTATTTCAAGACATTATTTGGTCAAGAAAAAGGGGTCAGCAACGAACAGCTGATCCAGATGACGAGCGTACATCTGACCGAGATTGCCAGAGGTATGAAGCAGTCGCTCACTGGCCAGCAGCAGATCCAAGATGACATTGTTCGGCTCAATGCTGTCGCCACGCGCCTCGAAGCGGCATCCGCACGAAATGAGGTGGCCAGTAAAGAACTCGCCGAAAGCCAATCCAAGGTGTTGAGCAATACATCTGTGAAGGCAGCGTTTCTATTGGGCCTATCTGTAAGTACCCTCACGAACTTCGGGACTGGCTATCTTTTTGACCGGTATCTGAGCGTCGATGCCATCAACCGCCGCAATCGGCAAGATGACGTGCCAGCTTTGCAGTTACCGGAACTCGTGCCGCCATGGCCACCAACGCCACCAGACGGCAGCAACATCCTGGCTTGGTTTACCCAGAGCGGGAGCTACACCTTGATGCCTGCGCCGCGATCGTTCACCACGCTATCTCGGCCTGAAGCCGCTTCCTCGCCTGCCAAGGATAAACTGCTACGCCATCAGCGTTGACGATATCGGACGCACGGCATCGAGCGATTTTGTTGAGAGCTGCCGTCATATTCCAACCCCCCCCCCCCGCCGCCGTTCAAAACATCATAATGCATTATATTACAGTGCTTTAGGTGGGTTGCTACCCGTAGCGACGGGAGGGGTGGCGAACGCCTCGGTTTAGGCTATGTTTGGTTGGCCACTCATTTTCAGGCACGCAATCAGACAATGCTCCGAGACTATCGCCTTTACGAGCTCAGCGACGCAGAATTCGAGAACCTCGTCGTGCAAGTTTGTATACGTTGGCTCGGTCAAGGGGTCACGCCTTTCGCACCGGGCCGTGATGGGGGCCGGGACGCGAAGTTTCATGGAACTGCGCAATGTTTTCCAAGCGTGAACGCTCCCCATGGTGGTCACTTCGTGATACAGGCCAAGCATGTCAATGAACGAGATCGGTCGTGTTCTGATCGTGATTTTGAACGGCTATTGCAAGCCGAGTACCCAAAAGTTAAGCGCCTCGCCGCCGAAAAGATTTGTGACCACTACCTCGTTTTTACGAACCGGAAGCTCACAGGCGGCGCAGACGAAAAACTGATTACAAGCTTGGTAGCGCAGGGGCCATCAACCGCTTTTATAGTAGGTAACGAGCGCATACATCTCGCGCTTAATGAGTATCGCGAAATTCGCGATGCACTCCCGAATCGCAATGACACAATGCCCTTCCGATTCGATCCTGAAGACCTGAGAGAAGTAATAGGAGCACTTCACGACTACGTCGACGACAACGCAGCAAAAGCGTTCGATAGCGCGAGTGACTTCGAAAAAATCAAGCTCCGCGACGAAAAAAACCTAATCAACGGCCTTTCGGAGAACTATTATCGACAAATCATCGTTGCAGACTCGATGCCGCACTTTGAAAAGGTGGAAACTTTTCTAAAAAATCCGAGAAACAAGGATCTCGCTGGGCTGTATCATGATTCTGCTGATGAATTGAAACAAAAGATACTCGTTCATCGCGCAGACTTTGCATCATTCGATAATATTTTTGGTTTTCTATATGAAGAAATACAACGGGATCGTGCAACGTTAAGGGGGAAACGCCGAATGATTAGCATCCTCTTGCATTATATGTATTGCAACTGCGACATTGGCTCCAAACATGCGCCCGAAATGTTGGAGGTGAATAGTGCTGACTCCTAGAAAACATCTAAATCTTGATGTATCCGTGATGCGAATATCTGCAATCGTACTACGAGAGCTGCGCCGCCGTGGTGTGATAGAACTAGAAAAGCTGCGAGGTATTGTCATCCGTCGAGTTGGAGCTGACGGAGAGCTCTCATTTATAACGGCATTGAGTTTTTTATTTCTTCTTGGCCGATTAGAGTATCATCTGAAGAACGACACAATTGAATATCGTCAGATATAACATGCAAATTAGCAAAATTTACTCGAACCTACCTGAGGTACTTGCTCCGATTGAATTCAATTTTGGGGAGCGCGCTGATTTTCTCAATATAATATTTGGTGAGGTTCGACACCCTTCAGATCAAAAGCGTGACTCGCATAATCTTGGCAAAACGACTCTTCTACATCTTATAGATTTTTTGCTATTAAAGGGAATGTCTTCAGACTTTTTTCTAGTCCGCCACAGGGATCAATTTGAGAGTTTGGTGTTTTTCATCGAAATAGCATTGAATTCTGGTGACTATGCGACTGTTAAACGAGCGGCTGCAAATCCGAGTCGGGTCGGGATGACGCGCCACGCAGAACCTGGGCTAAATCTTGCGTACGCAGCGGAGGATCAATGGGACCACCCGGATCTATCGCGTGATGACGCTGTCCGTTTGCTCGACGGCTGGCTCGACCTAAATATTCTCAAACCCTACGATTATCGTAAGGCGATCACTTATTTCTTACGCGCGCAGGGAGATTATGGAGATGAGCTGCAGCTGCAAGAATTCCAGGCTGGGAAGGACCGTGATTGGAAGCCATTTGTTGCTCACTTGTTTGGCTTCAATGAGACACCGGTTCTTCGCAAATATGAGCTTGATGACGACATAACCAAGTTACGAGACCAACTTGCAGCTCGACAGTCGGAGGTACAATTCAACGAAAGTCAGCTACCTGAAGTTAGTGCGCGTCTTGCTGTATTGCAGCAACAGGTCACAGAATCCGAACAGGCTCTCGATGGATTCCAATTCGACGACGAAGAACGTCGAATGATGAAAGATCTCGTTGAGTCAGTTGAGGTTGAAGTAGCTGAAATCAATGATCGCATTTACAATATTCGCTACGATATTAACCAAATCAATGGTGCACTATCTCACAAAGACAAATTTGACCTCAGCGAGGTCGAACAGATTTTCAAAGAGACCGGAATACACTTCTCGGAGCAACTGAAGCGTTCCTACGAAGACCTTGTGAGCTTCAACCATCAAGTGACGCTGGAGAGGAATGCAGCACTACGAACACGCCAGAAAACCCTGATGGGCGAAGAAAGGGAGCTAACTGAACGCAAAGCCGTGCTTGATAGTGAGCGTGAACAAAAACTGCGCGTTCTTCGTGATACTGACACGTTTGAGAAGTTCAAGGCACTTCAGAGCAATCTTTCGCACGAGCGTGCTCAAATTGTTTATTTGGAAGAGCAGCGAAAGAAGCTCGAATATGTCGCTGATCTTGCGCGCCAGGTCCGAGAGGCGGAACGGGACAGAGGGCGGGTTGTTGATGAGATCAAGGCGATGGTTGCTCGCCCATCTCCCGTGTTTGAGCGTTTTTCGGCAACCTTCAACAGTTATTGCCTGCGAGTTCTAAACCATGAGGGCTTATTCTATTTCAGAGTTAACAAACATGATAATTTTGATTACAGTGTAGGTTTGTCTCTCCCAGGCAAAACAGGTACCGTGTCCAGCCAATCAGAAGGCACGAGTTACAAAAAATTGATCTGTGCATTATTTGATTTGGCTCTTTTAAAGGTCTACGAGGTGACACCATTTTTTCACTTTGTTTATCACGATGGGGTTCTTGAAGGACTTGACAACCGTAAAAAGATGGCACTACTCGAAGTTGTCCGGGAGCAGACTTCAAATAAGCGTTTGCAGTATATTTTCTCAATGATTGACTCCGATATGCCTCGAAATGCAAGCGGGGAGCGCCTTGAATTTCCAACTTCCGAAGTCGTGCTTCGCTTACATGACGATGGGACTAACGGAAGACTTTTCAAAATGCCGGAATTCTAATATAACCGAATATATAGAAATATTCACTTTCGTGGTGTTGCTGGGGAAATAGCCAACTATTGCCTTTTTTGACTATTATTTGACAAATTTTGTCGCAGAATTTCTGTCAGATCCGTTGTCGCATAGGGTAGTAGTTTTTAGCTGTGACTCCCGTTGAAACCGTATTGTGAGAATAAACAGCTTTGATATTTTTTAATTGTTTTAGCCCCCCAGCCATACACAATGGACGGCTTGTATTCTTCAGTTTTCATTGAAAATGTCTAGTAGACGGCTCCCATTCCCAAGCATTCCAACAGCAGAAGTGAACACTTTGATGTCTAATGGGCTGAGGAATGCCCATGACAACAACGCCGCCACCAGTGCCCGATCTGATCACGCGTATGGAACGCGCGCTGGTGCTGCTCGCGTATTTCATTGAGCTTGATGGCGACGTGCATTTGCCGATGTATGAGAAGTTCGAAGCCGAGCTCACGGCACTCAAAGCTGCGGCCGACGCACGAACCCGTGCCCGCGAGCGACTGGCGCTCTACAGGCGGGCGGGTGAAGGAAAGGCAATCCTTTCGAGGAATTTGAGCTTGAGCTCGAGTGAAGGCCCTCTGCCATATTTGGGCTTGTAGGTTTTATGCCCCATGAGGTTGTCGATCAGGCTATCCGGCGCTTCGATCGCCACCAGCCGATCCTTGAAGCTGTGCCGGAGCGAATAGACTGAATGGTCGCATGATGGGCGGAGCCCGTTTTCCGCCATGAACTTGTTGACGGTGGCCGAAAGGGTCGTCGCGTTGTCGTGGTATTTCGGGAAGCCGCGTGGTCGAACGGTCAGGGCCTGCAACGCCACTCCTACCAGCGGGATTTCTCGTTCTGAGTCCCCGGTTTTCAACCGGCGTCCATCGGCCTGGATGCGGACATGGGGAATGGCAGCATCGAGGATGATGGTTTTTTCCTGTAGATTGACGATCTCAGAGGGCCGTAGGCCGGTTTCGATCATCACATAGAGGACGAACCGCGCTTCTTCGTTCAAGCCCTCCAGCGCGCCCCCAAGGAAGCGGCTCTGGATGAATTCTGGATCATAAGGCAGGCGAGACTTCTCAACCTCGCCTCTGAGCCGGAGACCCTTAAAAATCTCGGGGAGGTTAAGGCGACGGCGGATGCTGATGTCCTTCAGCATCCGGCTGATTTGACCGATATCCTTATTCGCGGATTTTGCTGCGACCTTGTCGTCCACAACGCGCGCGCGCCACCATTCCGTGTAGTCGATCGCGTCAGCGTCGGTGAGCTCGGTGACCGGCTTGTCGCCAATCACCTGGACGAACTGGGCGACCGCGCGGATGCGGCCGTTGCGCCAGATGCGCAGCTGGTCCGGAGACAAATCGCGGACCTCGTCTTTGGTGGCGGCCTCATATTCCTCAAATAGCCGTGACAGGTTGAAGCTGGGACGCTCGGCGGTGCCGAGCAGCGCCATCCGTGCCGCCGGGTCATGCGTGAGGCCCTTCGCGACCAGCGTTTCCAGCCGTTCGAGGCGTTTCTCCTGGGGCAGGTCGAGCAGCTCACTATGCGGCAGGTAATCGTAGCCCAAACTGCGGGCGTGCCGCCGCGCCTGCTCGTAGCGGTTGCTATCGGCTTTTGACTGCCCGCCCACCAACTCCTTCCAGAAGCATTCGAGTTGGTGATTGAGCTGGTCAGCAACGCGGCTGGCACGGCGACCCAGGCGATCATCGGCGACTTTGATGCGGGTGGAATGGCGGACGATCCCGCGCCGATCAAGCGCCGCGAACTCGGACGGGACGCGGCGGACAAAATGCCAAGTGGAACCCCGGCGGGTGAGAAAATCGGTCATGATGGTGCAACCTGTTGGACGAAATGTTAGCCACTTTTCGTCTCAGGCACACCGTGAAACCCTTGGATTCCCTTGCAACCTATTGCTTCGAAACAGAAGTTCCGAGAAGTAGGTGGAGCGGGCGACGCGCGTTAATCTGCTGATTGGCACCGGCCATTTCCTGTCGCATTTCTATGTGCTGTGCCTGCCGCCGATGTTTCTCGTCTGGCAGGCGGAGTTTGATGTCTCGTTCGCCCAGCTTGGGATGTCGGTGGCGCTGATGTCCGCCGTCACGGCCATTTTGCAGACGCCGGTGGGTTTCCTGGTCGATCGCCACGGTGCGCGGACGTTCCTGGTGGGCGGCACATTGCTGATGACGATCACCATGGGGCTGATGGGCGTTGCCACGCAGTTCTGGCAGATTTTGTTGCTATGCGTGCTGTCTGGCGTTGGCAATTCGGTGATCCATCCGGCGGACTATGCCATTTTGGCCGGCTCTATTCCAAAGGAGCGGATGGGGCGGTCTTTTGCCATTCACACCTTCAACGGCAATCTCGGCTTCTTTCTGGCACCACCAGTGATGGCCGTGCTGATGGCGGCGATTGGCTGGCGCATGAGCCTGATCACGGTGGGCCTGCTTGGCGTTCCGCTGGTCGTGGCCATTTTGGCGCAAAGCCGCATTCTGATCGACCAGCCACGCAGCCATGATCAGGCGACCGGCCCGGCCATCTCCGGCCGCGCGCTGCTGATGACCAAGCCGATGCTGCTGTTTTTCGGCTTCTTCCTGCTCGCCCCCATGGCCGGGGCGGGGCTGCAATCCTGGCTGATCACGGTGATGCATCAGGTGAAGGGCATGGGGCTGGAGGCGGCCTCCACCACGCTCACCTGCTATATGGCTGGGGCGACCGGTGGTGTTCTGGTGGGCGGCTATGTGGCGGACCGCATCAAGCGGCACCTGACGTTTGCCGCCTCGCTGACCACCATATCGGCCGCATTGCTGCTGGTGGTGGCGGCACTGAGCCTGCCGGATGTGCTGATTTTCCTCGTGATGTTCGCCTCCGGCCTCGCCATCGGATGCAGCCGTACGCCGCGTGACCTGATGGTGAAGGACGCAGCCCCACCGGGACAGATTGGCAAGGTGTTCGGCTTCATCTCCTCCGGCCTGCCACTGGGCAGCGCTCTTACGCCGGTGCCGCTGGGCATGCTGATCGATCACGGCCACCCCGAGCTTGTGCTGGTGCTCGTGGCGGTGTTGCTGCTTCTCAGCCTGCTGTGCTGCGGCACAGCGCGGGTGGCGGCTGAACAGGCGCGCGAGGTTGTGCCGGCCGAGTGACAATTTGGTGAAGGGACTTTAATCGCCGGTGGCGTGAACCATATCGTTCGATGTCGAACAATTCCAGAGGTGCACACATGGCCAAAATCGTTGTTGTTTTCCATTCCGGCTACGGTCACACCCGTAAGCAGGCTGAATCAGTACTTGCCGGCGCTGCCACTGCCGAAGGCGCGCATGCCGAACTCATCGCCATCGACGCTGAGGGCATGATCACCGACGAAAATTGGGCCTCGCTGGCCGCTGCCGACGCCATTATTTTCGGCTCGCCAACCTATATGGGTGGGCCGTCGTGGCAGTTCAAAAAATTCGCCGATGCGAGCTCCAAGCCCTGGTTCGGCCAAGCCTGGAAAGACAAGATTGGTGCGGGCTTCACCAACTCCGCCACGATGAACGGCGACAAGTTCAGCACCATTCAATACATGATCACGCTTGCCATGCAGCACAGCATGGTCTGGATCGGCACGGGTATGATGCCGTCGAACACCAAGGCTGCCACCCGCAACGACCTCAACTATGTCGGCGGCTTCAGCGGCGCATTGGCGCAGTCACCGTCCGACAGCTCACCCGATGAAGGCCCGTTGCCCGGCGATTTGGAGACCGCGAAGCAGTTCGGCCATCGCGTGGCCGCCTACGCCGTCAAAACGCGCGGGTAACCGGAACCGCCCAGGGCCGGCGCTCGCCGTCGGCCCTGGTGAACGCTGCGATGGCGTCGGCGTGGCTCAGTGTGAGGTCGATATCCTCCCAGCCACGCAGCAGCTTGATGCGGGCGACGGGCTCGACTTCGAATTGGGTGTGTCCGTCGATCAGGCAGGATTGCAAATCCACAGTCACCTCGCTTGGTGATGCCAACAGGCGCGCGAGCAGATCCTCCGCCGCATCTTCGGTGACGCGCGCCGCGAGCAGGCCGTTATTGGCGGCGTTGGCGGCGAAGATATCGCCAAAGCTGGGGGCAATGACGCATCGAATGCCGGCATCCACCAGCGCATACACAGCCGCCTCCCGTGACGAGCCGCCGCCGAAATTCCGCCGCGCCACGGCGATGGCGGCACCGCGATAGGCGGGATCATCCAGTTGGAACCCGGCTTCCTTTCGGCGATCATGCAACAGAAAATCGCCGTAGCCCTGGGATCTTGGCCTGCTCATGAACCGCGCTGGGATGAGCTGATCCGTGTCGATGTTGGCGTAGGGCAGGGGGACCGCAGCGGCGGTCAGTCGCACAAATTCCTGCATCACACGCGTCCTTCCAGCAACGGCCGCACATCCGCCAAATGGCCCATTACCGCCGCCGCGGCCACCATCGCGGGTGACATCAGATGCGTGCGAGAGCCGACACCCTGTCGCCCTTTGAAATTTCGGTTGGTGGTGGATGCGCAGCGCTCTCCCGGTGCCAGCCCGTCGCCGTTCATTGCCACGCACATGGAGCAGCCGGAATCTGCCCATTCCAGCCCCGCCTCGGTAAAAATCTGGTTGAGCCCCTCTTGCTCAGCCTGCTGTTTGACGAGTGATGAACCGGGGGAGACGAGACCGGGGACGCGTGATTTCCGCCCGGCCAGAACGGCAGCGGCAGCGCGCAAATCCTCGATGCGGCTGTTGGTGCAGGAGCCGATGAACACCCGGTCCACCATGATCTCGCTCACCGGCTGACCGGCGCGCAGGCCCATATAGTCGAGGGCCGCTATGATGTGCGCGGCCTTGCCAGCGTTCGCCTCCCGCGTCGGATCGGGCAAGGCTGCGGTGACGGGCAGCGCGTCCTCCGGGCTGATGCCCCAGGTGACGATGGGGGCGATTTCGCTGGCGTTCATCGTAACCTCACGATCGAACACGGCATCGTCGTCGCTGATCAGCCGCGCCCAAGCGGTGGCCGCGCGCTCCAACGCCTCCCCGGTGGGCGCGAAGGGGCGGCCGGTGACGTAGGCGAGCGTGACCGCATCCGGTGCCACCAAGGCGGAGCGAGCGCCCGCTTCAACGCCCATGTTGCATAGCGTGAGGCGGCCTTCCATCGACAGCGCCCGGATGGCGGAGCCGGCAAATTCCAATGCGCAGCCCTGGGCACCGTCGGCACCGATACGGGCGATGACCGCGAGCGCCAGATCTTTTGCCGCGATGCCAGGGGCAAGGTGGACGTTTACCGTCAGCCGCATCCGCTTTGGCCGTTTCTGCCAGAGTGTCTGCGTCATCAGCACATGCGCCACATCCGACGCGCCAATGCCGAACGCGAGTGCGCCGAATGCGCCGTGGGTGGAGGTGTGGCTGTCGCCGCAGACGATGCTGAGGCCCGGCAGCGTGAGCCCCTGTTCGGGCCCGAGCACATGAACAATGCCCTGGCGCGGATCATTCATCCCGAACAGCCGGATGCCATTCGTCGCGGTGTTGGTGGAAAGCTGATCGACCATGCGCTTGATGGTGGCATCGGCAATGCCCTCGGCGCGATGCCGCGTTGGCACATAATGATCGGCCACGGCGAAGCTGAGATCAGGCCTTGCCGGCTTCATGTTACGCGCGGCCAGCTTGGCGAAGGCGTGGTGGGAGCCTTCATGCAGGAAATGCCGGTCGATCCAAAGCAGATCGAGCCCATCCTCGCGGCTGGTGACCACGTGCTGATCCCAGAGCTTGTCGAACAACGTTGCGCGCATGGCGTTCCTCCGTTGTTCATCATGCCCTGTGCGCAGGGGTTTGCGCAAAATCGCGCGGCACGCTTTGATGTGGCGTCATTCGCAGGAGAGCCATAGCCATGCCGCACCCGATTCTGACCCGCCGCACGGCGCTTGCCGCCACCGCCGGTCTGCTCGCAGCACCAGGTATTCTGCGCGCGCAGCCCGCCGCCGTGAAGCTTGGCATTTTGCAGCCTGTCACAGGTGCATTGTCGCAGGACGGTGAATTGGGCCGGTTGGGTGCCACACTTGCCATCGACGCCATCAACGCTGCCGGTGGCATCAAGTCGCTTGGCGGGGCAAAGATTGAGATGGTGTTCGCCGATGCGCGCTCCAACCCGGAAGCCGCCACCCAGGAGGTGGAGCGGCTGCAGGGTGACGGTGTGGTGGCGATTGTGGGCGGCTTTGCCAGCCCGATCTGCCTCGCCGCCAGCCAGGCCGCATCGCGCTATGATCTCCCTTATGTGGTGGATGTGGGTGTTGCCGACAGCATCGTGACCCGCGGGCTTACCAACACGTTCCGGTTTGCCCCGGGCTTTGGTGCGTTCACCTCGGTTGCCATCAGCAATTTGGCCAAGCTGAACGAAGCCGCCGGAAAGCCGATCAAGACCGTCGTTCTGGTGCATGAGGACGGGCTATTCGGCGCGGGCCTTGCGAAGCTGATGAATGCGGAGCTGCCGAAGATTGGCCTTGAGGTGCTGGAGACCATTCCTCACCCAACGCCATCGCGCGATATGTCCAACGTGGCGCTGCGCATCCGTGCGTTGAACCCGGACCTTGTTATCCCATCAAGCTATTACAACGAGTTCGTGTTGCTGGCCCGCACCATGCAGCAGCAACGTATTCGTCCGAAGGGCGTGTATGCCGTGCTGAACGGCGCTGCGTCGAACTACCGTTTTGTGAAGGAGTTCCCGGAGGCGGCGGATCTGGTTATGGACTGCAACCACTGGTTCCACCCAACCAAGCCGCTGGCGCTGGCGGTGAAGAAGCAGGTGGAGGCAGCGGGCAAGTTCATGGCCTACAACGTGCCGCTGAACTATTCCTGCGTGGGCCTCGTGGCCGATGCCATCGAGCGTGCGGGTTCCGCCGATCGGGCGAAAGTGCTGGCCGCGATTGCAAGCTCAACGTTTGCCGGCCACATCATGCCGTATAACGAAACGAAGTTTGTGGGTGGCCAGAACCAGGGCGCGCAGCCGGTGAACCTTCAGGTTCAGAACAAGGACATCAAGGTGATCTTCCCGGCTGCGTTCGCCGACGCCAAGCCGGTTTTCCCGGTGCCCGCCTAGCACGAAGCGGGCGCGATGTATTCGCCCGCCATCATTGCCGAAGCCATGGTGAACGGGTTGCTGACCGGGGCTGTTTATGCCCTCGTCGCACTCGGCCTCACCCTGGTTTACGGCGTGCTACACATCATCAACTTCGCCCATGGCGCGTTGCTCACCTGCGCGATGTTCGCTGTGTGGGGGCTATCGGAGGGGCTCGGCGTCAACGTCTACTTCACCATTGTACCCCTGGCGGTGGTGATGTTCGGAGTTGGATACGCGCTGCAATATTGGCTAATCGGCCCTGCCAGTCGGGGTGAAGATAGCAACACCTTATTGGTGACACTGGGGCTTTCGATAGCGATCGAAAACGCGCTGCTGGCGGTGTTTCATTCCGATACGCGGACATTGTCCGGTGATGCGGCGTTCGATGTGGTGGAACTCGGCCCTATGCTGCTCTCGCGTCCGCGCCTGATCGGGTTCGGCGTTTCGCTGCTGGTGGCACTGGTTCTGTGGTTGTTGCTGACACGGACAGACGCCGGCAAAGCCATGCGCGCGGTGGCGAAGGAGCCGATGGGCGCGCGGCTGGCCGGTATCGACGTGCGGCATATTTTCGCCCTCACTTTCGGCATTGGCTGCGCGTGCCTGGCAGTGGCAGCGGGACTGTTGCTGCCGACGTTCTACGTGACGCCGCGCGTGGGCAACGCGTTCGTGCTGGTGGCGTTCACCATCGTGGTGCTGGGCGGCATGGGCTCGGTGCCGGGTGCGTTGATCGGCGGGTTGCTGATCGGTATGGTGGAGAGCCTGGGTGGGCTGCTGTTTGGCGAAAGCCTTGGGCAGGGCGGCATCTTTGTGATTTTCATCCTTGTGCTGTTGCTCCGCCCTCAGGGCTTGTTTGGGGCACGCGCATGAGCCCACGCGGGTTGATGCCGATGTTGATTCTGCTGGCGGCGCTGGCGCTCGTGCCTGCGTTTGGCTCCAACACGTCGATCAATTTTCTGGTCTCGGCGCTGATTGTGGCCCTGGCGGCACAGGGTTGGAATTTGCTGGGCGGTTTTTGCGGCCAGTTCTCGTTTGGCCACGCGGCATTCTTCGGCACCGGGGCATATGTGGATGCCGTGCTGCAGGCTCGCTATGGCGTAAATGCGTGGGCTGCGAGCGCGGTGGCAATTGCAGCGGGTGCAGGTGTGGGCTGGTTGATTGGCTTTTTGAGCTTTCGCGCCGGGCTTCGCGGCTCTTATTTCGCGCTGATCACCCTGGCATTTGCGGAGGTGTTGCGTATTTCGGCAAACGCGGCACCGATCACCGGTGGGGCGACTGGGTTGTTGCTGAAGCTTGATGCGCGCGCCGCCAACTTTCAATTCGCCAGTCGCGGCGTGTTCTGCCTGATTGCACTCACCTGTGTGGCGCTGGTGCTGGCGCTGTCGGTATGGATCGCACGTGGCAGGCTTGGTGCGCAGTTCGCTGCGGTGCGTGAGAACGAGGACGCGGCGCGCGCCTTGGGCATTGACGTGTTGGCCACGAAGCTGCGCGCCATTTCGCTTTCGGCTGCCGTGACTGCCGCCGCGGGCTGCCTCTACACGCAGTATTTCCTCTACCTTGATGCCAACATTGCTTACGGCAGTTGGATCTCCGTCGAGGCGCTGCTGGCCGTGATTGTGGGCGGGATTTCCACGCCTGCTGGACCGATATTCGGCGCACTTGCCCTGCACGCACTGGGAGAGGTGACGCGGTTGATCGCGCGTGGCGTGACGGGGATCGATCTGGTGCTATTCGGCCTCATTCTGATCGCGGCCATCGCCTTCGCACCCACGGGCCTTGCCGGCCTCGCCTCGCGGTTGCGGAGGGCGCTTGGATGAGCTTGTTGCGCGTGGATGCAGTGACTCGTCGTTTCGGCGGCGTGGTGGCGGTGGACGGTGCGTCTCTGAACGTGCCGAAGGGCACCATCACCGGGCTTATCGGGCCGAATGGCGCGGGCAAAACGACATTGTTCGCGATTATTTCCGGATTCGTCACGCCTTCTGCCGGGCGGGTGGTGTGGAAAGACGCTGATATCACCAGCATGAAGCCGCATCAGCGTGCGCGGCAGTGCATTTCGCGAACGTTTCAGATTGTGCAGCCCTTTGCGGGGCTGACGGTGCTGGAGAACATCGCAATCGGTGCGTATTTGCGTCATGCTGATCGCTCGGAGGCAATGCGCTTGGCTGCCGATGTAGCAAAGCGCGTGGGGCTTGCAGCGCAGGGTGGGCAGCAAGCTTCTGCGCTGACAGTGGCGGGCCGCAAGCGGCTGGAACTGGCGCGGGCTTTGGCGACGGAGCCGGAACTGCTGTTGCTTGACGAGGTGCTGGCAGGTCTGAACCCGTCTGAAATCCGCGACATTATTCCTTTGATCCGCGCCATTCGTGATGATGGCGTGACCATTCTGATGATTGAGCATGTCATGCAGGCTGTGACCAACTTGTGTGAGCAGGTAACGGTTCTTGCCCAGGGGCGGGTGATTGCCAGTGGCGCACCACGGCAGATTTGCACCGACCCGGCGGTGGTTGAGGCTTATCTCGGCCGGGGCGCGGCTGCGCGGATGCAGGCGCATGCTTGAGGTGCGGGGCCTCTCGGCGGGGTATGGGCCGACCCAGATCATCCGCGGGCTCGATCTTGATGTGGCACCCGGCAAAATTGTCGCAGTGTTGGGTGCGAATGGCGTGGGGAAAACCACCCTCAACAAAACCCTCTCGGGTTTGCTGCCCATTCAGGCCGGAGATATTCGTTTTGAGGGGCAGCCGCTTGGTGGCGATGCGGCAGATATTTTGGAGCGTGGTTTGGTGCATGTGCCCGAGGGGCGCAAGATCTTTCCGAATATGACGGTGCGTGAGAACCTGGAGCTTGGCAGCTATCGCCGGGCGAAGGTGCGGCGTGCCGCAAATTTGGAGAAGATGTTTGTGCAATTCCCCCGCCTGCGCGAACGCTCCACTCAGCGCGCGGGAACGCTGTCGGGTGGGGAGCAGCAGATGCTCGCGATTGGTCGTGGATTGATGGCCGAGCCTCGGTTGTTGATCCTTGATGAGCCCTCGCTTGGTCTGTCGCCGTTGCTGGTGGAGGAGATGTTTGCCCTGATCCGCCGATTGAACGCGGAGGGGCAGGCGATTTTGCTGGTGGAGCAGAACGTGGTGCAGTCGCTCGAAGTGGCGGATACCGCCTACATCATTGAGAACGGAAGCTGTAGTTTGTCCGGGCCGGCTTCCGAGCTTGCGGGAAATCCTGCCGTGCTGTCGGCCTATCTTGGCCTTGAAATTGGAGATGCATGATGTCGTTGCGAGCCCGGCTTCAGACTGATCGCGTGGTGGTGGCGCCGGGCGTGTGTGACGCGCTGACGGCTTCACTGGCCACCGCGTCGGGGTTCGAGGCGCTGTATGTATCGGGTGCGGCTATTGCCTATACGCGGCTGGGACGACCCGATATCGGATTGGTATCAATGATCGAAGTGGCTGATATTATCAGCATGATTTCTGATCGTGTGACCACGCCGCTGATTGTGGATGCCGATAATGGTTACGGTAACGCGTTAAATGTGCAGCGCACCGTGCGGCTGTTTGAGCGTGCCGGGGCCACGGCCATTCAGCTGGAAGACCAGACGATGCCGAAGCGTTGTGGGCATTTGAAGGACAAGTCGCTGATCTCAACAGTGGAGATGGTTGGCAAGGTGCGCGCGGCCGTGGATGCGCGCGGCAGCCAGGAGACGCTGATTGTGGCGCGCACGGACGCTGTGGCCGTGGAGGGGTTCGAAGCTGCGCTGGATCGAGCAGCGCGCTATGCGGAGGCTGGGGCCGACGTGTTGTTTGTCGAGGCTCCGCGGAGCCGCGAGCAGATGACGGAAATTGCAAATGCGTTGTCCAGCACTCGGCCTTTGCTCGCAAATATGGTGGAGGGTGGGCAAACGCCATTGAGTTCGGCCGCTGATTTGGAGGCGATCGGCTTCCGGCTGGTGATCTTCCCCGGCGGTATTGTGCGAGCGATGGCGCGCACGGCGCAGGATTATTATCGTTCTCTGGCGCAGCATGGATCCAACGCACCGTTTCGCAACCAGATGTTCGATTTCAACGGGATAAACGAGCTCATCGGCACCGACGAAATGCTGGCGCAGGGGCGCAAATATGAGGGCCGCGACGTATGATTGATCCGGTTACGCTCGCCATTCTCAAAGGCAGGCTTGAGCAGATTGCCGATGAGATGGATGCGACGTTGTATCGCTCAGCGTTCAATCCGATCATCGCGGAAGCACGCGATGCCTGCCACGGGCTGTATCACGCCACCACCGGTGACACGCTGGTGCAGGGCGCGAGCGGGCTTCCGATTTTTGTAGGTGCGATGGCGTTTGCGGTGAAGGCCGTGATCGACAAGGTGGCGCGCGAGGGTGGGTTGGTTGAGGCGGATGTGTTCCTGTTCAACGACCCCTATGAGGGCGGCACGCATCTGAACGATTTCCGCCTCGTGCGGCCGGTGTTTCGCAAAGGCCGAGTTTTTTGCTGGATCGCTTCGGTGGGCCATTGGCTGGATATTGGCGGCAATGTGCCGGGCGGCTATAATCCGAAGGCCACCGAGAGTTTTCAGGAAGGCGTGCGAATCCCGCCGGTGAAGCTGATGCAGGCTGGTCGGATGAACCAGGATATTCTGGATATTCTGGCTGCCAATTCGCGGGTGGCGACGTCGAACTGGGGCGATTTGAACGGGCAGCTCAATGCGCTTGATCTCGGTCAGCGGCGGTTTGAGGCTTTGCTGGATGAGTATGGCAATGACGTGGTGGCCGAGGCATTTGTCGCTTTCTCGGATCGTGCGGAGGCGCTGATGCGGGCGGCGCTGCGGGAGTTGCCGGATGGTATCTATAGCTTTGATGACGTGCTGGACAATGATGGCATTGTGGATGTGATGCTGCCGATTGCACTCGACCTCACCATCGAGGGTGACGGTGCGGTTCTGGATTTCTCACGAAGTGCCGGGCCTGCGCAGGGGCCGGTGAACATCTCGTATTCCACGACCATCGCGGCCTGCTATGTGGCGTTGAAGCATGTGTTTACGGCTGTGCCTGCCAATGCGGGCTGTCTGCGGCCGATCCGCTTCGTGGTGCCGGATGGGTCGTTGCTCGGCGCGCGGGCACCTCGGCCTGTTGCGGGCTACACCGAGACCATATTGCGGCTGATCGGGGTGATTTTTGGGGCTCTTGCGAAGGCGGACCCATCGCGTGCCACGGCTGCACCATTTGGCACGATCAACGCATTGTCCCTGTCTGGCGCACGAGGCGATGGATCGCGCTGGGTGATGTTCTCGTTCTTTGGTGGCGGTCTTGGCGGCAATCCGGACAGCGATGGATTGTCGCACGCGAACAACCCGATTTCGACAGCGACGATTCCTCCGGTGGAGATTTTGGAGGCGGCTTACCCAGTATTGTTCACGCAATGGGCACTGCGAGCAAATTCGGCGGGCATGGGCCGCCATCGTGGCGGGCTTGGTGCGGTGTATGAAATCGAGGCGCTGGTGGACACGCGGGTTTCGCTGCTGGGTGAGCGCGGCAAGGTGGCGCCGTTTGGCGTGGCTGGTGGTGGGCAGGCCGGGTTGAATCGTTTCAGCTGGACACAACAAGGAGAAACGCTTTCGCCGCCGATGGTCTCCAAGATCACGGATGTTTCGCTGGCTGCTGGCGAGCGGTTGCGGCTGGAGACTCCGGGTGGTGGTGGATGGGGTGATCCGGCGGAGCGTAGTGCTGAGGCGGCGGCACGGGATAAGCGGTTGGGATACGTGGCATGAGCATCGTGGGCGTGGATGTTGGTGGCACGTTCACTGATTTATTCTTCTGCGATGAGGCAAGCGGCGCGTTTCGCATTGCCAAGGTGCCGTCCAATCGTGGTGATGAGGCCAGCGGGTTTCTCGATGGGCTGCGTGTGTTCGGGGCTGTCAGTGGGCTGGATGCGATTGTGCATGGCACCACCGTCGGCACCAACGCGCTGCTGGAACGCGGCGGTGCGCGGGTTGGGTTGATCACCACGGCTGGGTTCCGCGATGTGCTGGAAATGCGCAGACGGGATCGGCGACATACTTGGGGCTTGTGGGGTGATTTTGTTCCGGTGGTGGACCGGGATATGCGCCTGGAGGTGGGTGAGCGCACTCTGGCGGATGGCAGCATTCGGCAGGCGGTGGATTTGGGCGAGGTTCGCGCGGCGGCTCGTTCGCTGCTGGAGCTGGGTGCGCAGGCGGTGGCGGTGGTGTTTATCAACGCATACGCCAATCCCGCGAATGAGCGGGCGGCGGTGGCGGCGGTGCGGGAGATTTGGCCCAATTCACATCTGGCGTGTTCCAGCCAAATTTTGCCGGAGATACGAGAGTTCGAGCGTACGTCTACAACGGTGCTGAATGCGTATCTACAGCCGGTGGTGGGCGATTATATCGAACGGCTCGATGCGGCGCTGGTGAGCGATGGTTTTGCTGGACGCTTTCACATTGTGCAGTCCAATGGCGGTGTGATGTCCACCGCCATGGCGCGTGCGATGCCGGTTCGCACGGCGTTGTCGGGTCCGGCGGCGGGTGTGATTGCGGCGGCGGCGATTGCACATGCGGCGGGGTTTGCCGATGTCATCACGGGCGATCTGGGCGGCACCTCGTTTGATGTGTCGCTGGTGGTGGGTGGCGAAACATCGCGTGCTACGCAGGCGGTGATTGATTTCGGGCTCGTGATCCGCACACCTATGATCGAGATTGCGACGATTGGCGCGGGCGGTGGGTCGATTGCCAGTGTGGATGCGGGTGCGCTTTTGCAGGTGGGGCCTGAGAGTGCCGGCTCGCGGCCTGGGCCGGCGTGTTACGGCCAGGGCGGTATGCGGCCGACGTTGACTGATGCGAACGTGCTGCTGGGGCGGATCAACGCCGAACGGCCAATTGGTGGTAAGTTGTCGCGGCTGGATGTTGATGCGTCTCGGGCGGCCATTGCGGCGCATGTGGCGGAGCCGTTGGGTATTGATGTGATGGCGGCGGCGGAGGCGATCATTCGTGTGGCGAACGCGAAGATGGCTGGGGCCATCAGGCTGGTTTCGATTGAACGTGGGCATGATCCGCAGCGTTTTGCCTTTGTGCCGTTCGGTGGCGGTGGCGCGCTGCATGCCGGTGCGTTGCTGCGAGAGGTGGGGCTGAAGGCGGCGCTGGTGCCGCGCTATCCGGGCGTGACTTCCGCACTTGGCTGCGTGATTGCGGATATTCGGCATGATCAGGTGCAGACGGTCAATCTGGCGCTGGATGGGCTGGATGCCGAAGCACTGCGCGTCATTCTGGCGGGGGAGGCGCAGGCGGCGCTGGCTGTGGTGCAGGCGGCGGGATTGGTGGTGCAGCGGATCGACACCGAGTTTGTCTTTGATATGCATTACCTCGGCCAAACGCATGCTGTTTCGGTGCCGGTGGAATTGCCGGCGGATGGGACGGGGTTGAGTGAGGTGGTGGTTCGGGCGGCGTTTGAGATGGCGTATCAGAGTTCGTTCAGTCGTCTGCTGCCGGGCGTTCCCGCGCGGATCGTGACATTGCGCACGGCCTGCATCGGCAGACGGCCGCATTTTGATTTGTTGGCGATGGCACCAGGGGCGGGTCTGAGCGTGGAGGCCGCCGTGCGGCCGTCGCGGCGGGTTTGGTTTGATGGCGCGTGGCATGAGGCTGCGATTTATGCGCGGCTGGAATTGCCGGCCGGGGCCGTGATCGCGGGGCCGGCGATTTTGGAGCAGCCAGATGCGACGACGGTGGTTGATCCTGGGCTTTCGGCGCGTGTGGATGGGTTGGGCAATCTGATCATTGAGCGGCAAGCATGAACACTCCGATTGAGCAGACCGCACTTTTGCTGTGTGATTTGCAGAACGACTTCATTCATCCGAACGGTGCGTATGGCCGTGCTGGGCAGGCGTCGCCGGAGATTGCGGCGGTGCCTGCCCGGGTTGCTCCGTTGGCTAAGGCGATGCGTAAGGCCGGTGGTTGGGTGGTGGGCACGCAGTTCACGCTGGTGCCGGGCCGTGGCGGTGAGCCGATGATCTCGCCGCATTTGAAAAAGCTGCGGCCATTTCTGGCGAAGGGCGATTTCATGCCCGGTGGCTGGGGCCATGCCATGGTGGATGAGCTGCAGCCGATGGATTTGGCGGTGGAAAAGATTGCCTATTCGGCATTCTTCAACACGCGGCTGGAATGGGTGCTGCGCAAGTCCGGCATCACGCGGCTGCTGGTGTGCGGAATTGTAACCAATGGCGGCGTGGCTTCCACGTTGCGTGATGCGCATGTGCGGGACTTTGATGTGACGCTGCTGGAGGATGGCTGTGCGGCGTTTTCGCCGGAAGTTCACAACACGACCGTGGCGTCGTTGCGTGCGGTTTGCCCCGTGAAGACGATTGGCGAGGTGATGCGCGAGATTGCGGCGTGAGCATTTTGCCTGCGGCTGAATTCGCGGCAGATATCAGCTTTCCGGTGGTGATTGTGGGCGCAGGCGCAGCGGGGCTGATTGCGGCGCTGGCGGCGCGAGAGGCGGGCGTTGAGGTGCTGGTGATTGAGCGCGACAGCACGCCGCGCGGCTCCACCTCGCTCTCGGCCGGGCTTATTCCGGCGGCTGGCACACGCTGGCAGCGTGCGGTGGGCGTTGAAGATACGGCGGAAGCGTTTGCGGCGGATATTTTGGCCAAGGCGCATGACACGCCGGATCCCGCGATGGTGGCGATGGCGAGTGCGATGGCGGGGCCTACGCTGGAGTGGCTGGCGGATCAGCATGGGCTTGATTTCTCAGTGATCGCTGATTTCCTATATCCCGGCCACTCCGCCTGCCGGATGCATGGGTTGCCGAAGCGTGCGGGGGCGGAACTGATAGAGGCGCTGGCGGCGGCAGCGGAGCGGGCCGGGGTGACGGTGCTGTGTGATGCACAGGTTCTCAAGCTTGCCGCCGAAGCAGATGGCCGGATTGTCGGTGTGGTTGTGCAACGACCGGATGGCGGGACGGAGCGGATTGGCTGTCAGGCGCTGGTGCTCGCCTGCAACGGCTATGGCGGCAACAAGGTGCTGGTGGCGCAGCACGTGCCGGAATTGGCGGAGGCGCTGTATTTCGGCCATCCCGGCAATCAGGGTGAGGCGATTTTGTGGGGCGAGGCGCTTGGGGCGGCAACCCGACATTTGAGTGGGCATCAGGGCCATGGCTCGGTGGCGCATCCGGCGGGCATTTTGATCAGTTGGGCGACGCTGACCGAGGGCGGATTTCAGATCAACACGGAAGGCCAACGCTTTCACAATGAGAGCCTGGGCTATTCCGAGGCGGCGAGCCCGGTGTTGCGCCAGCCCGGCGGGGTGGCGTGGTCGGTGTTCGACAGCCGGATCGGGCTGATCGCGGCGCAGTTCGAGGATTTCCGGCAGGCCGAGGCTGCGGGGATTGTCCTGCGTGCGCCGGACGTGGCCGGGCTTGCCGCGCGAATGCGGGTGCCGGTCGATGCGCTGGCGGCGACGATGGCCGAGGTGGATTCTTTGAAGGTGTCGGGCGGCACAGACCGGTTCGGCCGGAGCTTTGCGGGTGTGGCAGCGCTTCAGCCCGAGTTTTGCGCGGTGCGGGTGACCGGGGCGTTGTTTCACACCCAGGGTGGGCTGTCGGTTGATCCGCGAACGCGCGTGCTGCGGGAAAATGGCGAGCCGTTACCAAATATGTTCGCTGCTGGTGGGGCGGCGTGTGGTGTATCTGGACCTGACGCGAGCGGATATCTTTCAGGGAATGGTCTGCTGATGGCCACCGCATTGGGGCGGCAAGCTGGAATTTCTGCTGCGGCTTTGGCAAAGCCCGCAGAATAAGTACACAAAAAAATACGTTTAGCTTGGAACGGCTGTGATATTCTCATATTGTAAGTGGTGGTATAGAACGTGAACGGATCGTCCGTTTTGGCGTAGGCTAACGTATTTTCTGGTAAAGCGACTTAGATAGCGTCGGTAGAATATGAGACCGGTTGCACACTGATCTATGCAAAGTGTCGAGACGTGTGGTAGCCTAAAGTTGCGTCATCTTTGCTTTAGAGTCGTTCTAATGATATCGAGAATGCGTCGTCTCCGACTTACTATATGCTGCACCATCGGCTGATATGGGTGAAACAAAAGCAGATATGGTCAACATTTTGATGCTCGTCGCGGGTTATTTTCCTGCAATGTATTTCTATGACGGGTCTAACCCTCTTTACGCTGCGGTGGGTGCAATAATCGTGATCGGGCTGCTGGTGACAAAAGTCTTTCTTGATAGCAGCGGCTCGTAGCCGGATCGTGCTGTTGCGGAGCTTTCGCGACAGCTGAGTTTCAGGATGCGACTGCGATCTGCATCAGGGCTGCAAGGCGGGGCACGACTTTTTTCGCATCTTCTGGCTGCTTCACCTGGGTTACAACAAGGTGCGCGGAGGACGGCTCAGCCAGCCGGTTGATCGTGAGCGCCCGGGTGGTGTGCCAGGTTTTCCAGGCCCAGCGGATAGGATGGCCGGGTTCAAGCCATTCACGGAAGGTCTCCCGGTTGTTGCCCCAAATGACTTCGTGGCGGATGGCTCGCCGGAATGAGCGTTGGATGACCCGGCGGATCACCACGGCTTTCGGATAATCCAGCCAGACCAGATGCTGCGCGCGCGCCCAGACGATGTGTCGGGCCATGGTGTAATTGCCCGCTGCAACCCAGCTCTCGCCGGAGGTGGCAGCGTCGACGCGACGCAGGAATTCTGGCAGGTCGGTTTGGCAGAGCGCCGTCCAGTTCGGTTGCCAGTTGATTTCGTCCAACTCCACCACGGGCAGGCCAAAATGCGCGCCTATCGACGCTGCCATGGTGGATTTGCCGGAGCCTGACGTTCCGATGACCACGATACGCATCAGTTTCTCCGAAAATGTGCCGTCACTTGCCTTCAGCCGATGACGGCTATGGCCTCGATCTCAACAAGCCAGTCTGCTGCCGCGAGGGCGGACACACCGACGAGCGTGCTGGCGGGGGGCGTGCGTCCTGCGAAGAACGGGGCGCGGGCCGCACCCAATGCAGCGCGCAGTTCCGGCCGGTAATTCACGACATAGGTGGTGATTTTCACCACGTCGGCGAAGGTCGCACCGGCGGCGGCGAGGGCGAGACCGAGATTTTTCATCACCTGCGTGGTCTGCGCGCCGAGATCGGTACCGCCGACGAGGGTGCCGTGTTCGTCAAGTGCCACCTGGCCGGAGATGTAGACGGTGCGCGCGCCCGAGGCCACGACGACGTGGGAGTAGGCGGGGCTGACCATAATTCCGTCCGGATGGGGATATTCGATGGTGCTCATGTCTCTCTGTCCTTTGGACGTTGGTCGAAACTGCCCGTTTGCACGCCCTTGTCTGGGGCTCGCCAACGCGGGCGCATGCTGTAAGCTTGGCACGATGTTATGCGACGCGGGCGTTGTCGTCGATGTGAATGGAATTTTCTATGGCCGCGAGCCTCCGCAGTCTTGTTCCTGGTGTTGTATTGTGTGGTGGCGTGACCGCGGCGGCGTTTGTGCTGCAGGAGATTGAGACGGCGCTGCTTGGCCATCCGCCGTTGGAGGCGCTGGTGCTCGCCATTCTGCTCGGTGCCGTGGTCCGCTCCTGCTGGACCCCCGATGTGAAGTTTCGCCCCGGCATCAGCTTTTCTGCCAAGGCACTGCTGGAGGTGGCGGTTGTGCTGCTGGGGCTGTCGATCAGCGCGCAAGCGGTGATTGCGGTGGGGCCGGCGTTGCTGATCGGCATTGTGGCGGTGGTGATGGTGGCGATTGTGGCGAGCTACAGCATCGGCCGGGCGCTTGGGCTGCCGCAGCGTATGGCGCTGCTGGTGGCGTGCGGCAACTCGATTTGCGGAAATTCGGCCATCGCGGCGGTGGCCCCGGTGATTGATGCGGAGCCGGGGGATGTGGCGGCGTCGATCGCGTTCACCGCCGTGCTGGGGGTGATTGTGGTGCTGGGCCTGCCGCTGACCATCACGGCTTTGCATTTGAGCCTGGGGCAGTATGGCGTGCTGGCGGGGCTTACGGTTTATGCGGTGCCGCAGGTGCTGGCGGCCACTCTGCCGGTGGGGCTTTTGAGCACGCAAATCGGAACGCTGGTGAAGCTCATTCGTGTGTTGATGCTGGGGCCGGTGGTGCTGGTGTTGTCACTGGTGAGCCATAAGCTGGAGGCTCGCCCCGGCACGGCGAAGCTGCCGCGCGGGAAGCTGACCATCAGCAAGCTGGTGCCCTGGTTCATTATCGGCTTCCTGGTGCTGGCGGCGTTACGCAGCGCTGGGATTGTGCCGGACGTGGCGCAGGCCCCAACTGCGCGGGCGGCGACATTGCTGACGGTGTTGGCCATGGCCGGGCTCGGGCTGGGTGTGGACATCCGCGAAGTGGCCCGGGCCGGTGGACGCGTGACGGCGGTGGTTGTGCTGTCGCTGTGCGTGCTGGGGGCGATCAGCTTCGCGCTGATCCGGGCGATTGGGGTGGCCTAAGCGCCATCCCCCATTGATCGTCGCACGGTCCTGCCGCATCAATCGGTCTTTGGGTTAGGACGGGACTTCCGATGCGCTACATTTCCACGCGGGGCCAGGCTCCGGTCCGCGATTTTGCCGGCGTGCTGCTGGCGGGGCTGGCCGAGGATGGCGGGCTTTATGTGCCGGAGAGCTGGCCGAGCCTGTCGGAGGCGGACATTCGCGCGCTGCGGGGGCTGCCTTATCCGGAACTCGCGGCTCGGGTGATGCTGCCATACGTTGGCGACTGCATCAGCTATGACACGCTGCTGCGCATTGCGCGCGAGGCTTATGCCGATTTTGGCAGCCCCGCCGTGGTGCCGCTGGTGCAGCTCGGCACCGATATCTGGACGATGGAGCTGTTTCACGGCCCGACGTTGGCGTTCAAAGACATGGCGATGCAGCTGCTCGGGCGGCTGTTCGATCATGTGCTGACCGAGCGCGATGAGCGGGTGACGATTGTGGGGGCGACCTCGGGCGATACCGGCTCGGCGGCGATTGAGGCGTTTGCCAACCGGGCGCGGGCCGATATCGTGATCCTGCATCCGGATGGCCGCACGTCTGAAGTGCAGCGGCGGCAGATGACGACGGTGCATGCGCCCAACCTGCGCAATCTGGCGGTGGCGGGCACGTTCGATGATTGCCAGGACCTGGTGAAGGCGATGTTCGCCGATGTGCCGTTCCGCGCGCAGATGCGACTATCGGCCATCAACTCGATCAACTGGGCGCGGATTTTGGGGCAGATTCCCTATTATGTGGCGGCTTGCCTTGCGCTGGGAGCACCGGAGCGGGAGATCGACGTGGCCGTTCCGACCGGCAATTTCGGCAACGTGCTGGCGGCGTATGCGGCCAAGCGGATGGGGCTGCCGATTGGCAGGCTGATCGTTGCGACCAATCGCAATGATATTCTCTATCGGTTCCTCACCGCGCGGGACATGAGTGTTTCGGGGGTGGAGCCGAGCCTGTCGCCGAGTATGGATATTCAGGTCAGCTCCAATTTCGAGCGGCTGCTGTTCGAGATCCAGGGCCGCAATCCGGCGCTGACCGCCGAGACGATGACAGCGTTTCGGCGCACCGGGCGGATGGAGGTTTCGGAGGCGGATTGGCAGAAGGCCACGGCGTTGTTCGGGGCCTATCGCCTGGATGACAACGAGACTTTGGCCGCCATTGCCGGGCTTTATGCCAAAAGCGGCTATCTGGCCTGCCCGCATAGTGTGATTGGAATTGAGGCCGCGCGTGCCCAAGTGCGAGCTGGCACGCCGGTTGTGGCGATGGCAACCGCGCACCCGGCAAAGTTTCCCGATGCGATTGAGCAGGCTGTCGGATTTCGTCCCCCCCTGCCTGCGCATCTTGCCGACCTATATGAGCGTAATGAGGCTTATACCCGCGTGCCCGCCGAGCTTTCGGCCATTGAGGCCGAAGTGCGCGCCACCGTTTTGAGGAATGCTGCATGACCGATCACAACGAAGCCATCCGCGTCACCACCCTGCCGAACGGCCTGACCGTCGTCAGTGAACGGATGGATCGCGTCGAGACCGTCTCGCTGGGGGCCTATGTCGCCACCGGCACGCGGCATGAGGACGCAGCTGAGAACGGGGCGTCGCATTTCCTTGAGCACATGGCGTTCAAGGGCACCGAGCGGCGGTCAGCGGCTGCGATCGCCGAGGAGATCGAGAATGTGGGCGGCCACATCAACGCCTACACCGCGCGTGAGCAGACCGCGTATTACGTGAAGGTGCTGAAGGAGGATATGGCGCTCGGGGCCGACATCATCGGCGATATTCTGACGCATTCGACGTTCGATCCCGATGAGATGGAGCGCGAGCGTGGGGTGATTTTGCAGGAGATCGGCCAGGCGAACGACACGCCGGACGACATCATCTTCGATCATTTCCAGAGCACGGCGTATCCGGATCAGCCGATGGGCCGCCCGGTGCTGGGCACGGAGGAGCTGATCCGCGGCATGCGGCGCGATACGCTGATGGGCTATATGAAGCGGCATTATGCGGCGTCGAACACGGTTGTCGCCGCTGCCGGCAACCTTGATCACGATCATTTCCTTGATCTGGTGCAGCGCCATTTCGCTGATTTGCCGACCGATCCGGCTCCTGGGACCAAGCCCGGCCGCTATCTGGGCGGGGAGTTCCGTGAGGCGCGGGATTTGGATCAGGTTCATATCGTGCTGGGCTTCCCGGCCGTGGGGTATGGCGAGCCGAGCTATTATCCGTCGATGCTGCTGGCGACGTTGCTGGGCGGCGGCATGTCGTCGCGGCTGTTCCAGGAAATCCGTGAAAAGCGCGGGCTGGTGTATTCGATCTACTCCTTCGCCTCTCCCTATAAGGATGGCGGGTTGTTTGGGATTTATGCGGGGACCGGTGAGAGCGAGGCTGCCGAATTGATCCCGGTGACGCTGGATGAGCTGCACAAGGTGCAGCACAGCGTGACGGAGGCGGAGCTTGCCCGTGCGCGCGCGCAGGTGAAGGCCTCGCTGCTGATGTCATTGGAATCGACGGGCAGTCGGTGTGAGCAGCTTGCGCGGCAGATCCAGGTGTTTGGCCGGATCATGCCGGTGGCGGAGACGGTGGCGAAGATCGACGCGGTGACGGTGGGCGAAATTCAGGCGGCGGCGACGCGCATCTTCCGCTCCGCCCCGACGCTGGCGGCGATGGGTCCGGCGCAGATGGTGCCGGATTTGTCGAATATCTCGTCACTGCTGGCGGTCTGAGCGATGGATCATCTGGAGCTGATCGGCGATCTCGTCGCCCGCGCCCGCAAGGCTGGGGCGGATGCGGCGGATGCGATGCTGGTGGCCGGGGCGTCGCTGTCGGTGGCGCGGCGGGCTGGGCAGACGGAGCAGTTGGAGCGGGCTGAGGGTCAGGATCTCGGGCTGCGCGTTTTTGTGGGTCAGCAATCCGCTATCGTCTCCGCCACCTCGATTGATCCGCGCGGGTTTGATCAGTTGGCCGAGCGTGCGGTGGCGATGGCCAAGGTTGTGCCGGCAGACCCGTTTGGCGGTCTGGCTGAGCTGATGGCCCCGCCTGAGCTGGGCGATCTGGAATTAGATGATGGGCAGGAGCCCTCCGCTGAGGAATTGCTGGCGCGGGCCGAGACGGCTGAGACGGTGGCGCGGGGCACGCCGGGCATCACGAATACTGAGGGCGGTGAGGCTGGGTTTTCGCGCACCGAGATCGTGTTGGTGACGTCAGCGGGCTTTGCCGGGCGCACCTATCGCTCGTCGCATTCCGTCTCCGCGGTGGCGTTGGCGGGCGAGGGTGTTTCGATGCAGCGGGACTATGATTACTCGTCCAAGGCGCATCTGGCCGATCTGGAGGATGCCGAGGCGATTGGTCGTTCTGCGGCCGAGCGGGCACTGGCGCGGCTGAACCCGACGCGGCCGAAAACGGCGAAGCTGCCGGTGGTGTTCGACCCGCGCGTCTCGTCGTCATTGTTGTCCTCGTTCGTGGGAATGATCAACGGAGCCTCGGTGGCACGCGGCACGTCGTTGCTGAAGGAGCGGATGGGGCAGAAGGTTTTTGCCGACAATGTGACCATCATTGATGATCCGCGCCGGGTGCGAGGCGGGCGGTCGAAGCTGTTTGACGGCGAGGGCGTGCCGACGCGGACGCAGACGCTGGTGCAAAATGGCGTGCTGCAGACATGGCTGCTCGATAGCCGTTCGGCCCGGCAGCTGAAGCTGACCTCGACCGGCCATGCCGCGCGCGGCACGGGTGGGCCGCCTTCGCCGTCTTCGACCAATCTTTACATGCAGGCGGGAACGCTCACGCCCGCCGAGCTGATGGCCGACATCAAAGAGGGGCTTTACATCACCGAGCTGCTCGGTGGCGGCATGAACGGGGTGACCGGCGATTACAGCCGAGGGGCTGCGGGCTTTATGATCCGCAATGGCGAGATTGCTGAGCCGGTGGCGGAAATCACCATTGCAGGCAATGGGTTGGAAATCTTTGCCCATCTCGTTCCGGCCAATGATCTCGTGTTCCGAAGGGGGACGGATGCGCCGACCATCCGGGTGGATGGGCTGACGATGGCGGGGGCGTAACGACGAGATTGCTTCGTGGTAAGCGATCCTCGCAATGCAACGCTCTGTTACCTATATTGTGGGGGTATCGATTTCGATACGAACCGAGGAGCGTCTGATGCGTCGGATTTCTCGCCTTTTCGCCATGCTGGCTGTGTTGAGTTTGGTTTTGGCACCATCGTTCGGATGGGCGAAGGCCGGTGGCGGTGCGTCCATGGGCAGCCGTGGCTCGCAGACGTTTTCCGCACCGCGCCCGACCAATACGGCCCCGGTTGGGGTTCAGCCAATGCAGCGCACGATCACGCCGCAGAGCCAGCCGGGCTACGGCAACCCTGGCGTTGCACCGGGCATGGCCCCACAGTTGGCCCCGCGCTCGTCGTTCATGAGTGGGCTGATGGGCGGGCTGATTGGTGCGGGCATTGGCGGTTTGCTGTTCGGCGGCGGCATGTTCGGCGGCATTAGCGGCTTTGGTGGGTTTCTGGGCTTCATCCTGCAGGCGGCGCTGATTTTCTTTGTCGGTCGCTGGCTGTTGGGCATGATCTTCAATCGCAGTCCGGCCGCTGCGATGGCGGGCGGCACGCAGGTGCCTTTCACGCCCAATCGCCCGGTTTCTGGTGGTGGAATGGGTGGCGGTGTGCCGCAGCCGCGCCCGGTGGCGATTGGGCCGGCCGACTACACGGCGTTCGAGCAGTTGCTGCAATCGGTGCAGGCCGCATGGAGCCAGCATGACCTGACGACGTTGCGCATGGTGGCGACGCCAGAGATGGTGGCCTATTTCGGTGAGCAACTGGCCGAGCAGACCAGCCGTCGTGAGCGCAATGTTGTCAGCAACGTGAAGCTGGAACAGGGCGACCTGTCAGAGGCGTGGGCCGAGGATGGCCGTGAATATGCGACTGTGGCGATGCGCTTCTCGATGGTGGACGTGACGATGGACGCGACTGGGCGTGTGACGGCCGGAGACGCGCAGCTACGCACGATGACGACCGAGCTTTGGACATTCCTGCGCGCCCCCGGCGGGCAGTGGGTGCTGTCGGCGATCCAGCAGGTGCGGTGAACGGGGGTGCCCGCATCGCGATTGAGCGATGCGGGCACAGCCTTCAGACGCCGTTGGACTTCAACCACGCACCCATGCGCGCCCACGCATCGGCCGCTTCGGTTGGGCGATAGCTTGGGCGGTAGTCGGCGTGGAAGCCGTGCGGGGCGTCGGGGTAGATGACGATCTCGACCTTTTTGCCTGCGGCCTTTGCATCGGCCTCCGCCTTGCGGACAGCTTCGACGGGAATGCCAGGGTCTTTGCCGCCGTAGAGGCCTAGGACCGGGCAGTTGATCTGGCTGGCTGCGACGCCGGCAGGTGTGGGCTGCAGGTCAGTGGGGTTACCGCCGAGCGGGCCGTAGAACGCGATGGCGGCTTTCACGGTTTTGCTGTGCGCAGCGTAGAGCCAGGTGTTGCGACCGCCACGGCAGAAGCCGATCACGCCGACGCGGGTGCCGTCTCCGCCATGGCTTGCGGCGAACGCCACGGCGCTGTCGCTGTCGGACAGCATTTCAGCGTCGGGCTTTTTGGCGACGACCGTGGGGATGAGCGATGCCGGGTCGTTGGCGTGGGCGAGGTCGGCGAGGCGGGCGTAGATTTCAACGGCAACAGCAGCGTAACCCTGCTTGGCGAGCCGACGGCAAACATCCTTGATGTAGTCGTGGACGCCAAAGATTTCCTCGTTGACAAGCACGATGGGGAACGGGCCAGCCCCCTCCGGCTTGGCGAAATAGCCGGGCAGTTCGCCGTCGGCCACGGGAACCTTCACCTCCATCGCCACGATGCCCGCGCTGTCGGTGTGAACGACCTGCGCCTGGACGCGGGTGGTGGCCAGCGTGAGGCCGGAGATCAGGGAGGTCATCACAAAGCCGCGGCGGTTCGGTGGTTGGGTGATCAGGCCGTCCAGTCCAAGCAGATCGGTCATCGTGTGCGCCCTTTCGTGGTTTGCTCGAAAGAATTGGGCCGGTTGCGTTTGTACGCAACCGGCCCGATCGCCGTTTCAGCCGATGGCGAGAACGTTCATGCCACCTTCAACTTCAGGTTCGAGTCGATCTTGTCGAGGAAGTCCTGCGTGTTCATCCAGGCCTGGTTTGGCCCGACCAGTGAAGCGAGGTCCTTGGTCATGAAGCCGCTCTCAACCGTCTCGACGCAGACTTCTTCCAGCGCGTTGGCGAAGTCGATCAGGTCCTGGGTGCCGTCGAACTTGCCACGATAGGCGAGGCCGCGGGTCCAGGCGAAGATCGAGGCGATGGGGTTTGTGCTCGTCTCCTGGCCCTTCTGGTGCTGGCGGAAGTGGCGGGTGACGGTGCCGTGAGCGGCTTCGCTTTCAACCGTGTTGCCGTCCGGGCTCATCAGCACGGAGGTCATCAGGCCGAGCGAGCCGAAGCCCTGGGCCACAATGTCGGACTGCACGTCGCCATCGTAGTTTTTGCAGGCCCAGACGTAGCCGCCGGACCATTTCAGCGCCGCGGCAACCATGTCGTCGATCAAGCGGTGCTCGTAGGTCAGGCCGAGCGCGTCGAAACGCTCCTTGAATTCGGCGTTGAAGATGCGCTCGAAGATGTCCTTGAACTCACCGTCATAGGCCTTGAGGATGGTGTTCTTGGTGGACAAATAGACCGGATACTTGCGCAGCAGGCCGTAATTGAAGCTGGCGCGAGCGAAGCCTTCGATGGAGGCGTTGGTGTTGTGCATGCCCATGGTGACGCCCGGGCCTTTGAAATCAAACACGTCCATGACCTGCACCGGCGAACCGTCGGCGGGGATAAAGTTCAGCGTGACCTTGCCGGGCTTGGTGATCTTGGTCTCAGTGGCGCGGTAGATGTCGCCGTAGGCATGGCGGCCGATGACGATTGGTTTGGTCCAGCTTGGGACCAGACGCGGCACGTTGGAGCAAATGATTGGCTCGCGGAAGATGGTGCCGTCGAGGATGTTGCGGATGGTGCCGTTCGGGCTGCGCCACATCTTCTTCAGCTTGAACTCAACAACGCGGGCTTCATCGGGCGTGATGGTGGCGCATTTGACGCCGACGCCATACTTCTTGATCGCGTTGGCTGAATCGATGGTCACCTGATCATCGGTTTCGTCGCGGTATTGGATGCTGAGGTCGTAATATTTCAGGTCGATATCGAGGTAAGGCAGGATCAGCTTGTCCTTGATGAAGCCCCAGATGATCCGTGTCATCTCGTCGCCATCAAGCTCCACAACCGGAGTTTTTACCTTGATCTTCGCCATTTCGACCTCTTGCTAATTTAACGCGCGTATGGGGGAGGGATTCCAGCCCGCGCAACGGCGGAGCAATGCACCCGTTTCTGCATCGCAGCAAGGGCAAGACTGCCTTTTAAATCGAGCTTTTGTTTCATAAACATCAGCGATGTTGCGCCTTGCGCAGGGGGCTGGTTAGGGTGGCTGCGGTGTTCGATCCACCCCAGCAAAGGCTACCGCCCCGCATGAGCTTTACGCTGTCCAACAGTATCAGTTTGCAGACAGCGGCCGATCGTCCCAGCCACGGGGTGATGTTGCAGGTGGTGATCGCGGTTGCTGCGTTTTTGCTGATTGGGGCGACCTGGGCGTTTACCCAAATATCGATGAACACCGAGGCGCATGAGGCACGGGCGCGCGTTGAGGGCAATGCGTCCAATCTTGCGCTCGCGGTGGAATGGCAGCTCAACCGGCAGCTGCAGGCGACCGATCAGACGATGCAGAACCTGGCGGCGGAGTGGAAGGCCGACCCGATCCATTTCGACCCGAACAACTGGCGCAAACGCTCGGCGCTGCCCGGCGAGGTATCGCTGCAGATTTTCCTGCTCGATGCGCAGGGCTTTGTGATGGCCTCGACCCGCCCTGATCTGATGAGCGTGGATATGTCGCGTCAGGACTACTTCACCGTGCAGCGCCAGAGCCGGGACAAGGGATTGTTTGTTGGCCCGGCCATTCGCTGGAAGAGCACCGGGCGGTGGGAGATCAATCTTTCGCGTCGGCTGGATCGCGATGACGGCAATTTTGCGGGCACTATCGTGGTCAGTTACGACCCGTGGGCGCTGACCAGCCTGCTCGAACAGGTCGATCTCGGCACACGCGGGTTGATCGCACTGGTGGGTGGTGATGGCTCGCTGCGTGCGTTGGTGTCACCGGGGGATGTGCGCCCGGGTGAGGATATCAGCCGTTCGGCGATGTTCAAGGCGGCGCTGGAGCATCAACAGAGCAATTGGACCGGTCCCTCTGCGCCTGACGGCGTGGTACGTGTGCATGCGTTCCGGCGGCTGCGCGATCAGGATTTGACCGTCATCATCGGCATTGAGCGCGACGAGGCATTGCGCACGGCGACGGTCTGGGCTGGCAACGCGCTGCTGTTCGGTGGCGGTGTGGCGATTGCCATTCTTTTGATGGCGCTGCTGCTCATCCGTGAGGTGCGTGCCTCCAGCGGGCGTGAATGGCGACTGAACCGCGACCGGCTGGCCATTGAGCGTGCGTATGGCGAGCTGGCGCTGGCCAAGGCGCTGGCGGAGAGCAAGACCGAGCAGATCGAGACGACGCTTGCCGGTATGTCGGACGGTGTGATGGTGCTGGACAGCGAGTTGCGGCTCATTCAGTGGAACAGCCGCTTTGCCAGTTGCACTGGCGTTCCGCCTGAGTTGTTGCAGGTGGGCCAGCCGATGGCGGTGCTTTTGCGGGCACAAGCACTCGGGGGTGAGTTCGGCGCGCTTGCGGATGTTGACGCCGAGGTGCGGCGGCGTCTGGGCGAACTGCGGCGCCAGCAGGGCACCACGATGGCGGAGCGTCCGCGCCCGGATGGCTCGGCGATGGAGTTGCGGCGTTCGCGTCTGCCGGGTGGCGGCATTGTGACGCTTTACACCGACGTCACCGAGCGCAAGCGGACGGCGGATGCGCAGATGGCTGCGCGGCGGTTGGCGGAGGAGGCGACGGAGCAGAAGTCTCGCTTTGTGGCGATCGTCAGCCATGAAATCCGCACGCCGCTGAATGCGGTGGTGAACTCTCTGGCGCTGCTGGACGAGTCTGGCCTGTCCACTCCGCAGCGCAGGCTGGCGGATACGGCGCGGCAGGCGGGGGATGCACTTCTCGAACTGGTCAACGACATCCTCGAACTGTCCAAGACCGAGGCGAGCCAGTTGGTGGTGCGGCCGACCATGTTCGACATTCGCCCGCTGCTGGCTGGTTTGCAGGCGATGTTCGAGCGGCAAGCGGCGGAGCGCGGGATTGAACTGGTGGTTCAGGTGGCACCGGAAATGCCGCCGCAGTTGCGCGCCGATGCCGGACGGTTGCGGCAGGTGTTGATGAACCTTGTGTCCAATGCGGCAAAATTCGCCGGACCCGGCCGTGTGATCATCAGTGCGGCGGCGGTGCGCATTGAAGGGGCACCGACGCTGATGCTGGCGGTGCAGGATCAGGGACCGGTGATCCCTGACGAGGAGGCGATGCATTTGTTCCAGCCATTCTCCCGCCTGGAGAATGCGCGCAGTGCGGCGGCTCCTGGCACGGGCCTTGGGCTTGCGATCTGTGACCGGTTGACGCAGCTGATGGGCGGGCAAATCGGGCTGCGTGAGAGCCCGATCGGCGGCAATGAGTTCTGGGTGACGCTTCCACTGGACACGGCCGCACCTCCACGCAGTGCGCCCACCGAGCGAGTGGTGGCGCTGACCCGTCATCGCCGGGCGAATGTGTTGCTGGTGGAGGATATTCCCGCCAACCACATGGTCACGGCGACGCTGCTGCGGCGCGAGGGGCATTGCGTGGACATAGCCGAATCAGGGGCCGAAGCGATCCGGATGGTTCAGATGCGGCCGTACGATGTCGCGTTCATGGATCTTTTGATGCCGGGCATGAATGGCTACGAGGCAACGCGGCGCATTCGTGAGCTGCCGGGCATGAAAGGCCGTTTGCCCATAGTGGCGCTGACCGCCAACACGGCACCGGAGGATCGGACGCGGTGTCTTGCGGCTGGGATGGACGACATGCTGGGCAAGCCGGTGCGGCCGCATGAGATGCTGGCACTGCTTTACCGGTTGTCCCGCAGCAATCCGCGTGCGGCGGTGGCACCGGTGGTATCGACGATTATGCGCGTTTCGCATGCGTCTCCTGCGGCGGCACCTGACCCCACGCCTTTGCCGGTCGCGGTGAATGGATCAGTATTGGATGTCGAGCGTCTGGCCGATCTGCAACAGGGAATTTCGGCCACGATGCTGGTGTCACTGATTGACCAAAGCCTGGAGGAGATGCGCGCCCGGATGCCGAGCCTGCGCGCGGCGCTGGAGCACGGCAGCGAGTTTGAAGTGGAGGAGCACGCGCATGCTCTCGCCGGTGTTGCCGGGAGTTATGGCTTGGCGGCCATGGACCGGCGGATGCGGCATATCATTCGGTGTATTCGCGCAAGCCAGCGGATGGACGCGGAGATGGCGGCCTTTGGCATGGAGGATGATCTCGCGGAAGCTGGCGAGGCCATTCGCGCCCATCTACGAGCAATGGCCGCCTGATTGGTGTCAGGCACCAAGTGATGGCCCCCTGATTGGTGTCAGGCGGCGGGCAGCCCAGGGACGTCCACACCGAAAGTCTGGAGCAGCAGCACGACGTTGAGCAGCACGATCACCGCGGTGGCGATGGCGGTGACTGCCTGCATCCAGCGCGAGCTTGCAAACTCACCCATCAGCGCGCGGTTGCGCACCATGATGGCGAGTGCCACGAGCGGCACTGGCAATGCCAAGCTGAGTACCACCTGGCTGTAGATCAACGCGTCGGTGCTGTTCACCCCGGCTGCCACCACCACGAAGGCCGGCAGCATCGTCACCAGCCGTCGCACCCAGATGGGGATACGAACGCCTAGGAAGCCCTGCATAATCACCTGACCGCCCATGGTGCCGACGACTGAGCTTGAGACGCCGGAGGCCAGCAGCGAGATCAGAAAGAACGTGGCAGCGCCCGCGCCGAGCAGCGGGGTGAGGGTGTGATAGGCGGTTTCGATCTCGGCCACATCGCTATGGCCGGCATGGAAGGCGCTGGCCGCCATGATCAGCATTGCCATGTTCACCAATCCAGCCAGCGCCAGCGCCCCCACCACCTCGCGGTTGGAGAAGCGCAGCAGCATCCGCCGGTCACTGTCGGTTTTTGCGTGGCCGCGATATTGGGTGAGGCTGGAATGCAGATAGACCGCGTGCGGCATGACGGTGGCACCGATGATGCCGACCGCGATGGTCAGCGCCCCGGCATCGGGCAGGTTCGGCGTGATGGTGCCCAGCCCTGCCTGTGCCCAATCAACCGGGGCGACGAGCAGTTCGATCAGATAGCTGACAGCAATGATGCCGACAAAGCCGCCGATGATGAGTTCGATGGGACGAAAGCCGCGCTCGTCCAGCATCAGAATGGCGTAGGTGATCACACCGGTGATGGCCATGCCGACCAGCAGCGGAATGTGGAACAGCAGCGACAGGCCGATGGCACCACCCAGAAACTCCGATACGTCAGTTGCCATGGCAGCGATCTCGCTGACCGCCCACATGGCGTAGATGACGGGGGTGGGGAAACGTTCGCGGCAGAGCTCCGCGAGGTTGCGGCCGGTGACGATGCCGAGTTTGGCGGACAACGCCTGGAACAGCATCGCCAGCGCATTCGCCAGCAGCACCACCCATAGCAGCGAATAGCCGTATTTTGAGCCGGCCTGGATGTTGGTGGCGAAATTGCCGGGATCTAGGTAGGCAATCGACACAATAACGGCAGGCCCCATGAACAGCAAAGCGGCGCGCAGCCCGCCTGGGCCGTGGCCTGCCAGCGTGTCGGCGATGCCTTGATCCGTCTGCTCAGAAAGCGTTGGCCGTGCCGTGATATCGCTCATCCCCGGTTTCTCCGATGCTCCAACATATGATGTAGCATTGGCTACACTTCGGACAAGGGGGTTGATGATGCAGCATTGGGTGCAATCGACCGGAATGCGTTATGATGGGTCCTATCTTTTAGGGAGTGGTTGGTGATGAGCGGCGAACAGAAGATTATGCTTCTCACCGGGGCCAGCCGGGGCATCGGCCATGCCACGGTGAAGTTGTTCCAGGAGCGGGGCTGGCGGATTCTCACCGTCTCGCGCCAGCCGTTTGATCCGGCCTGTGCGTGGCCCGCGGCAAAGGCTGCGCATATCACCGCCGATTTGGCGGATTTGAATGGCATTCAGGCGTTGGCCGACGAGGTGCGCTCGCGCCTGCCGAATGGGCGGCTGCATGCGCTGGTCAACAATGCCGGGATTTCGCCGAAGGGGCCGGAGGGCAGCCGGATGGGCGTGCTCGACACCGATGCCACAGCCTGGATGCATGTGTTGAACGTCAATCTCGTCTCCACCGCGCTGCTGGTGCGGGCTTTGGTGCCGGAGCTGGAGGCGGCGCAGGGGTCGATTGTGAATGTGACGTCGATCGTCGGCTCCCGCGTGCATCCGTTCGCGGGCGTGGCCTATGCGTGTTCGAAGGCCGCACTGGCGACGCTGACGCGTGAGCTGGCGTTCGAGTTGGGCGCGCATAAAATCCGCTGCAACGCGATCGCACCGGGCGAGATCAAAACGGCGATTTTGTCACCCGGCACCGACGAGCTGGTGGTGCGGGAGGTGCCGATGGGCCGTTTGGGCGAGCCGCGTGAGGTGGCCGAGACGATCCATTTTCTGTGCACCGAAGCGTCGTCGTACATCAACGGTGCGGAAATCCACATCAGCGGCGGGCAGCACGTTTGATCAAGCGTGCAGCAATGCCTTGTGGGTCTCGGCGAATTCCTGCACGGCGGCGATGAAGCGGTCCAGGTCGGCCTCGGTGACTTCCAGGCTGAGGGCGACCATGCCGCGTCTTGCGATGTAGAAGCCGCGGGCGAGCATGTCGAAGTAGAACAGCTCGCGCAGATCATCTTCGATGGCACTGCGGGGCATGGGCTGATCGATGGCGCCGGAGCGAAAATGCACGCAGGTCATCGAGCCGATGCCGGTCCATTGCATGAGGCCAGGGGAGATGGCGTTGAGGCGGTGTCGTAGAGCCTCGCCGCGCCCGAAATGCGACTCGGCCACTTCGGGCGGAAACAGCTTGGTGAGACCGGCATAGCCTGCGGCCATCGTCAGCACGTTGTTGTTGAAGGTGCCGGCATGCGGAATGGCGTCCGGCCTGCGCGGGTCGTAGCGCTCCATGATGTCCGCGCGGCCACCGAAGGCACCGAAGCTCATGCCGCCGCCGATGTATTTGCCGAGCGTGGTGAGGTCGGGCGTGATGCCGAGGCGCTTTTGCATGCCGCCTTCGGACATGCGGCTGGTCATCACCTCGTCGAAAATCAGCAATGCGCCGACCTTGGTTGCGACATCGCGCAGGGCCTGCAGGAAGGCGGGGTGTGCGGGGATGCAGCCGCCGGAGCCGAGCATGGGCTCGACGATGATGCAGGCGAGATCATCGGCATTCGCCTCGGCCAGCGCCACCGCCGCCTCGGCCTTATTATAAGGTGTCAGCAGCCATTGGTGCGGCGCATTGATGGGGATGCCGCCGCCGCCGAAATACAGAATGCCGCCGTGATAGCCGCCATTCATCACCATCACCTTGCGCCGTCCGGTGACGGCAATGGCGGTGGCGATGGCGAGCAGGTTGCCCTCAGTGCCGGAATTGGTGAAGCGGATCATATCGACGCCGGGGAAGCGGTCCACAACGGCGCGGGCGAGTTTCGCCTCCATCACGCCGTGACCGCCGAGGTTCCACCCGCGATCAAGGGCGTCGTCCAGGGCTGCGCGGATGACGGGGTTGGAGTGGCCGTAGAGCCCCGCCGTGTATTCGCCCAGCAGGTCGGTGTAGGCGTGGCCGTCTTCATCCCACAGCATTTGCTTGTCACCACGCGCCATGGCGAGCGGGAAGGGCGAGTGGAACAGCACGGTGCGGGTGTTGCCGCCGGGCATGGCGGCTGCGGCCTCGACATGGGCTGCAAGGCTTTTCGGATTGGCCGCGATATAGCGCTCACGCGTGTCCTGCAGGACGGCTTGCAGGGAGAGATTGGTGCGGGTTTCCGACATGAGGGCGCTCCGGCCGCGTTTCGATTTTTCAGTGTTGCACGGTGCGAAGGGCTGTTCCAGCGGTTGAGCGGTGCAGTATTTTTATTGTTTCGGGCTCCAAACAAAAACCTGATAGATCACAGGACCGTCTGCGACACAATTTCGGATCGGCGCATGGTTTGATCCATTGATATTGTGGTAAATCGCGGCATTTTGGCCGCACCTGAAATTGCATTTGTGCTGCGCGTGCGAAGGTGGTGGCGCTTTGCCGCTGTTGCGGCTTATAAAGCGGAGTCGTTGAAACAAATGTTGACCATTCCCCCTACGCCAAGATTAAAAGGTTCGCCTTCATGATGCCCTTCAATCGCCGTGGCTTCCTCGCTGTCGCTGCAACCGCTCTCGCGGCGCCTGCGGCAAGCTCGCGGCTGCATGGCATTGCGACTGAAATGTCGCCGGTTCCGCCTGCCATTGCCGCCGAGTTGCCTGCAACCCTGGTGGCGGTCGCCGAGCCGGTTGCCGCCCCAACCGTTCCGGCTGCCCCGGCAACGCCAGCCCCGGCACCCGCTCAGCAAGTGATTGCTCCGGCGGTGCCGCGCTGGCAGCGCAATGCTGTGGCGGGGCCGATCAACACCGAAAAGCCTGCGATCTGCATTGTGATCGACGATCTCGGCGAGATGCATCCGGCGACAGAGCGCGTGGTGGCAATGCCAGGGCCGCTGACGCTGTCCTGGTTTCCGTTCGCCAAGCGTCTGCCGGAGCAGGTGGCGGCTGCCGCTCTGCGTGGCCATGAAATGACGTTGCACATGCCGATGCAGTCTTTCGGCAACACCATAGCCTGGACCGGCCCCGATCCGCTTCGGGTTGATCTGCCGCCCGAGGTGAACATTGCCCGTCTGCGTGCGGCCATTGCGGCCGTGCCGAACACCGTGGGACTGAACAATCACATGGGTTCGGTTGCCACGCGTGACCCGGCGCTGATGGCAATCGTGGCGCAGGAGTGCAAGGCGCATGACATGCTGTTCCTGGACAGCGTGGTGGTGGCACACTCCTATGGTTACCCGTCCGCCCGAGATGCCGGAGTGCCCGCCGCTGCGCGTGACATCTTCATCGATCACAGCAACAAGCCGAAAGACATTGCTGAGCAGTTGGCGCAGATCGAGGCGCAGGCGCTCAAGCGTGGGCATGTCATCGCAATCGGCCATCCGTGGCCGCACACCATTGCGGCGCTGGAGGAGTGGCTGCCGACGCTGAAGGCCAAGGGCTTCGAGCTCTGGCCGCTTTCGGCGATGGTTGCGCGCCGGAATGATATCAAAATGCCGGCGACGATTCCGGTGTAGGTAGATGGTGGGCTGAAGCTCACCCTAAGGTTTGTGCGTGGATGACAATGGCTGTGACGTTGTCATTGACGCGGCGCTCAAGTGCCGCGGCGATCAGGGCATCGGCGGGCGAATTTGTCGTATCCGCTGACAGGAAGCCCGCGAGATCGGCGGATGACAGGGTTTTGCACAGTCCGTCACTGCACAGCAAAAACCGGTCACCGGGCAGCAATGGGCCGTAGACCTTGTCGAGTTCGAATTCTTCCGACGCGCCGCCGACGGCGCGGGTGATGACGTTGGCGCGTGGGTGGTGGTCGGCTTCATCGGCGCTGATGGCCCCGGCATCCACCATTTCCTGCACCAGACTGTGATCGCGGCTGATTTGCTGAAGTACGCCGTCACGCAGCAGATAGGCGCGGCTGTCACCGGCCCAGAGGCAGGCAAAATGGCCGTCACGAGCGATCAGCACCACAACCGTTGAGGCGATGATGCTTTGCGGACCGCGGGCCTCGGCTTGAGCACGGAGTGACTGGTCGGTTTGGCCGATACGGGTGCGAATCTCCGCGAGCAATTCGGCGGCGGACAGGGACTGCGGAATTGTCTCCAGGGCCTGCGCGATCATGCCGGAAGCGACCTCTCCCGCATCATGCCCACCGGCCCCGTCTGCCACCGCCCAGAGGCCCAGCGCCGGGCGGTCCACCAGACAATCCTCGTTATGGGTTCGCACAGCACCGTTATGTGTCGCCGACCAGGACATCAGTTCCATTTCACTCACCTGCTCTCAGGCTTGGACAAGGGGGTGTTCGCATCCAGCATTCGGGCGAATTGTTCGGCTGTCGGCAAGCCCTTGGTGGCAAAGCTGGTGGCGGGCACGCGCGGGGAACCCTGGGTCCACCAGGCGGACATGTCGCGTGGGGGAGACGGAGGCGGCGGTGAGGCCTCGGTGGGCGTCGCGTCATCTGCTTTGAGGTGCCGTTCGAGTGCATCGGGATCAAGATCGTGTTCCAATGCGGCAAAACCTGCTGCTTCTGCCTGATCGAGCCAGGCATAGGCCTCCGCCGGCCATCCCGATTCCGGCAGGGCCAATTCGGCAAGGCAGACGAAGCTAAGCGGAAAATGGCGGCCGGCGCGGTCGATGCTCGGCATGAACAGGCCGAGTGCGGCGTGTGGTCCGCTGATCCCGCTGGGCAGCTGGAAGCGCCAGATTGGAGCTTCGAGCCAGGCGTCCGTCCAGACCGGGCCGAGCAGGGGGCGGCTATCGGCGATCGCGGTTTGTAGCCAGTTGTCCCATGGGTCGGTGAAGCTGCGCGGCAGCCCGGCACGGACGAAATCGCCGCGCGCGGGGATCTTGCCGTAAAATCCCGATACGGACGTGAGACCGAGGGAAAGGATCAGCGACGTCACCCCTGGCGTTATTCGACTCCCTGCAAGCGGGGCGATGCGACAGCATGGCCGCTTGTCGGCACCTCGTCCATTGTCGTTACCTGATGCACGCCCGATGTTACCAGTGCGCGTATGCACACAATCGCGTCAACGCTACAAAACCGGCGTTTGAGACGGAGCATTTCATGAAATATCGGAACGATCTTGCTCGTCCGCAATAATTGGATACGCTGGCGTTGATAGGAAGCGGATTTTCAGCGTACATTAATTAACGTTGAGGACGCATGAGATTTGCGGGTCGAGACGGCGTTTTTCTGCGGCAATCTGGAAGCGGCGCATTGATGTCGGTCATGGTCGTATATTTTGAGACGAAACAACGTCCATGCCGGCGCGCATCTGCTGTTGTGGCGCTTTTGACAGCAATGCTTGCTGCGTCTGCGCCAACGGTTTGGGCGCAGACGGCACCGCCGAGTTTGTCTGCCATCCCGCAGGGCTCACCTTTGCCACGTGTGCAAGTGCCGTCCGCACCCAAGCTGGCACCCGGTTTGCCCGCGGCGGCACCCGCGAGCCCGACCGCTTCGACGCCGGGGAATGCGGTGGTTGTGACCTCGGCGGAGTTACGCGGCTCGACCGCTTATCCCGCGGGTCGTTTTCAAAGCCTGCTCACGTCGTTGACCGGCACCACTGATCAAGGGCTGATTGAGGATGCGCGGGCGCAGATTTTATCCGCGTATCGTCAAGACGGATATGTGTTCACAGCGGTGACGGCCACGCTTGAGCCGGGGCAGAAGCTGGTTTTCAGCGTCACCGAGGGACGGATTGTCGACGTTAAGCTCGATGGCGACATTGGGCCTGCTGGCGTGCAGGTGCTGCGGTTTTTGAACCATCTGACGGAGGCGGCGCCGCTTGATGTGGCGACGCTGGAGCGGTGGCTGCTGCTGGCGCAGGACGTGCCGGGGGTGACGTTGCGCACGGTGTTGCGGCCATCGGCTGGTGATCCTGGCGCATTATCGCTGGTGGCGCAGGTGTCGCGCAAGTCACTGTCCGGGCTGTTTGCCGCGGATAACCGAAATTACAGCGGGACCGGGCCGGAGGGGGGGCTGGCCGCGCTGAGTGCGAACAGCTTCACCGAATATGGCGAGCGCACGGACATCACGCTGTTCTATGCAGCGCGCAGCACGGAGGTGTTTGGGCAGGCGGCGACGGAGGTGTTCCTTGGTGGTTCCGGCCTGAAGCTGCGGGCGTATTTCGGCCATGGCACGACGGACCCGACCGGCTCGCTCGGCCAGATCGGCTATCATGGCGATACCAGTGTGGGCGGTGTGTCGCTCAGCTATCCGCTGATCAAGCGCCGGGAGACGACGCTCTCGCTGGGGGCGTATTTCGACGCGCTGTCTGGCAATGTGTTCAGCGGCACGAACGGGACGAGCGCCTTGGCCAGCCGCGATGATTTGCGGGTGCTGCGGCTGGGTCCTGATTATGCGTTGCGCGATGTGGTCCTGGGTGATGAGCGGGTGGGCATCACGATTGCCAATATCCGGCTGTCGCAGGGCTTGGGCCTTTTGGGGGCGTCGCGTCAGGGCGATGCGCTGGCCGGGCGTGCGGGCGAGCGCATCGATTTCAGCAAGATTGCTTTCGAGGCGAGCCGCAATCAGACGCTGTTCAGCCTGTCGCCGGATACGACGGTGGCATTCCAGCCGACAATTGCCGGGCAGTATTCGCATGATGTGCTGCCATCGGCGGAGGAGTTCTTCCTTGGTGGGCTGCGCTTCAACCGTGGGTTCTATTCCGGCGAGGTGTCTGGCGACCGCGCGCTGACGGCGGCGTTTGAAGCGCAGTTGAACACCAGCTTCTCGGTTCCGGGGCCTTCGGGCCAATTCGATCTCGGCACGCAGTTCTACAGTTTCTACGACTGGGGCGAGACGTGGCAGAGCCGCAAGTCAGACGCCAATGCGCGGCTGCAATCCTGGGGATTGGGCGTGCGGGCAAACTTTCCGCAGGGTGTGGAGTTGGATTTGGAAGGCGTGAGCCGGCTGACGCGCCAGCCGCTCAGCAAATCGACGAACACCAGAGCATTGCCGGGCACCGGGGTTTATTGGCGGCTGGTGGGACATTTCTGAGTAGGTTGCAAAGCGGCACGCTTTGATGGGGACGGACCAATGAGCGACGCACAGGTTAACCGGACAGTGACGATATCCCAGGCTCGCCGGGCGGCGCTGATGGGTGGCACGGCGCTGGTGGCTTTGTTCGGTGGATCGCTGGTGACTTCTACCGTGGCACTGGCGCAGTCCAGCGCTGCGACGCGGGCGGCGAGCCTGCCCGCGAATGCCTTGCCATCTGGCGGGAAAGTGGTTGCGGGTTCCGCCAGCATCGCCACCAGCGGCACCACGATGAATGTGACGCAGAGCACCAACAATGCGTCGGTGAACTGGCGCAGCTTCGATGTCGGCACTGCCGGCACTGTGAATTTCACCGCACCTTCGCCGCAATCGGTGACGATCAATCAGGTGCGCGGGCCGGATCCGTCGGTGATTGCGGGCAAGATCAACGCCAATGACCAGCTGGTGCTGATCAACCAGTCCGGTGTGCTGTTCACCAAGGGGGCGGAGGTCAACACGCAGTCCTTGGTGGTGTCGGCGGCGGGGATCACCGAGGCCAATATGAAGGCCGGTAAGCTAATTTTGTCCGAGCCCGGCAAGCCGAATGCGGCGGTGGTCAACCAGGGCAAAATCACGGTGGCCAAGACTGGGCTGGCGGCACTGGTGGCACCGCAGGTGGCCAATTCCGGCGTGATCGAAGCCAAGATGGGCCACGTGGTGTTGGCCGGTGCGGCGGCGGCGACGGTGGATTTGTACGGCGACGGGCTGATGTCGATTGATGTGACCAAGCAGGTGACCACGGCACCGCTTGGGCCGAACGGGCAGCCGGTGCAGGCGCTGGTGACGAACACGGGCACCATTCGCGCCGATGGCGGCACGGTGGTTCTGACGGCGCAGGCGGCGGAGGGGATTGTCACCAATCTTGTGCTCGCCTCCGGCAAGATCAGCGCGAACACGACTGCCAGCGGCAAGACCGGAACCGTTGCGATCAATGCCACCGGCGGAGATGTGGCTGTGACCGGCCATGTGTCGGCGCAGGGCAAGAAGGCGGGGACGACGGGCGGGCAGATTGAGATCAATGCCACTGGTCAGGTGGGCGTGGGGTCGGCTGCCACCATCAACGCATCCGGCAAGGCGGGCGGCGGCACTGTTGCCATCGGCACCACGTTGGCGCGGGCGAAGGGTGGGGCTGCCGTTGCGGCACCGGTGGCCACGAAGGCGCTGATTGCACCGGGTGCGAAGATTGCGGCGGATGCCACGGTGAAAGGCAAAGGCGGCACAGTGGCCGTGCTGAGTTCGGCCAACACCTATCAGGGCGGCTCGATTTCAGCGGTGGGCGGCCCCAAGGGCGGCAATGGCGGCTCGGTGGAGATTTCGAGCCAGGGTGGTTTCAGCCTGACTGGCCCGGTGAATGTGGGGGCTGCGGCCGGCAAGCCCGGCAGCATTCTGATCGACCCGTTCGATCTGGCCATTGAGGCGGACACGACGACGACGAACAACAACAGCCTGGTGGTGACGAGCGGCTCGCCGCTTGGCCTTGCGTTCAACAGCCCTGACCAGACCAGCAATGCGGTGATCACGCCAAGCTCGTTCAACACGCTGACGGGTGATGTGACGCTGCAGGCGACGCACAACCTGACGGTTGATACGCCGTTCACCTATCTGTCGAGCAATCTGTATCTGCAGGCCGGCAACAACCTGACCGTCACCAGCGCTGGCAGCATTGCGCCCGGCACCGTCACGGCGAACGGAAGCACGGTGACCGGCGGAAATCTGTATTTGCAGGCAGCGACGCAGGCCATCACCACGATTTATCCGGCTGGGGCGCTGAGCATCAACGGCAGCGTGTCCGCGGGTGCATCGTCGCTGAGCCTTTATGCCGGCACCGGCGGCATCCAGATCGGAGCCAATGTCTCGGCGCATATCATCGCCATGCAATCGGCGGGCGATGTGGTGCAAAGCAGTGGCACGATCTCAACGCCCGCCAATGGCGCGGTGCTGGGGACGATCGAGGCGATTCCGCTCAGCAGCGGCTCAGGCCTGGGCGGCAATATCTTGCTGAACCAATCCGGCAACGCGTTCGGCGTGGCGACGGGCCTGTTCACGACGAGCGGGACCGTGGCGCTGGCCAATGGCACGGACCTGACCTTGACCGGAGCCATCGGCAACAGCGGGACGGCCCCGGTCTTGGTCAGTGTTGCCGGCGGTCACACGCTCACGCTGGGCGATGTAGCGACGGGTGGAACCGCCAGCCTGATCACCCCGGTTTCGATCACGACCAATGGCGGCACCATCTCGCTGCAGACCGACACGCTGGTGAACGGCAGCACGCTCAACGCCATCAGCGGCCAGTTCAACACAGCCAGCGTGATCGAGATTGCGCCGACGACGACCTCGCTTGGCGTTTATACCGGTGACGGCACGCCAACCAATTCCTCGCTGAGCCTGTCCTCAGCGTTGTTGCAGGCCACCACTATCACGACGCTGCGGCTGGGAGAGGTGCAGGGCACGATCACGGCGGCAGGGATTCAGATTGGGCAGCAGCCTTCGACCTACGCCTTCCCAACGCTGGATGTGCAGACGGGTGGCGCGCTGATCCAGGATGCCGCCGGCGTGCTGACGGCCAACAAGCTGACCGGCTCGGTGGGAAGCGTGCCGAATACGCTTTCGGCATCAGTGTCCAATCTTGGCAGCTTCACGGTTGCCAGCGGTGCGTTCACATTGAACGACGCAACGTCGAACATCGTTGTGTCTGGGCCCGTTTCCGCCAGCTCGGTTGCCATTTCGGCGGCATCGAACGTCAACAGCGATGCCGGTTATCTTTCCGCCATCGAGGTTGCTGGCAGCATCACGGCCACGGCGGGCACCATCACGCTGAAGGCGCTGGATGATGGTGGCAGCCTTGGTGCCTCGATCGCCACGCCAATTTTGATCGATGCGACTGGTCAGTTGAAGGCCAGTGCTGTGTCGTTGAACAGCCTTTCGACCGACATCGTCTCGACTGGGCGCACGCCCTATGCGGTGTTTGAGACATCGGGCGGCGTGATCAGCACCAGCGCTTTGTCGGCGTCGGTCGGCTCTGGCACGGTTGATCTGCGTGGGGCGGGTGTTGCATCGGGTAACACGATCGGCTCGATTGGTGTCGTTTCCGGCACGACCTTGCCGTTGTTTGCGGTGGCCACAACCGGCACGTTGAATTTGGCGGGCAATATTGCCGCGAGCATTGTTGATCTGTCGTCTGCGGGCAATCTGACACAGACGAGCGGCACGTTGTCTGCCGGCACGCTGCAAAGTTCGTATGGCGTGGGCGGCAGCGAGAATATCACGCTGTCGGGCAACCAGATCAGCAGGCTGAGTTCGACGGCCGTGACGGGCAATCTGTCCGTGCGGTCGGACGTGAACATGGCTGTCGGCGCTGCCACGGTCTCGGCGGCGAATGCGTTCCTGGAAGTGGGCAAGGCTGGTGGTACGCTGACCGTGAACCCAGCGGTTTCACTGCCGAGCACCGGCACGTTGTCGTTGCAGGCCGATCATTTGGTGCTGACCAACGGCTCGACGATCACGCTGCTGGAGATGGCACCGTTCTCTCCCATACCGATTTCAACCGTGGCAGCGGTCGGCAACACGCTTGATCTCAGCGGCGATCTAACCGGCGTGAACGCTGGCACGCTGCATCTGGGCGGCATTGGCAGCACCACGACGGCGACCGGCATCACGCTGGGCACGCTGAATTTGAGTGGCGGTGGCAACAGTGTGGCGCTGTTGAACCTCACCACAGGCGGCAACATCACACAGACCGGGCCGCTTGCGGTGGCAGGGCTTGTGGGCAGTGCCACCGGGTCGATTGCGCTCACCAACACGGGCAACGCGATTGCGAAGATTGCAGCCGGTGGTTTGACGGCGGGCGGCGGCATTCAGCTGGCCGATGCAACGCTTTCGGTGGCGGGGCCGGCTTCGCTGACGGGTGCAGGCACGATCAGCATTGCGTCCAATAGCTTCAGCTTTGCCACCGGTGGGTCGCTTGCGGCGAACATGGTGGAGCTTGGGCCGCTGACTACGGCCGTGGTGCAGATAGGCACGGCGGGCACGACCGGGATCGACCCAGGTGATCTTTCGAAGATCACGGCGGGGCTGATCCGGCTGGGCCAGACCGGGCTGAACGCCAACAAGGCTTCCAGCATCAGCCAGTTGAGCAACGTCACGATTGCCGCGGGCAATACGCTTGAGCTGGACAGCGCGGGGGCGGTGACGCAAAGCGCAGGCATTCTGCAAGGTGGGCTGGTCACCGGCACGTCTGGTGGTGCGTTCTTGCTGGCCGACGCCAACACGTTGGCATCCGTCGGGCCGGTCAGCGCGGGCGGCGCGATTGCGGTCAGCAATGCCAGCTCGCTCGCTGTTGTCGGCAACCTTTCGGCGCTGGCGGACACGTCAATCGCGCTTTCGGCACCGGCGCTGTCACTTGCCGCCGGAACCACGGCGCTGGTGCCGAACACGGCGGGTGGTGGGCTTATCACGATTTTGGCCAACACGCTGTCTGGCGCTGGGGCGATCAGCAATGCCGGCGGTGTGGTGGCCCTTTCGCCCTATACCAATCTCGGCACGCTCACGCTGGGTGGCGGCGGTCTTTCGGTTGGCAACATCGCAACGCCGACGCTGCGTCTTGGCAGCCTGGACGGCACGACGATCAGCGCCGGTGCGATCAACATTGCCAGCACGCCGGGGCTGCTGCCGACCACCAATCTGGCGCTGTTCAGCACGGGTGCGGTGAGTGAGAGCAACAACGCGGTGCTGACGGCTTCTGCGCTCTCCGGCAAGGTTGGCTCGTTGAGTCTGACGGATGCGAATATCATTGCGACGGCGGGCTCGATCACGGCGACCACGGGCGGCATTGCCATCACCGATGTGGGCGCGTTGACGCTGGCTGGGCCGGTGGTGACGGCGACCGGGCAGACGCTGGTGCTGAATGCGGCGACCGTGAATGTGACTGGCAACATCGCCAATACGCTGCAAGCGTTGAACGGCACGATTGAGCTGATTGCTGACGGCTTGCCGTTGCCTTCGTCACCGATTGCAGGACTGTTCAATGCGGGCACCGGGCTGCTGGCCATTTTGCCGCACACGTCGGGCACGGCGATGAATTTCGGCAGCAGCAGCGGATTGCTGGCAGGTGGCGTGCTGGTGGCTGGCACGGTTGAAGTGGGCGGCATTGGAGGGGTGGCGCAGGCGTCGTCGCTCACGCTGGGCGGGCTTTCGGTGGCGGGCAATCTGATCCTGGATAGCCAGGGTGGGATCAGCCAGAGCGCGCTTGCGGGCAGCGCGTTGGCGATCACCGGCGGCACGCTTTCGGTGAACGCCGGTGGCGCGGTGGCGTTGACCAATGCGGCCAACTCTGTAGGCCCGATCGGCAACGTGACGGTTGGCAACTCTGGCACATTCTCGCTTACGGACACTCTGCAACCGGTGTTCAACGGCACCGTGAATGCGACGGCGGTTTCGATCATCTCGTCGTCTGCGGCGGGCATTGGTGAGGGTACTGGCGGGGCGATAGTGACGTCGTCGTTGACGGCATCGGCTCCGACGGCCACGGCCACGATTGATTTATCGACTGGCAGCAACACGATCAGTGGCGTGGGTGCGGTGACGGCGGGCATGTCGTTCCTGCTGGCTGATACCGTGAACCCGAATATCACGGGGCCAGTGACGGCTCCGACTGTTTCGCTGAGCAACACCGGCACCGGCGGCATCACCATTGGCGGCAGCGTTGCTGCTTCGACGGCGTTGTCCTTGGTGGCGGCGGGCGGGACGATCAGTGAGGGCAGCACCGGCGTGCTGAATGTGGGCACGCTGTCGGGGTCGCTCGCGGGCAGTGGTGCGGTGAGCCTGGTGGGCGCGGGTAGCAATTCTGTTGCTGCCATCAGCAGCTTTACCGATACGGGTGGTAGCTTTGCGCTGACCGACACGGCGGCGTTGGTGCTGGGTGCGGTGTCGGCGGGGCGCATCAGCGTCACCGATGCGGCGAGCATTCAGATCGTGGGCGTGAGTTCGGCTGCATCTGGCATTTCGCTGATCACCAACGGAATTACTTACGCCAGCGGATCGCTTGGCAGCACGACGCAGGTGGAGATTGCGCCGGACGGCAATGCGGTGGAGACGCTGGGTGTCGGAGCCGGTCTGGTGGTTGGGCAATCGGTGCTGGGTGCGATCAACACGCCGTTGCTGCGCATTGGCTCGGCCGGCGGCACGGTGAGTGCGACCACGGTGAACGTGCTTGGCAGCGCCTCGATCAATGCGGGAACGGCGCTTGAGATTGATGCGCAGACGGTGGTGAATATCGGCAGCGGTGCGACGACGGGTTCGCTGAGTGCGCCGGTGTCGGTGGCGTTGCTGGTACCGGCTGGCACGGTGAGCGAGACGGTTGGCAGTGTTCTCAGCACGCCGTTGCTGACGGGGACGAGCACGGGTGCTTCGCTGGCGGGCTCCGCCAACGTTATAGGCGCGCTCGGCAACTTTACGGCGGGCAGCGGTACGTTGTTGCTGCGTGACACCGGGGCGTTGGCGGTTTCGGGTGTGGTGACCGCGGGCACGCTGGATTTGAGCACCACCGGGGCGATCAACCAGACGGGTGGCACGATCACCATTGGCACGTTGCAGAGCACATCAGGTGTTTCGGGCAACGTGACGCTGGCGCAGGCCAATGACAGCATTCAGACGCTGGGCAATTTCAATGATGGCACGGCGGTGTTCACGCTCAATGACAGCCGCGCGCTGGCATTGGCGGGTGCGATTGCGGCGGGGACATTGGATCTCGGCGTGGCGGGATCGCTGACGCAGTCTGGTGGTTCGGTGACGGCGGGGCTGTTGCAGAGCAGCCAGGGCATCACCGGCAGCGTGACGTTGCAGCAGACTGCGAATGCGATCACCACGCTGGGGACGTTGCAGCTCAGCAATGGCTCATTGTTGCTGGTGGATGGCAGTGCGCTGACCGTGGCGGGGCCGGTTTCGGCGTTGCAGGCGGTGTCGATCTCGGCTGCGGGCAATCTTGCGGTTCCGGGCAACGTGACTGCGAGTGGGCAGAGCCTGACGCTGACGTCTGGCGGGTCGCTTTCGCAGAGTGGCACGTTGAGTGCGGCGCAAATCACGCTGAACGAACAGGGGTCGGCGGCGGCGGGGATGACGTTGTCTGGTCGTATTTTGGGCAGCACCGGCGTGGCGCTGAACAGCACTGCGGCACCGATCACTGAGACGACGGGGGCTGTGATCTCTACGCCGCTGCTGACGGGGACGGTTGTGGGCGGGCCTGTGGTTTCGTTGGTGAGCGCTGCGAATACGATCAGCAACGTGGGGGCGTTCAGTGCGCCCGGTAGCAGCTTCAGTTTGGTTGATACGGTGAACCCGAATGTTGCGGGGGCGGTTTCGGCGGCCACGATCAGCCTGGCGAACAATGGCACTGGCGGCGTGACCGTCACCGGCACGCTGGCTGGCACGACGAGCGTGTCGTTGAGCACGGTGGGTGGTGGGATCAGCGAGAGTTCTGGCACGATCACCACGCCGTTGCTGTTCAGCGCGTCCGGGATTGGTGGGTCTGCGGTGCTGACCGGGCCTGCGAACGCGATCACCAATCTTGGGTCCATGACGATCACCGGTGGCGGATTGCAGTTGGTGGATGCGGCGGCTTTGACGGTGAGCGGGCCGGTGGTGTCAGCGCAGGCGGTGACGCTGAATGTGACGGGCAATCTGGCTTTGCCGGGCAACATCACGGCGAGCGGTCAGGCGCTGACGGCGACGTCTACGGGGTCGATTTCGCAGACCGGCACGTTGAGTGCGGCGCAGATCACGCTGACTGACACTGGGTCTTCGGCGGCGAGCGTCACACTGTCTGGCACGATGCTGGGCAGCACGGGGGTTGCGTTGAACAGCACGGCGGCCCCGATCACGGAGACGGCGGGGGCGGTGATTTCAACGCCGCTTTTGACCGGGACCGTGAGCGGTGGTCCTGCGGTTTCGCTGGTGAGTGCGAGCAATACGATTTCGGGTGTGGGTGCGTTCAGTGCGCCGGGCAGCAGCTTCAGCCTGGTGGACACGGTGAACCCGAATGTTTCGGGGACGGTGTCGGCGGCTGCGATCAGTCTGGCGAACAATGGCAGTGGCGGTGTGACGGTGACTGGCACGCTGGCTGGCACGACGAGTGTTTCACTGAGCACGGTCGGTGGTGGGATCAGCGAGAGTTCGGGCACGATCACCACGCCGTTGTTGTTCAGCGCGTCGGGCATTGGTGGTTCGGCGGTGCTGACCGGGCCTGCGAATGCGATCACCAATTTGGGCAGCATGACGATCACTGCTGGCGGGTTGCAGTTTGTGGATGCGACGGCGTTGACTGTGAGCGGGCCGGTTTCGTCGGCGCAGGCGGTGACGTTGAATGTGACCGGCAATTTGTCGGTGCCTGGGAACATCACGGCGTCCGGTCAGGCGTTGACGCTGACCTCGACGGGCTCGCTCACGCAGGGCGGCACGTTGAGTGCGGCCAATGTGACGTTGAATGAGAACGGCCCTGCTTCTGCTTCGATGGCGTTGAACGGGACGATCCTTGGCAGCGTCGATGTGGCGTTGAACAGCGTTGCTGCTTCGATCATCGAGGGCGCTGGGGCTGTGATCAGCACGCCACTTTTGGCGGGGCTTGTGCAGGGCGGCGCTGCGGTTTCGCTCACGAGCGCCAGCAACGTCGTGTCCGGCGTGACGTCGTTCAGCGATCCTGGTGGCAATTTTGCGCTGGTCGATACGGTGAACCCGAATGTGTCCGGACCACTTTCCGCTGCGGCCATCAGCATCAGCAACAGCGGCTCGACGGGAATTTCCGTGACCGGCACGATTGCGGGCACGACGAGCGTGTCGTTGAGCACGGTTGCTGGTGGGGTCAATGAGAGTTCCGGCACGATCACCACGCCGTTGCTGTTCAGCGCCTCCGGGATTGGTGGTTCGGCGGTGCTGACCGGACCTGCGAATGCGATCACCAATCTGGGCAGCATGGCGATTACCGGCGGCGGATTGCAGTTGGTGGATGCGACGGCGCTCACGGTCGGTGGGCCGGTTTCGGCCACGCAGGCGGTGACGTTGAATGTGATCGGTGATTTGACGTTGCCTGGGAACATCACGGCGACGGGCCAGGCATTGACCCTGACTTCGACGGGTTCGATCACGCAGAGTGGCACGTTGAGTGCGGCTCAGCTGACGTTGAACGAGAATGGTTCGGCCTCGGCGCTGATGGCATTGAACGGGACCATACTTGGCAGCGCGGACGTGGCGTTGAACAGCACCGCGGCCCCGATCACCGAGGGGGCCGGGGCTGTGATCTCCACGCCGCTGCTGGTGGGCGCCGTGCAAGGCGGGGCTGCGGTTTCGCTGGTGAGTGCGAGCAACACGATTTCCGGCGTGGGCGCATTCAGTGTTCCTGGCGGAAACTTCACGCTGGCCGATACGGTCAATCCGAATATTTCTGGGCCGCTGTCGGGGGCTGCAATCACGATCAGCAACAGCGGCACGACGGGTATTTCCGTCACCGGCACGATTGCGGGCAGCAGCAGTGTTTCGTTGAGCACGGCGGGCGGTGGGATCAGCGAGAGCACGGGCACGATCGTGACACCGCTGCTGTATAGTGCCAACGGGATCAATGGCACGGTGACGCTGACGAGCACCGGCAACAGCATTCCGTTGCTGGGCAATGTCGCCGTGACCAATGGCGGATTGACCCTGACGGACAGCGTGCCGCTGAGCATCACCGGACAGGTTTCGGTGACGCAGGGGCTTTCGATCAATGTGCTCGGTGATTTCTCGGTGCCGGGCAACATCTCGACGCCGGGGCAGAATTTGTCGCTGAGCTCGACGGGTTCGCTCAGTCAGAGTGGCACGCTGAGTGCGGGTGTAGTGACCTTGATTGAGAACGGTCCGGCGTCTGCCTCGATGTCGCTGGCGGGGACGATCATCGGCAGCAGTGGGGTGGTGCTGAACAGCACGGCGGCACCGGTGACGGAGGCTGCGGGTGCGGTGATTGCAACGCCGCTGCTGAGCGGGACGGTGGGCGGCGGGGCTGCGGTATCGCTGGTGAGCACGACGAATACGATTTCCGGTGTGGGTGCGTTCAGTGCGCCGGGCGGGAGTTTCGCGCTGGTGGATACGGTGAACCCGAATGTTTCGGGGGCGGTGAGTGCGGCTGCGATCAGCCTGGCCAACAGCGGCACCGACGGCATCAGCGTGACGGGCACGCTGGCGGGCACGACGAGTGTGTCGCTGAGCACGGCCGGTGGTGGCATCGGCGAAAGCAGGGGCACGATTACAACGCCGCTATTGTTCAGTGCGAGCGGCATTGGCGGCTCGGTTGATCTGACCGGGCCTGCGAATGCAATCACCAATCTTGGCAGCTTGGCCATCAGCAATGGCTTCTTGTCGTTGGTGGATACGCAGGGCCTGACCGTGGCTGGCCCGGTTTCGGTGAGCCAGGCGGTGGCGTTGAATGTGGCTGGTAATTTGGTGTTTGCAGGCGACCTGTCGGCACCTGGGGCAAACCTGACGCTGACCTCGGCGGGCGCGATCACGCAAACGGGGGGCGTGATCACGGCGGGGACGCTGTCGGCTGCGGGCACCAGCATTTCGCTGTCCACCAACAACCAGATTGCGACAGAGGCGACACTGACGTCGCTGGGTGCGGTGATCTTGACGGATGCGGCACCTTTGGTGGTGACCGGGCCGATCAGCGGCGGCTCGGTGTTGCTGACGACGACGGGGACGGGCACGCCGATCAAGATCAACGGGCCGGTCAACGGCACCAGTTTCGTGACGATCAACTCGGTGGGGTCTGTTGACCTGGCGGGCTCGGTGAGCACGCAGGGCACGTTGTCGGTCAGCACGGCAAGCGGTGGTGTAGCCCAGTCTTCCGGCACGGTGACCGCTGCGACACTTGCGAGCCCGGGCGGCATTGCCGGTCCGGTGGCACTGACCAGCACCGGCAACAGGATTGCGACGCTGGGCAGTGCTGTGGTCGGTGGGGCGTTCCAGCTGGTTGATACCGGGGCCCTTTTGGTGGCTGGGCCGGTTCGCGCATCGTCCATTGGTCTTTCGACGACCGGTGCGATCACGTTCGCGGGCAATGTGAGCGCGAACCTGCTCGACATCGCCACCACCAGCGGCGGGGTGAACCAGACCGGCGGCTCGCTGCTGGTGGGCTCGCTTGCGGCGTCGCGCGGTGTGAATGGCGGTGTGACGTTCGGCAGTGCGACCAATCAGGTTGCCAATCTGAGCGGGCTGACGAATGGCTTCTTTGCCAGCAATGGCGGCGTTGTGCTGGTGGATGCCACGAGCCTGTCGATGCCGGGCACGGTTTCGGCACCGAGCCTTTCGGTGACGTCGGCAGGCTCGATCACGTTGCCGGGGACGATCACGGTGCCGGGCACGCTGTCGCTCAACGCCGGGGGCACGATTGTGCGGCCGAGCAATGCGGGGGCGTTCACGGCGGGCGTGTTGCAGGGCAATGCGGTGACGCTGGCGGATTTCGGTACCGCGTCGCGGATTTCGCAGTTGGGCTCGTTCGTGGTGACCGGCAGCACGCTGGACATCAACAACGCCATTCCGCTGTCGATCACCGGGCCGGTGTCGGCGGAGTATCTGGCCATCACGGCCACGGGCACGATTGGGGTGAGTGGGACGATCACCACCACCGGGCTGCCGCTGGCGGTGCAGGTGGCGAGCACGCTGCCGATGGCACCGGGGAGTTATCTGGCGGTGACGCAGGGCACGGATGGCAGCCTGCCTTCCATTCAGCAGACGGGAACGCTGCTGGTGCGGCCATCGACGGGGGCTGCTGCGGCGAATTTGCGGCTTGATCTGCCGACCACCGGCGGCACCATCACGCTCAATGATCTTGAAGGGCCGCAGGCGAACCTGGTTTTGTTCACACGAACGGGGGGGACGGCCACGGGGATTGTCAATGTCGCCAATCTGACTGTGGTTGGCAGCCAGAAATCGGCTTCGCTGTTTGGCACGGTGGCCAACCGGGGCGGGCAGCAGGCGGCCGGCCTTGCCACGATCTTTAACTTTCCCACCGTGCAGCCAAAGCCGCAAAGCGATTACCGCCTGAACGGATGCCCGATCGGCTCGGTGAACTGCGTGCTGTTGCCGCTTGGCTTCCTGCCGGCCGCGAACCCGCTGCATGATTTCGTGCTCAATGCCGGTGTGGGTTACGGCGGTGAGAGCGACCTTGCTTTGCCTGATGTCTCCAGCCGGGATTACTGACATGCGGCGCATTTTGATTGCAGCGATTGGGGCGTTTTCATTGGCAGTGTCCGGCTGCGCGGTGCCACCGCCGAGTGCGTATGTGGAGAATAGTGGGGCTGCGACGCAGAGCGGGGTTCCGCTGGGGAGCAACCAGGCGGGCGAGGCATGCACCGGGCAGGGGCATAATGACGGTGCGTCGCGCAGCCTGGATGTGTATTGCGGCACGTGGCAGCAGCCGAGTGGCACGGTGCGCTCGGCGGGGCCGGTGGCGGCGGGCGATCTTCTGAATTTGGCCAATTCGTCGCCATGGCGGCAGACGCTGGAGCAGCGTTATGCGTGCGGCGCTGCGACCGCGACCACGATTTTGGATGGTGTGCCGGCGGCGCTGTTGTCCTGCACGCGCAGGCAGGGTGGCTGGGCGCATGTGGCGATGGTGGCGGCGGCGGGTGGCGGCGCTTCGGGCAATGATGGCTGGTATGCCGATGGCGTGCTGCCGGCACTGCCTGCCATTGAGCGCGCGGTGGGGTTGCAGGCGGGGCGGTTGAAGCCGGAGGCGGCGACAGCGGCGGTGCGCTCGGGGGCGGATGCGTTGCTGGCGAGCCGTTTGGCGGCGGAGGCGTTCAGCTCTGGCGATATCGGCAAGTATGATGCGCTGATGGTCGCCGGCAGCCGGGCCAATCAGGCGGAGCGTTTCGCGGCGGCGGAAAGTGCGTTTCGCGCGGCGCTGGCGTTGCAGCAAAAGGCGCTTGGCGCAAACAATCCGAACACGGCGACGACGCTGGAGCGGCTGGCGTTGCAGATCTCCAACCAGGGCCGGTTTGCTGAGGCGGACACGCTGTTCACGCGGGCGACGGATCTGGCGGCGAAGTCGGACGATCCGCTGGCGGGGGCGAGGCTTACGCATTATCAGGCGCTGCATCTGCTCAATGAGGGCAAGGCCGACGCGGCGTTGGCGGGGCTTGTGCAGGCGGAGGCTGGATATAGCGGCAAGTTGCCGGCGTCGGTGCTGAACGCGCGGCCGGTGCGGGTGGTGTCGAGCGGGTCATTTGGCGACGTGCTGGCCAATCGTGAGTTGATTGCAGACCCGACCATTCGCACCGCATTGGCCGGGACGATCGAGGTGCGGCGATATCGCGCGGTGGTGCTGCGCAATCTGGGGCGGACGGCGGAGGCGGAGGCGGCGCTGGCCTCGGCCAACACGCTGTCGGCTGGCAATAATCTGCGTGAGCCGGTGGAGCAGGGCAGGCTTGGGCGCACAGCTGGTGCGGCCGATCTGGCGCGGGGCGATGCCGGGCTCGCAGCGGACACGCTGGCGACGGCGGCCACGACATTCGGCTCGGCTTTGCCGCTGAGCCGTCCGCTGGCGGAGACTCGGATGCTGCAGGCGGCGGCGATCGGAAGTGCGAAAGGTCTGCCTGCGGCGTTGGCGGCGTGTCAGGAGGGGACGACGATTTTGCGGCAGGAGGCGCTGGGTGCATCGTCTGCGGTGATTTTCCCGTGTCTGGATGTGTTCGCGGCGGCGGCGGAGGCCAATCCGGCGCAGAAGCAGGCACTGCTTTCGACGATGTTCGAGGCGGCACAGCTGGCGCAGGGCGGCATCACCGGCAGCCAGATTGCGCAGGCAACGGCGCGCTTGGCTGAGGGCTCGCGTGATCCAAAGGTGGCCGATGCGATCCGGAAGCGGCAGGATGCGGGCAGCACGCTGACCGATCTGGAGCGGGCGCGTGATGCGCGGGCGCAGAGTGGGGTTGCCAGCGACACGGCAGCGCTCGACGCCAAGATCACCGAGGCGCGGGCGGCGTTGGCCGATGCGGATGCGGCGCTGCAGGCCGCTTCCCCCAATTATGGTCAGCTGGTGCAGGAAGTGGTGAAGGCCAGCGACGTGTTGGCGCTGTTGCGTGATGATGAAGCGTTCACCGCGATTGATCTGGGTGACACCGGCGGCTGGGTGTTTGTGCTGCGCAACGGTCAGGTGAGTGCGGCGCGCGTGAAGACGTCGCTCGATGGCATTGGCAAGCTGGTGCAGCGGGTGCGCGCAGGCGTGGAGCCGACGACCGATGTGCTGCCGCGCTTCGACACGGCGGCGGCGGCGGAGCTGTATCAGGCGACGCTGGGTCCGGTTTCGGCGCAGTTGGAGGGGCTGAAATCGCTGGTGGTGGCCCCGACCGGTCCGTTGCTGTCGGTGCCGTTCGGCGTGTTGCTGACGGGGCCTGGGAATGCGGACCGCTTGGGTGAGGCTCCTTGGCTGCTCAAGAAGATGACGATTGCGCATGTGCCTGCGGCAGCAAACTTTGTCTCGCTGCGCAAGGTTGCCGGCACGTCTCGGGCGACGCAGCCTTGGTTTGGGTTTGGTGATTTCCGCCCGGTGACGATGGCGCAGGCGCAGCGGAGTTTTCCTGGCAGCAGTTGTGCGGATAGTGCGCAGTTGTTCGCCGGTCTGCCACCGCTGCCGTATGCCGGGCGGGAGCTTGAGGCGGCGCGGCAGTTGCTGGGTGGTGGCAAGACGGACGAGCTGCTCGGCACCGGCTTTACGGCGAAGGCTGTGATGTCCGCCAAGCTGAAGGATTTCAAAATTCTGCATTTCGCCACCCACGCGCTGCTGCCGGCGGAGCTGCGCTGCCAGTCGGAGGCGGCGATTGTGACCTCGGCCCCGGCGGGTGCTGCCGATGCGTCTGGTGCGCTGCTGACGGTTTCGAACGTGGTGGGGCTCGACCTCGACGCGGATGCGGTGATCCTGTCGGCGTGTAATTCCGGCGGTGGGTCGGGGACGAGCAAGGTGGCGGGTGAAAGCCTTTCCGGTCTGGCGCGTGCGTTCTTCTATGCCGGGGCGCGGTCGTTGATGGTGACGCACTGGTCGGTGAACGATCAGACGGCGGCGTTTCTGGTGGCGCAGACGATGAAGCGGGTGCGGGAAGGGGCGGGCATGGCGGATGCTCTGCGCGATGCGCAATTGGGCCTGCTCACGAGTGCGACAGGAGACAAGGCGAGCCTGGCGCATCCGTTCTATTGGGCCCCGTTTGCGCTGATCGGCGATGGCGGCGGCAAGAAAACGCAGTCTGCCAATCGCGGTGGCGGGCAGGCTTCGCTAAGGCAGTTGGCCGGCCTATAACCGCAATAAGTATTGCGGTGGATCATGGAAAACCGGCGGCTTGGCAAATATGAAATCCGCGGAACCCTTGGCAAAGGAGCCATGGGCACGGTGTATGACGGCTTTGATGCGGCGATCGATCGCCGGGTGGCCATCAAAACGATGCCGCTGCCGGATGCCGCCGATGATGAGGGCCAGGATGGGCTGCAACGGTTCCGGCGAGAGGCGCAGGCGGCCGGGCGGCTGACGCATCCGAACATTGTGGCGGTGTTCGACTATGGCGAGGATGCCGGCCTCGCGTTCATCGTGATGGAATATGCGCCGGGGACGGAGCTGAAGAAGATCCTCGACAAGGGGGATCGGCTGCCGCCAGCGGAGGCGGTGCGCATCATGCAGGGCGTGCTGGCGGGGCTGAATTACAGCCATGAGCGCGGCGTGGTGCATCGCGATATCAAGCCTGGCAACGTGATCCTGTCCCCGGACGGCACGGTGAAGATCGCCGATTTCGGCATTGCGCGCATCGAGAGCAGCAACATGACGCAGGCGGGCACCATTATGGGGACGCCCGCCTATATGTCGCCCGAGCAGTTCATGGGCCAGACGGTGGATCAGCGGACGGATATCTATTCCGCTGGCGTGATGTTCTATCAGCTGCTGACCGGTGAGCGGCCTTTCGAGGGCAGCATGTCGGCGATCATGCACAAGGCGCTGAACACCGAAGCGCCGCGACCTTCGGATCTGTCGGTGACGGCACCTTCGTCGCTGGATGCGGTGGTGGCGCGGTCGATGGCGAAGCGGCCGGAGGATCGGTTTGGGACGGCTTCGGCGTTTGCAGCGGCAATCACCGAGGCGATGCAGGCGGGTGCGCGTGGCGGCATTGGCATGGCCGATCCGTTGGCGGGAGATGACGCGACAATGATTGCAGGTGCGCGGCCTGCGACCTCCACCATGAAGCCGTCGCGCCCGGCTCCCCCGCCTTCGGTGGCACCGGCAGCGTCACCGCCGCCTGCTGCCAAGAGCAAGCTGCCATTGTTGGCGGGTGTGGCTGTGGCGGTGCTGGCGCTGGTGGGTGCGGGTGGTTATTTCGCGCTGAGTGGTGGCAAGGGTCCTGCGCCGGACACGCAGCTTGCCGCGCAGCCTCCGGCCGTGACGCCGCCTGTGGTGGTCAATCCGGTCACGCCGCCGGTTGTCACAACGCCGCCCGTTGTGTCGCCGCCCGTCGTGCCGCCAGCGATTTTGGCTCCGGTGCCTGCGGTTCGGCCGCCGGTGGCTCCTCCGTCTGTTACTCCCCCGCCCGTTGCTCCCCCGCCCGTTGCTCCCCCGCCCGTTGCTCCCCCGCCCGTTGCTCCCCCGCCCGTTG
>CAIJTR010000127.1 GCA_903823665.1 uncultured Rhodospirillales bacterium
CCTTTTCAAGCAGAAGACGGCATACGAGATAACAACCAGTGACTGGAGTTCAGACGTGTGCTCTTCCGATCTGGCCTCGTCGTCGGCCTTAACGGTACCGGCGACAAGCTGGACGGTTCGGTCTTCACCCGCCAATCCCTCATCGGCATGCTCGAACGCCTCGGCGTCAACACGCGTGACCAAGAAGCCAAGCTCAGCACAAAAAACGTGGCCGCTGTGATGGTCACCGCTGATCTGCCCGCCTTCGCCCGCACCGGCAGCCGGATCGATATTGCCATTTCAGCCCTCGGAGACGCCACCAACCTCACCGGCGGCACGCTTCTCGTCACCCCCCTGCTCGCCGCCGATGGCGAGGTCTATGCCGTGGGCCAAGGCACACTCGCCACCGGGGCCATCGCAGCCAAGGGTGCGGCAGCCTCCGTCACAAAGGGCGTTCCCACCGCCGCCCGCATCGCCAACGGGGCCACGGTGGAGCGGGAGGTGGCATTCCAGCTCGCCAGCCGCTCGGCCATCCGCCTCGGCCTGCGCAATCCAGATCTTACCACCGCGCGCCGCATGGCCGATGCCATCAACCGCAGCTTCGGCACCAAAATCGCCAAGGCGCTCGACCCGCGCACGGTTGCGATGGATTTCGCCGGACGAGACGTCATCGCATCTCTCGAACAGGTCGAAGATCTACGGGTCGAGCCGGACAACGCTGCCGTCGTCATCGTCGATGAAGCCAGCGGCACCATCGTCATGGGGGCCAATGTGCGCGTCAGCACCGTTGCCATCGCGCAGGGCAACCTCACCATCCGCGTCACCGAAACGCCGCAGGTAAGCCAGCCCGGCCCGCTATCCAAAGGCACCACCGCGGTCGTGCCGCGCACCAATATCCAAATCGACGATGGCGGAGATAAAAAGCTCGGCATCCTCTCCGGCAACGTCACCCTGCGCGAACTCGTCACCAGCCTCAACGCCCTCGGCGTCGGCCCACGGGACATGATCAGCATTCTGCAATCCATCAAGGCAGCCGGAGCACTCCAGGCAGATCTGCAGGTGCGTTGATGATCATCAAACAAACTCCGCCAGATGCCACCGAACTGGCCAAGCCCGAAAACGCCAAGGCCTGGAAATCGGCCAAAGAGTTTGAGGCGATGGCGCTCGGCCAGTTCCTGTCGCCGATGTTTGACACGGTGAAATCCTCCGAAGGCCCATTCGGCGGCGGTGCTGGGGAAGAAACCTTCCGCCCCATGCTCACCCAAGAACTCGCCAAACACATCGCAGCCGCAGGCGGCCTTGGCATCGCCGTGCCGGTCTACCGTCAAATGCTGCAAATGCAGGAACAGGCCACGGAGAACCACAAATGACCGAACCGGACATCACGCTCGCCGCAACCACCTTGTGCGATGTTCTCGCGCAGGAAAATGCCGCTCTCACAGCGATGGATTTCCCCCGCGCCATCAGCTTCGTTGCCGCCAAGCAGCGCGCCACCGAACAGCTTCTCACAGCACAACGCCAAGCCAAACTTGCTGCCACCCCGGCCAACCGCGCCCTTGCAGCGCAACTGACTGAACTCTCAACCACCAACAAAACCCTGCTCGAACGCGCCATGATCGCACAGAACCGGGTTCTCGCATGTATCGCCCGCGCGCTGCCGAAGGCCGAGGCGCATCAAAGGCAGTACGGCGCACGCGGCACGCAGCAAGCACAGCGCAGTTCGCCGCCCGTGGCGCTGTTCTCCCGCGCCTGAAGCACGCACACGCAACCCATCCAGGTCTTGCGCTACGCCGCCCGCCGTTCGACAACATCGCTTGCCGCCATAAGCGCAACCCAGGATCGGCCCGGGACACGCCAAAAAGCGGCGCAGGGCCCGCCTCCAATGCGCATCGAATTCCTCGTCCCCGCCCCGTTCACCCTCGTCACCGGCGGCTATGAATACGACCGCCGCATCACCACTGCCTGGCGGGAAGCCGGACACAGCGTCACCATCCACGAACTGCAAGGCCACCACCCCTTGCCCGATGACGCAGCCCGCGCCGCCGCCGCCGCCATCTGGTCAAACCTCCCTGCAGATGCCGCCATCGTCATCGACAATCTCGGCCTGCTGAGCTTCGCGCCGCTCGAAGCCGAACTCGAAAAGCGCGGCGTCATCATTCTCAACCATCACCCGCTCGGCCTTGAAACCGGCCTCACCCCGGCGCAATCCGACGCCACGCTGGCAGCGGAAAAAGCCCTCAGCCACATCGCCCGCCACATCGTCACCACCAGCGACACCACATCGGCCACCGTGAACGCTCAATTCGGCGTGGCACCAGAAAAGATCACCGCCATCATCCCCGGCACCGCCCGCGCGCCACGCAGCACCGGCTCTGGCAGCGCCACCGTGAACGTGCTCTCCATCGGCACCCTCATCCCCCGCAAAGGGCATGACACGCTGATGCACGCCCTCGCCAAACTATTCGACCTGAACTGGCATCTCACCATCGCCGGCAGCCCCGCGCATGATCCGGCCACAGCAGCAGCCCTGCACGCGATGCCCGCCGAACTCGGCATCACCGATCGCGTCACCTTCCTCGGCGAGATGACCGGCGAGCCCTTGGTGCAACTCTGGGCCAAAGCTGACATCTTCGCACTGGCCACACGCTATGAGGGCTTCGGCATGGCCATCACCGAAGCACTCCGCCGTGGCCTGCCTGTCGCCGTCACCGATGGTGGTGCCGCCGGTGCTATGATCCGACCTGAATACGGCACCGTCTGCCCAGTGGATGATGTGGTGCAACTCTCCAAAACCCTGCGTCGGTTGATCTTCGACACCCGCCTGCGCAGCCTCATGGCCGATGCCGCCTGGGAATTCGGCCAAACCCTGCCAGACTGGCCCGAACAGGCCGCTCTCTTCGCCACCATCTTGGAACACCACGCATCATGACCCTGCTGGGCTGCATCGCCGATGACTTCACCGGTGCCACCGACCTCGCCTCCATGCTCGTCCGCAATGGCATGACAGCCGTGCAACTCATCGGCGTGCCCGCAGCCGATGCCGAGGTTCCAAAGGCCGATGCCATCATCATCGCCCTCAAATCCCGCACCATTCCAGCCGCTGACGCCGTGCGCGAAAGCCTCGCCGCCCTCGCATGGCTCCAACGGGCGCAGTGCCGCCAATTCTTCTTCAAATACTGCTCCACATTTGACAGCACGCCCGCCGGCAATATCGGCCCAGTGGCAGACGCCCTCATCGAAGCCCTGGGCTGCGGCTTCGCGCTCGCCTGCCCCGCCTTCCCCGCCAATGGCCGCAGCGTCTACCAGGGCTATCTGTTCGCAGGCTCCACGTTGCTCAACGAAAGCGGCATGGAAAATCATCCGCTCACCCCAATGACAGACGCCAATCTCGTCCGCGTGCTGTCCCGCCAGACGGAGGCCACCGTGGGCCTCGTCCCCTTCGCCACCGTCGAGCAAGGGTCCGGTGCCATCCGCAAGGCGATGACGGCGCTGAAGGAACAGGGCCGCCGCTATGCCATCGTCGATGCCGTCACCAACGAACATCTGTTCGCGATTGGTGAGGCCGCGAGCCAGCACGCGCTCATCACCGGCGGCTCCGGCATCGCCATCGGCCTGCCCGCCAATTTCCGCGCCGCTGGCCTTCTGCCGGAGCGTGCGAACACCGCAGCCCTGCCGAAAGTTGAAGGCCACACCGCCGTTCTCGCAGGCTCCTGCTCCCGAGCCACGCTGTTCCAAATCGGCACCGCGCGTGACCATCTCCCCACGTTGGAACTCGATGCACTCGCCACGCCAGACGCGGACGGCCTTATCCGGCGGGCGCTCGAATGGGCAGATGGCAAGCTCGGCCAAACCCCGGTGCTCATCGCCGCCTCCGCCGGGCCAGAACAGGTTGCAGCGCTCCAAGAAAAACTCGGCCGGGACGCCGCAGGTGCCATGATCGAGCACGCCATGGCCGGCATCGCCGAGGGTCTCGTCGCATGCGGTGTGCGCCGCATGATCGTAGCCGGTGGCGAAACCTCCGGTGCCGTCGTCGGAAGGCTAGGTGTCAGCCGCCTGCGCATCGGGGCCGAGATTGATCCAGGTGTGCCCTGGACGTTCGCCGAAGGCCGTGGCCCCGCCATGCATCTCGCTTTGAAAAGCGGCAATTTCGGTGCACGTGATTTCTTCCTCAAGGCGTTCACGATGGAGGGCGCATGATGGACGAGGCCGAAAGCCGCGCGCTCCTCGTCGAACTCGCACGCTCCCTGTTCCAGCGCGGCTTTGCCGTCGGCAGTGCCGGCAACATCAGCCTACGCGCACCGGATGGTGGCTATCTTATCACGCCCACCAACTCCTCCCTCGGCAGGCTCGACGCAGCACGCATCAGCAAACTGGACGAGCACTTCAAGCATGTCAGCGGTGACAAGCCGTCGAAGGAAGTGTTCATGCATCGCGCCTTCTACCTGGCAAGGCCGGATGCAGGTGCGGTTGTGCATCTGCACTCCACCATGGCCACGGCCATCGCCTGCCTGGCTGATGTGGACGTCTCAGCACCGATTGCGATGCTGACGCCGTATTTCGTGATGCGCGTGGGCCGAACGCTTCCCATCGTGCCGTATTACCGTCCCGGTGATCCCGATATGGAGCCTGCTATCACCGAAGCGGCACGCGCCGCCCGCGCCGTTCTGCTCGCCAATCACGGCCCTGTCGTGAGTGCGGCCACCCTCACCGATGCCGTCTACGCCGCCGAGGAACTGGAAGAGGCCGCAAAACTTGCGCTGCTGTTGCGCAGCCAGAACACGCGGCCGTTGAACGCCGCCCAGGTGGACGACCTGCTCGCCACTTTCGGCTAAAACAACAACAGCCAAACCGAACCCGGTCTGGCTGTTGCTGAGGTCAATCGCAGCCAATCAACGAAAGGCTTAAGCCTTTGCTTTGGCCTTCGTGGTTTTCTTCGCAGCCTGAGCCCGCACCGCCTTTGCAGCGGTGGCACTGGCAGCGGACATGCTGCCTGTCTTGGCATCAGCCACGATCGGCGCAGCCTTCGCAGCCTTCGGCTTGGCGGCAGCCTTCGGAGCGGCGGCCTTCGGAGCGGCGGCCTTCGGAGCGGCGGCCTTCTTCTCAGGTGCGGCCTTGGCAGCAGCCTTCGGAGCAGCGGCCTTCTTCACGGCAGCCGGCTTCTTCTCGACAGCCTTGGCAGCAGCAGCCTTCGGGGCAGCCTTGGCCTTCGCCGGTGCCTTCGCCGCGGAAGTGACAGCCGGGGCGGCTTTGGCAGCCTTCGGGGCGGCAGCCTTCTTCTCAGCAGGCTTTGCAGCCTTCGGAGCAGCGGCCTTCTTCTCGGTGGTCTTGGCGGCGGCCTTCGGCGCAGCCTTCGCCTTGGCCGGAGCCTTCACGGCAGCAGCCTTGGCCTTCGGAGCGGCGGCCTTGGCAGGGGCCGTCTTCTTGGCGGCAGCCTTGACGGCGAGCGCCTGGGCTTTGACGGGCAGCAAATCTTCGTTACTCACGTGTGCAAACTCCTGTGCAGGCGTTTTGAGGGGGCAGACCGGCTGGAACGGTGATGTGTGGTCTGATCGCGTCCGGCACCGGCAACAATGATGACTGTGGCGCTCGCCGCATCAAACTTGCCAGTCCTGAACTCGCTCCGGGGCATCCATCATCCCTTCCTGTCGCACACAATCGCCTTTTGCTTTCTTGACGAATCGCGCGTCGTGCGCCTGCGTGCTATTTCCGCTATCACGATCCATCGGCTGCATGTCAATCAAAACAACACATGAATTGGTATGAAATCACTGAAAATCGACAACAAAGCGCGCCACACCAGTGCCACATTTTCAGTTGAGGGGAAACGTGTTTTGCATCGTTGCTTATCAGGCAAGGTCTTTTTGAAAATCCGCATCGCCGCTGAATGCTTGGTGCAGCCGTGCCACACACTTCAGAAAAATCGACGCAAATCCATCAGCACAACCCCAGAACTCCCCGATTCGCGACTGTTTCAATACTGATTCGTTATAAGAATTTTAGAGACACTTGAGGCCGCACCGCACCACCGCTAGCGTGATCAAACATCACGTCGAGGCGATCATGTCAGGCAGCATTTTCGATCATGTTTTTGTGGGCGACATCGTAACCTCAACCGAGGTTCTGCGAGACGGCTACATTGCCACGCGTGGTGAAAAGGTTGCAGCCATCGGCACCGGCGCACCGCCACCGGCTCACGCAACCTCAAACCACACCGGAAAGCTCATTCTGCCCGGCCTCGTCGATGGCCACATGCACACCGGCTCGTCCATTGGTTTCGCAGGGATCGAGGGCTCAACACGATCCGCTGCAAGCGGCGGCGTCACCACCTGCGTCGATATGCCCTATGACGTGCCCCAGCCCACCACCGATGCCGGCGTGCTGGCTGAGAAAATCGGCTGGGTTGAACGCTCTGCGCATGTGGACATGGCGCTCTACGGCACCATCCGCAAGACCGGCGGCGTCGATGCCATCGCCGAGCTCGCAGCCGCCGGCATCTCCGCGTTCAAGCTGTCTACGTATGAATACGATGCTGTCCGCTTCCCGCGCATCGATCATCCTACGATGGTTGCCGCCTTCACCGAGATCGCCAAAACCGGCCTTCCCGTGGCCGTGCACAATGAGGATCAAGAGCTCGTCGAATACCTCACTGCCAAGGCTCGCGCCGCCGGTGAAACGCACACCATCATGCACGCCCGCACACGGCCGCCTTTGGCAGAAACCATGGCGGATCAGGAGATTTTCGAAATCGGCCTGATGACCGGTGCCCACGTCCACATCGCCCATTCCTCCCTCGCACGCGGCTTTGACATCGCGGCCAGCTTCCGCGCGCAAGGCGGCCAGGCCACCGGCGAGACCTGCATTCAGTATCTCTGCATGACCGAGGATGATCTCGTCCGCCTCGGCGGGCGCGGCAAATGCAATCCGCCCTTCCGCACCGCCACCGAAATCGAAGCAATGTGGAACCGGCTTCAAGCCGGGCAGATCGAATACATCTCCACTGACCACGCTCCCTGGCCCGCCGACCGCAAAGGCTTTGCCGATATCTTTGCATGCGGTGCAGGTCTCACCGGCCTGCAAACCTTCGCACCACTGCTCTACACCCTGCTCAGCGAACGCGGACTGTCCCCCACGCTCATGGCCCTCTATGCCGCCGAACGCTCCGCCAAACTGCACGGCCTCTACCCGAAAAAAGGCACCATCCGCCTCGGCTCGGATTGCGATCTCGTCGTGCTCGAAAAAGGCCGCTTCGTGTTCGATGAAGCCAGCATCCAGGACCGTCCGGAAATGCGCTGGTCGCCCTATCACGGCCGCGAAATGCACGCCCGTGTGGCCGCCACCGTGCTGCGCGGCACCACCATCTGGAACGGCACCGAAGTGCTCGCCACCCCCGGCACCGGCCGCTTCGTCAAACGCCAAACCCACTGAGACATCGCATGGCCCGCATCATCACCGTAGGCGCCGCCCAACTTGGCCCGCTGCAACTCAAAGACACCAAGGCGAACGCCATCGCCCGCATGATCCGCCTGCTTGAACGCGCGCGGGTGCGGGGCGTGGAACTCGTGGTGTTCCCTGAACTGGCGCTGACCACCTTCTTCCCGCGCCACTTCCACGAGAACCTCGAAGACGCAGACCATTGGTTCGAGCAGACCATGCCCTCGCCCGACACCGAGCCGCTGTTTGCCGCCGCCCGAAAATACGGCATCGGCTTTCACCTGGGCTACGCGGAAATCGCGCATGAAGCCGATGAAACTGGCGTGGTGCGCAAGCGCCGCTTCAACACCAGCATTCTCGTCAACGGCACCGGCGACATCGTGCTGAAATATCGCAAGGTGCATCTGCCCGGCCACGCCGAATACGACCACCGCCGCTGCATCCAGCATCTCGAAAAGCGTTATTTCGAGGTCGGCAATCTCGGCTTCCCCGTTATCCGCGCGCCCATGGGCGGCCTCTCCGGCCTCAACATGGGCATGATGATCTGCAACGACCGCCGCTGGCCCGAAGCATGGCGCGTGCTCGGCCTGCAAGGCGTCGAAATGGTCACGCTCGGCTACAACACGCCCAGCACCAACCAATCCGCCGCAACGCAGACAGGAGGGGGCTTCGAAGCCCCGCATCTGCGCGTCGCCCACAGCCATCTCAGCATCCAGGCCGGCTGCTACCAGAACGCAACCTTCGCCGTGGCCACCGCCAAGGCCGGCGTCGAGGATGGCTGCGAGCTGTTCGGCCATTCCATCATCGTCAACCCACAAGGCGAGATCATGGCCCAGGCCACCAGCTGGGATGATGAGTTGATCACGGCGGACTGCAACCTCGAACAGGTCCAACTCGGTCGCAGCACCATCTTCAACTTCGCCGAACACCGCAGGCCCGAGGCCTATGCGCGCATCACCGACCAAACCGGTGCCGTCGAGCCGCCGGTCTGGGTGCGTCCGTCAAACCCGAGCGAGAGCGATGCCAGCAGCAGCCTGACACGGGTCGATGACCGCAAGGCCGCAAGCTGAGGCCACCGCCTCGCGGTGATGCGCCATCCCGGTGCAGCCCAGAATGATCGACTGTGCGCCCATCCTCGCCAACGCGCGCGCCGTCTCGATCAACGCACCCCGCGCCCGCTCCGGATCGAGCAGCTCCGGGATCGACCGGTTCATCGCGATCTCCCCAGCCAGCCGACCCTCCAGCCCCATTGCCCGAAGTGCGACCTGATGCCGCCCAATGGATTGATCGGCGAGGGCGATTACCCCAAACCGGCCAACCCCGCTCGCCACCGCCACAGCTGAGCGAAACGCCCCCAGCACCGGCTTGGTTGTCGTCGCCTGCACCGCCTCAATGCCGGGGTCAGACGCACAGGCCACCACATATAAATCAGCCTGCTCGCGCTCAACCGCCCGGCACAGCGGCTCCACCGCGAAATGCCAGTTCCGCCACGTCACAATCGCATCAGGACCGTCTGCCAGCGAAATCACATCAATGGCCGGGCCGTTGGGCATCCGAAACCGTTCGACAGCCGCCGAAATGCCCTCACCGCAGGCCTGATTTGCATTTGGATTGATAAACAGAATGCGTGCCATGTTCACAACTCTTGATCGACCGGGCCTACGCGCGCAAGTAGTGGTATACCGCACTGCCACAAAAGGCCTCCCGTTATGGACACCGTCCCGCAAATCATCGCCGAGCCTGTTGTCTGGCAGCCGGATCGCGTGGCGAAGAAGCCAAAATGGCCAGTTCCAGCGGCTGGGGTGGCGATGTGGCGCGGAATCCGCGGGCTTTGCCCAGCCTGCGGGAAATCCAAGCTGTTTCACGGCTACCTCCGTGTCGTCGATTCGTGCCCCGAATGCGAGGCTCCGCTTGGTCGCATTCGCGCTGATGACGCACCGCCCTATTTCACCATCTTCATCGTCGCCCACGTTGTCGTCGGCGGAATGGTGATGCTGAACCGCGCCACAGACCTGTCAGACCTGACGCAGGCGCTGATCTGGCTGCCCGTCTCCGCCGCCCTCGTGCTCGGCCTGATGCGCCCGGTGAAGGGGGCCACCGTCGGCCTGATGCTCAGTTTGGGGCTGATCAGCAACGATGCCTGAAGCCAGCCGCCTTGCGCACATCGCCTTGATCGGGGAGGCGCTGACCCGCCTTTCGCCGATCCTGGAGGCTGATCGCGCCCAGGCTGTGGCCGATCTGCAGGCGGAAAACAGCTTCGCCCCCATCGGCGTCGAAGACGGCCCGTACTCGCTCACCCTCTCCATTCAGGAGGGGCGGCTGGTGTTCGACATCCGCCGGATCAAGGAGCGGCCAGAAAACGCAGTTCCCCTGCGCACCATCGCCCTCGCCCTCGGCCCGTTCCGCGGCCTCATCAAAGACTACCAGATGCTGGTGGACAGCCACATCATGGCCGTCGAGGAAGGCCGCGAGGCCAAAATCCAGGCCATCGACATGGGCAGGCGTGGCCTGCACAACGAGGGCGCACAGCTGATGATCACGCGGCTGGAGGGCAAGGTCGTCATTGATTTCGAGACCGCCCGGCGGCTGTTCACGCTCGTCTGCGTGCTCCACCAGCGCATCTGACTCCACCACGCCCGATGCTCTGCCACCCCCACCGTCATTGCGAGCCCCCACTTGGGGGCGTGGCAATCCAGGAGCCGCAAGGCGCGCGTCGCAGGCTTCTCGGTCAGACCCGAAGGATCACAACACCATGAAGATCGACGGCACCCCGTATCGCAGCGTGTGGGTGGATGAGCAGGATGGCTGGTCCGTTCATATCATCGACCAGACCAAGCTGCCCTGGTCGCTCGACCTGCTGCGTCTGTCCGACGTGTCAGCCGCCGCCCACGCCATCCGCTCCATGCAGGTGCGCGGCGCTCCGCTGATCGGTGCCGTCGCCGCCTATGGCCTCGCGCTGGCTCTGCGGGCGGATGCGTCGGACGCGGCCATGGAGCGTGACGCCGAGATGCTCAACGCCACGCGCCCCACCGCCGTCAACCTGCGCTGGGCGCTGGACCGTATGCTAGCCAAGCTCCGCCCGCTGCCTACCCAGGCCCGCATCGCCGCCGCCTATGCCGAGGCCAAACTCATCGCCGACGAAGATGCCGCCCAGTGCGAGGCCATCGGCACAAACGGTGCCCCGCTGATCGCCGAAATCGCCAAGCGCACCCAGCGCCGCGTCAACATCCTCACCCATTGCAACGCCGGCTGGCTCGCCACCGTCGATTGGGGGACGGCACTCGCCCCCATCTACAAGGCGCATGACGCAGGCATCGACGTCCACGTGTGGGTCGATGAAACCCGCCCACGCAACCAGGGCGCGTTCCTCACCGCCTACGAACTCGGCAAGCACGGCGTCGCCCACACCGTCATCGCCGACAACGCCGGCGGCCACCTGATGCAGCACGGCGAGGTCGATCTCTGCATCGTCGGCACAGATCGCGTGACGCGCACCGGTGACGTCGCCAACAAGATCGGCACCTACCTCAAGGCACTCGCCGCGCACGACAACCGCGTGCCGTTCTGGATCGGCCTGCCATCGTCCACCATCGACTGGACGATCTCCGACGGCGTGCACGAAATCCCGATCGAGGAGCGTGCGGCCACCGAGGTCACCACCATCACCGGCCGCGCGCTCGATGGCAGCATCGCCACCGTTCGCGTCGTGCCCACCAGCAGTGACGCCGCCAACCCGGCGTTCGATGTCACCCCCGCCCGCCTCGTCACCGGACTCATCACAGAGCGCGGCCGCTGCCCCGCCACGGCAGAGGGCCTGCTGTCGCTATTCCCGGAACGCGCCGCGTAGCTCAGTCTTTAAACGTCACGGTCTTCTTGCCGTTGATCAGCACGCGCCCCTCAAGGTGATACTGCAGCGCGCGGGCCAACACCCGCCGCTCAATATCGCGGCCCTTGCGCACCAGATCCTCCGGCGTGTCGTGATGGCTGATCCGCTCCACATCCTGCTCAATAATCGGCCCCTCATCGAGGTCGGGCGTGGCATAATGCGCCGTCGCCCCAATCAGCTTCACCCCGCGCATATGCGCCTGATGATACGGCTTGGCCCCCTTGAAGCCGGGCAGGAACGAGTGGTGAATGTTGATGCACCGCCCATGCAGACGCGCACTCATACTGTCCGACAAAATCTGCATATACCGCGCCAGCACCACCACTTCCGTCTCGGTGGACTTGATCAACTGCCAAAGCTCCGTCTCCTGCTCCAGCTTCGTCTCACGCGTCACCGGCAGATGGTGAAACGGGATGTCGCCAAAATCGATCTTCTCGAAATGCTCACGGCCATGGTTGGACACAATGGCACTGACGGTCATGCGCAGTTCGCCAATCCGCATCCGATAGAGCAAATCGACCAGGCAATGATCGAACTTCGACACCAGCAGCATCACCCGCCGTTTCTCATCGCGGTCCCGCAGCGCCCAATTCATCGCCCATTTCATGGCAATCGGCTCAAAGCCCGCCGAAAGCGCCGCAATATCTTGCTCACCCTCGATCACCGCGAACACCAGCCGCATGAAAAACCGCTGCGATTCGGCTTCGTTGAATTGCTGCGTGTCGAGAATATTGCAGCCCATATCAGCCAAAAACCGTGAAACATCCGCCACGATGCCGGGGCGATCAAGGCAGGACAAAGTCAAAATCAACGCCATGGCAACCGAATATCCAATGCTGTGCTGCAGCAAATCTACAACGCGCGGAGCCGCTAATCCAGCACGCCGCATTTGACCGCCAACAGGCACGCCCATACGCTCTTTGAAAATGGGAGAACGCTCATGCTGGGTAAAATCTGGCGCATCGCAGCCTTGGTCGCGACCCTGTCATCGCTCGCCACGGCTGCAGCACACGCCGAGCCGCAAACCATCCGTATCGCCAAGCAATTCGGCATTTCATACCTGCCGCTGATTGTTATGCAGGAGGATCATCTGCTCGAAGCCGAAGGACGTGCGCGCGGGCTTGATCTGGCACCCGAGTTCCTCACCATCGGCAACGGCGGTGCCATCAATGACCTGCTGATCTCCGGCAATTTGGAATTCGCCTCAGGCGGCGTCGGCCCCATGCTCACCATCTGGGGCAAAACCCGCAACAACCTCAAAGTGAAAGGTGTGGCCGCCCTCAATGCCATGCCGATCTTCCTCAACACGCGCAATCCGGCGGTCAAAACCATCGCAGACTTCACCGATGCCGACCGCATCGCCCTGCCGGCCGTGAAGGTGACGATCCAGGCCGTCGTGCTCGAAATGGCAGCGGCCCAGGCATTCGGCCAGGCCAATTTCGACAAGCTCGACCACCTCACCGTCTCGCTCAGCCACCCGGACGCCTACACCGCGCTGACCGGCTTCAAGTCGGAGATCGACGCGCATTTCACCTCCGCGCCGTTCCAATATCAGGAGCTGGAAGACCCGCGCATCCACCGCATTCTGAACAGCTACGACGTGCTCGGCGGCCCGCACACCTTCAACGCCATTTGGGCAGCGCAGCGCTACCATGACAGCCACCCGAAGGAATACGCTGCCTTCCTGGCCGCATTGGACGCAGCGCAAAAATCAATCATCGCCAACCCAGAGCACGCAGCCGAGCTCTACATACGCAATGAGCATTCAAAGGAGGATGCGGCAAAGTTAGCTGCCCTCATCCGCCTGCCAGAAAACCAATGGACGATGGTGCCGCAGCGAACGATGCAATTTGTCGCCTTCATGAACCAGACAGGGGCCGTCAGCACCAAGCCGGACAGCTGGAAAGACATGTTCTTCGCAGACATTCACAACCTTCCCGGAAATTGAGAGAGGTCAACCGCCATGGCCGACAATATGATCCACATCCGCAAGCTCACACCCGTCATCGGAGCTGAAATCTTCGGCGTCGATCTCGCCCAGCCATTGGATGACCGCGATTTCGCCACCATCCAACAGGCGCTGATGGACAATCTGGTGATCTTCTTCCGCGACCAGACCATGGGCCCGGTCCAGCAAATGGCGTTCGGCGCACGCTTCGGCAAACTGCACATCCACCCCGCCGCGCCCTCCGTGCCCGGCCATCCCGAGGTGATGATCATCCACGCCGACGCCAACTCCACCTATGTCAACGGCGAGAGCTGGCATTCCGATGTGTCGTGTGACGAGGAGCCGCCAATGGGCTCCATCCTGCACATTCGCACCCTGCCCGAAGTTGGCGGCGACACCATGTTCGCCAACATGTATTCGGCCTACGAGGCGCTCTCCGCCCCCATGCGCGCCATGCTCGACGGTCTGTCGGCGGTGCATGACGGCGAATTGCTCTATCGCGGCCGCTACACCGCCAACGACGCCGGCCGCGTCTATCCGAAAGCCACCCACCCGGTCATCCGTACGCACCCGGTGACCAAAAAACGCGCCCTGTTCGTCAATTCGTTTTTCACCTCGCGCATTGTCGAGCTGAGCAAGGCCGAGAGTGATGCCATGCTGGCGTTCCTGTTCCGCCACATCGAAACGCCAGAGTTCTCCTGCCGGTTCCGCTGGGAGAAGGATTCAGTGGCGTTCTGGGACAATCGCTCGGCCCAGCACCACGCGCTATGGGACTATTTCCCAGCAACCAGAAGCGGTACCCGCGTGACCATTCAGGGAGACAAGCCGTTCTGATGCAACGCCAACCCAGCCACGATCACTAGAGCAACGCCTTGTGTGCCAGGAGCAGAACTTGAAGCAACGCTGCCTCAAACGCGACCTTGTTGGTGCGGCGGAAGGTCGCGATCGTGTCGTGGTCAGGATGCAGGTTAGCCGCAACGACGCGGACCGCGACGTCGCGCAAGGTCGCCCGCTCGATCCGCCGCGAGGAGAAATTGCCGTAGGCGTGGCAGGAGACCAGCAGCGCCAGCATCAGCTGCGGATGGTATTGCGGCTTGCCACCGGCCCGCGCCGCCACATCGAACGTGCCGATCGGCACACGCTCAACAGCGGCCACAACGAAATGGGACAGATCATCCTCCGGTAGCCACTCCTTCAGGTCGGGCGGCAGGAGGAATGCTTGGTCACGGTTGAAGGGGATGACTGTCACCACAAGCCGATTCTAGAGCACGTTTCGACCAGATGGAATCATCTCGTCGAAAGTTCGTGCTCTAAAAATGTATGATTCTAGAGCAACTTAGCCGTTTGCCGAAAAACTGGGTACCCAAATCCGACAGGCTGCTAGGCCGCCTTTGAGAATGCCTTTTGAGTAAGCGTCAAGATGGCTGCGTCTGCGGCAGAGAGATTGGCCGCGTTCTGCAGAAATGCCATCGTCAGCAATTGCTCTCCACAACGAACCACGCGACCAGACAATCTGACACCTGACGAAAGGCGAATGGTCGCAGCTGTGCCCGCCGCAGCCGCAGAAGCACAACACAGAGCCACCCCGCCCCGGGAAATATCGCGCAGCGTGACCGCCACTTCATCCTGCCCAGGCAGGCTCAACCAGGCCGGTGCATTGCCACCGGGAATACGCTCATAGGCGCGCCTGTCCTCGCCTTCGCCCTGCTTCATTGCACTGAGAAAATCGCCAACCTCAACGCGCAAGGTGTCAGCCGTCCTGCTGACTTCATCTGCCGCCACCAGCACGGAGCGACTGGCAAAGTCCGTCTCCTCAGCAACTCGCATCACGTCACCCAGTGCATGTGTGGCCACGTTGATTGAAGCAGTCACGTGCTGCACTGAATTGGTAATCTCATTCGTCGCAGCAGATTGCTCCTCAACCGCTGCCGCAATCGCCAACGCAACCGCATCGACTTGGCCGATCGCTGCACTGACCTGACGCACAGCCTCCAGCGCATCCTGAGTGGCACTGCGGATTGCCGTGATCTGTTCAACAATTTGGCCAGTGGCACGAGCCGTCTGCGTTGCCAGCGTTTTGACCTCGGTCGCCACGATGGCAAAGCCCTTGCCGGCCTCTCCCGCTCTCGCGGCCTCGATTGTAGCGTTCAGGGCCAGCAGATTGGTGCGCGCCGCAATATCCGAGATCAGCCTTACAACATCACCTACTTTCTCGGCAGCAGCGGCGAGGCTTGCCATGCGCTGGTCTGTATCAGTCGCCCGCTCTACCGCCAGAACAACGGCAGACGTCACGTGTGCCACCTGCCGGCTGATCTCGTTGATGCTAGACGACATCTGCACCGCCGCTGCGGCGACCGTGTTGAGGTTCTGAGCGGACTCATTTGCACCTTCAACCGCATCTGAAGTACTGGTGCGTGTCTGCGTTGCGGCCGCTGACATCCGGCTTGCGGCCTCATGCATCGCGGAGGCTGATGCGCCAAGGCTTGCCATAACACCAGCCACCGACGCACCGAAATCCTGCGTGTGCGTGTCCATCGCCGCCTGTTTTCGGTCCCGCGCTGACTGCAGGCCGCGAGCAGTCGCTCCCAATGCGTCTGCCCGAATCATGCTGTCTTTGAACACCTGCACGGCGCGCGCAATACCGCCCACCTCATCACGACGCCTGCCGCCCTCAATGGCCACGCTCAAATCATGATCAGCCAGCATTCTCATCGTCACCGTAAGGGCGCGCAGAGGCCGGATGGTTCCCCGCTGGACCACGATCAGCACGTACAAAACCGCCATCAGGAACAGTGTGACCGCAACCCCGCCAGACATCATTTCCGTTGAGCGAAATCCCGCGATCCGTGCGCTCAGCAAATGCGTCAATTCTGCCGCATCAGCGACCTCCGCCGCAGTCGCAGCCTCCAGCAGCGGAAGCGCGTTTGATGCTGCATCTGCCGATCTCGTGTGGTCGGCAAGTGCGGCCATAACATCCTTGGCCACACTGACAACCTTCGCCGCCGGTGCCGAGACGGCAGCGCCAACCGTGTGATCAGGATTGCCTTGCACTGCATTGTCGATATCGCCATTGAGCCCATCAAGCGACGGCTGCAATGCCCCTGCCAGCACACCGATGCTTACCTGCTCCGAAATGCCAGCGTCGCGCCCGGACGTGGCCAAAACGGCCTCAACCAAACCCGCAGTGCCCGCCACAATTGCCGGCAATTTCACCGTCAGCGCATCCTGCGTGTAAAAACTATCAAGATCAGGATCGAGGGTCAGATTGGACCCATCAGCAGCCTTGCCAATAAGGTCTGCCGCAGCCAGCGCCATAGCCGAGCGATCAGTGCCGCCCAGAGCCTTCAGCAGCAATTCGGTGCTGCCACCCGTCTTCAAAGCGCCGCCACGCGCCGCCTCGTTCGACTTTATTGCCCCAACCAGGCTGTCCACGGCCGCACCTCGAACCAGCGCAGCCAGCACTTGGCGAACCTCAGAGATATAGTGCAGGCCCAGCAATTCCTTCTGCGCGAACGCGATATTCGCCTCTCTATCCGCCATCACCTGATACCCAAGATAGCCGATGGGAGCCAGGAACAGGCCGTACGCAACGGCAAGTTTCCGCGCGATCGTGAGGTTCAACGGCATACCAACTCCGATACAAAGCGCTGGCCGCCGCCCCCAGCAGACGCACCATCGCGTTGCTGATCGAAATGCCGAGCAACTCCAGGATAGGAGCGCAAAGATGAAGCAATTCTTTAAAAACGGTGGCTGGCGCGGAGCATATTCGGCAGCCCCCCTACTCCGAAGCCTCCTCCGCCGCCGCACGCAGTCTGCGATAGCTGCGCACGCTGAACGGCAGCGTTGCGGCATAAATCACGCCCAGCGCCGCCAGCGCTGCCCAAGGGTCCGCCACCAGCAATGTCGCGTAAAGCCCGGTGCCCAGCATCAGCGGCAGCACGGCCGGTGACGGTACTTTGAAGTTCTTGAAGCTCCAAACAGGCAATGTTGAAACCAGCAGCAATGCGGTGCCGATCAGCGTCACCACCGAAACCAGCGGATGACGGGCAAAACTCTCCAGCCACGTCCATCCCACCGCACGTCCCTCAAGCCCAAGAAACAATGGGAACAATGCAAGCAACGCCCCCGCCGGGGCAGGCACACCAGTGAAGAAATTATACTGATACGCCGGGTGCGGTCCGGCATCGATCGCTGCATTGAACCGCGCCAACCGCAGCGCCATGCACACTGAGAACATCACGCTCGGCATAAATCCGTAGCCATGCGCAACCTGCAGCGACCACAGATACAAGATGAATCCCGGAGCCACGCCGAAGCACAAAAAATCGGCCAAACTGTCAAACTCCGCCCCAAACCGAGACGTCGCCTTCAGCATTCGGGCAATCCGGCCATCCAACCCGTCAATGCAGGCTGCCACCACAATCGCCACCGCCGCCGCCCCAAACCGGCCGTCGAGCGCGAAACGCATTGAGGTCAGGCCCGAGCACAGCCCCAGCATCGTCAAGATATTCGGGATCATACGGTTGAACGACGGTCCCTTGAAGCGCGGCCGTCGCCGGGTGCGCAGGCGCTTGCTGAGGCGCGCCATCGGATTGGGCACCACGCGCGGGCGCGGGATCATGCCCCCAGGACCGCCAGCACCGTCTCGCCGCCAACCATCGTCTGCCCCACCGAGACCAGCGGCATCACGCCCGGCGGCAAATACAGATCAGTGCGGCTGCCAAACCGGATAATGCCGAAACGCTGGCCCGCCACCACCACGCTTCCCTCATGCACATCACATAGAATCCGACGCGCAATCAGGCCCGCAATCTGCACCACCGCCATATCCCGCCCATCGGCCAGTTTCAGCGCCAAGGCGTTGCGTTCATTGTCGTCACTCGCCTTGTCGAGGCTGGCATTAAGGAACTTGCCATGCCTGTAGGCGATGCGCGTGACGATGCCCGAGGTCGGCATCCGGTTGACGTGCACATCCAGCACCGAGAGGAAAATCGCCACCCGCCAACGCGGATCCGGCCCAAGCCCCAGTTCCTCCGGCGGCACCGCCTGCAGCACAGAGACCACATGACCGTCCGCCGGCGATACCACAGCCTGCCGGTTCAGTGGCGGCACTCGCTCAGGATCGCGAAAGAAATAAAGACAAAACAGCGCGAAAACCACGCCAAGGGTGGTGATCACAATTCCCGCAGGCAAAAACAACCCAGCCACCGCCACAGCCACGCCACCGGCAATGAACGGCGTTCCAGCCCGGTGCGGTGGCGACAACACGATACGGAGCGAATCAATGAGCGACATGATGTTCCAGTCAACCCCAGGTTCAGAAACGTGGGTTTATGAATGCTTCATCTGATTGCGGCAAGACTGATGCCGGACCTCACGCATACATTATCAGGGAGACCAATCCAATGCGATCCACTGAGACCACCCTTGGCCCGTTCAAGGTCGACCGCTGCGGCCTGCTCAGCCCGGCTCACGCGGACCATATGCCGGGCTTTGCCGTGCGCTGGCGCAACCGCTTGATCCAGGCCCATATCAGCAGCGATGCCGAAGCATCCGGCGTTCTGCACATGGCTACACGCGTCGGTCGCGTGCCCAGCACGGCAAGCCTTGGCCAAATGCACGACGGTCGCAAAGCAGCGTTGGACCTCGTGCGTGATCTGCCGGACGCATTTCCTGCAAACTGGCGAGTGCGCCTGGCTGCTGATCACAGCATCTTCATGGAGGCATGGCTTGCCGTCGCACTTCCTGTCAGCGCAGTCGGTCTGGTTGTGCAGATGTCGTCCTACTTGCTGCACCTCTCCCCCTTTCTGGATGTGCTGGACGAAGGGGGCATGGGGCCGGCCGCCGCCTATAACTGATCCACGGCTGGCAAGGTATCGACATTGCGACTTGAAAAACCACATCCCCTTCCGAGTGCAAGCACACCGCGCTAAGACGCGCAGGCTGGATGAAGGATGCGAGCATAATGGCACAGCGTGCGAAAAAACCGGTTTTCCTGCTGCCGATGCGTGTGTGGGATCTCTCCACCCGGCTTTTCCACTGGTCGCTGCCAGTGCTGCTGATCGTCACCTATCTCAGCGTAACCTTCGCAGATGGGCCAAACGCGGGGCTGCTGATGCGTGTCCATGTCATCGCAGGCGAGACGATGCTGGGCGTGCTCACCTTCCGCGTGCTGTGGGGGTTGTTCGGCAGTGACACGGCACGGCTCGGGCGTCTATTTCGCAGCCCGCTCGCCGCATTTCGCCACCTCGCCCATATCGGCAGGCGGGAACCGGACACCGAAATCGGCCACAACGTCGCCGGCGGCTGGATGGTGCTGATCATGCTGGCGGTGCTGTGGGTGCAGGTGGGAACCGGATTGTTCGCCAATGATGACGGCGCAACCGAAGGCCCACTGATGAAGTTTGTCGACAAGCCAATCAGCGATCAGCTCTCAAAGATCCACGACCTGAACTTCAACATTGTTCTGGGCGTCGTGGCTATGCATCTCGTGGCGGTGCTCGCCTACGCGGTTCTGAAGCGGCAGAACCTCGTGCGGCCCATGCTCACCGGCAAAAAGCGGCTCCCCGCCACCAGCCGGGCCCCGCGCATGGGCAATCCCTGGCTCGCCCTCGCCACACTCGCCGTGTCAGCTTGCGTGGCGGTGGCGGTCAGTCAGCTCTAGAGCACAAACTTTTGGCCAGATGATACTATCTGGTCGAAACGTGCTCTGGCTAAACTCAGCGTGCCTTGTAGTTGCGGTGGCACGCACCGCAGGTTGGGCCAACTTCTGCGAACTGCTTGGTGAACGCAGCGGTATCGTCAGATTTAGCAGCCGCCAGCAGCTTGTCGATGGCGGCGATGCCGTTGTTGGAAGCCTCGTCAAACCCAGCGCGGTTGGACCAGATCGCAGGCAGCGCCTTCGTGTCGCCGCCCGTCTCGGTGCCCGCCGGGAACATTGCCGGGAATGCGCGCGCCAGATCGTCCATTTCCTGCACCGCAGCGAGCTGCGATCCGGCGCTGGCCCCACCAGCGAGGGCCTTCTTGATGGCGTCCGACAGATCACCGGCCTTCTTTCGGTTGGCCTTGCGCGCCGCAATCGTCTCCTCAGGAGTCGCCGCATATGCGTTGAGGCTGATCGCGATAGGGGACGCGAGCATCAGGCCAGCGAGAAAAAGTGCGACAGGCTTCATGGAAGTCTCCCCTATAAATACATGTGCCCAACATATTCCATTGGCGCGCGTTGGCTAGGGTCAGCCATGCAAAAAATCGACGTATTGTTGCAACGCATCTGGCAAATAGGCGCTATTGGCTCCACGCCCCTCCTTGAGACAGGATCCTTGTTTTGACGCATTACAGTTCGGTTGCAGTATTTTGCGGCTCCAGCATGGGTGCGCGCCCGGTGTGGGAGCAGGCAGCCATCGAGCTTGGCCGCGGTCTGGCCCAGCGTCATACGCGGCTGGTCTATGGCGGCGGCAGCATCGGGTTAATGGGGAGCGTTGCCCATGCGGCCCTTGATGCCGGTGGTGACGTCATCGGCATCATGCCGGAATTTCTGATGCATCGCGAAAAGGCGCATCCAGATCTGGCAGCCCTCGAACTCACCACATCCATGCACAGCCGCAAACTGCGGATGTTCGACCTGTCCGACGCCTTCATCAGTTTCCCCGGCGGACTCGGCACGCTGGATGAAACATTCGAAATTCTCACATGGAAACAGCTCGGCCTGCACGACAAGCCCATCATCATCTGTGACGTGCATGGCTCAGCGCGCGCCCTACTCGCCAGCATCGAGGCCAGCATTGAAATGGGCTTCGCCCGCCCGGAAATCCGCAACCTTTACGAAGTGGTGGACGGTGTGACAGATCTGTTGCACCGATTGAGCTGAGCACGGCTTGCGCCGGCCCCCACGTGGGGCTATACGCCGCGCCTCGGTCGGGACGTAGCACAGCCTGGTAGTGCGCCTGCTTCGGGAGCAGGAGGCCGGAGGTTCGAATCCTCTCGTCCCGACCAAACCGCTCCTGCGTCCGAAATGCTGTGCCTCAGCGCTTATGCACTGACCAATACATCAGCCAGCGGATCGGCAGAACCCAAAGCGATCCAGCAATCACGAAATAGAGCGCCTGTACCGCCCAATGCAACGTCAGCACGCGGTCGCCGATGGCGAGCACAACGAAGAGGTAAACAATCAGCCCGACAATGGCTGCGATGATGGCGATTGGGGTGCGTGACATAGCCGGTATCTAGCCCTGCCCTGCCTCTCGCACCAGGGGGCCGCGCGAAAGCTTGCATGCCACCCAAGTGGGCGATACACGCGGGCGTTGAAATTTTCGAAAAGGTGGCACCGCATCATGGACCTCAAGGACCACATCAGAGCGGTGCCGGATTTCCCGAAACCGGGCATCCTGTTCTATGACATCTCCACGCTGCTCCGGCACCCAGATGCGTGGCAGGTCGCCATGGGCCGTCTGGCCAGCGTGGTGCGGCAATATCAGCCAGACGTGCTGGCAGGAATCGAATCACGCGGCTTCCTGCTGGCCGCCCCCCTTGCACTCAAGCTCGGCTGCGGTTTCGTCATGCTGCGCAAGCGCGGCAAGCTTCCGGGCAAGCTGGTGGGGCTCGACTACGCTCTCGAATACGGCACCGACCGCATCGAAATCCAGGCTGATGCCATAAAACCCGGCCAGCGCGTGGTCGTCGTCGATGATCTGCTGGCAACCGGCGGCACAATGGCTGCCGGAATTTCGCTCCTGCACCAGGTTGGTGCCGTGGTTCCCGCATCGGCAGCGTTGATTGAGTTGAATTTCCTTGAAGGCCGCAAGCGGCTCGGTGTGCCCTTTGAAGCGCTGGTTGGCTACGACGAATAGCCGTCAGGCAAACAGCGACAACACACTATTGCTGGAGTTTGAACTGGACTTTGGAAACAGGCTGCCCAACACGTCGCTTCCCGAAGCCGTGCCCTGCAACACCGACAACGCACCGGAGGGGTCAGCAACCGTGGTGTTGCTTGCCTGATTGATTGCCAAATACTGGGTGATAAATTTTTCCACGAATGCAGGTTTTTGAAAATTCTTCACGTTGATCTGCGCCGAAAGCAAACTCACCTGCTGTGAATAATCCAGGCCACCGAATTGTGGCGGCATATTGGTGGCAGTCGTTGCCACGTTGAGCAATTTTGGATCGGACATGAGCTGCGCAAGACTGGTAACAGATTTAATTGTTCGGCTAAAGTAGAGTGCGTCAGCAATACCAGGCGATAAAGTATCTTGTGCTGCTTCAAAATTATTGGTGCCCAAAGCAGTTACAACAGCATTGATTCCTGCCGCAGATGAAAACGGCGGCGGCTTGAACTGCGCCATCGCATTGGCAAAGCGGATGTAAAGCGGGTTGCCAATCTGGTTCGCAGTCGACGAAGAAGCTTTTGGATTTTGTGTCAGAAATTGCTTCAGCAATGCAGGCTGATTGATATTGGCGCTCATCCCGAACGCGTTGAGAACTACACCTAAAGCCCTGTAATTATTCAGCAAAGCAGTGGGCGTCGTCAGGGTCGGGGCTACTTTTTTGAAATACGCAATATCTGCACTCGTTTGCGGATCAGTCTTTTCAAACTGCGTCACATCCTGGGTTTCCCTCGGTGCGATGAAGTTGAACATCGGAATCGGCGGCAATCCGGAGATGCCTGACATGGTGAGATGATCCTGGCTTGCAGTGAAAAACACAATTCCTGCAAAAATATCTGGGAAGCATAAACACTCGATTAATCAATCTCCGTCAGATTTGCGCCTGCCCACCCGGAAAACCCGCGCGGTGCATTTCGCAAGAAGATCCATCGCGGTCGTCAAAAAAGGAGTTCTCCGCATGCTTTCCGTCAATACCAACATGAGTGCCATGGCTGCTCTGCAGTCACTCAACCAAACCCAGGCTGCCCTGGCCGATACCCAGAACCAGATCTCCACTGGCAAAAAAATCTCCTCCAGCTCGGACAATCCCGCCGTCTACGCCATTGCCAACACCATGCAGTCGCAGGTATCCGGGCTTTCGGCGGTGTCGGACAGCCTCAGTTTCGGCTCGTCGGTGGTCGGCACCGCACAGACCGCAACGCAGTCGATCTCAACCGTGTTGCAGTCGCTGGTAAACACCATCACCCAGGGCCAGACGTCTGGCCTTGACGCAACGACGATGAACAACTCGATCAAGCAGATGCTCAATCAGGTTGATCAGTTCGCCAAAAGCGCCACGTTCAACGGCATCAATCTTGTCGCCACAACCGGCACCGGCGTGGGTGCCATCACTGGCGGCAACTCGATGAACGTGGTCGAGAACATCGGCGGTTCCACGCTGAATGTCTCGAACAGTGTCACCGCTGCAATCAACGGTTCGGCCGTCACCGCGTCTGACTCCACTGGCTTGGGTCTTACGGGCCTTTCGGTCACCACGGGTGCCTTGAAGATCGCCACGAGCTCTTCCACCCTTCCGGTCACCGGTGATTCCGTCACGCTGAAAAGTGGTGCCGGCGTCAGCTACACCTACGTGCTGAACGACAGCACGGCTGCGACCACCTTCGCCACGGCGGGCTCATCTACCCAGCAAAACCGAGAAGTGCAGATTGGCGCGACAGATTCCACCGCAACAATCCTCACCAAGCTCTCACAATCGATGGCGGCCGACGGCTTCTCCGGCACCACCGATTCGTCCGGCAACTTTATCGTCACTGGCAACAACGTTGCCCTCGCCGGCTCGTCCTCCGCGCTGACAGGAGCCACCACCGTTGCCTCTACCGGCACCACGGCTGGTGACGCCATCTCTACCATCAACGCGGCCATCAAACAGCTGAACGTCAACTCGTCCTATCTCGGCTCTGTGAGCAATCAGATCACCGGGTTGAGCAGCTTCACGTCATCGCTGAGCAACTCTCTCACCGGTGGCATCGGCGCTCTGACCGATGCCAACATGGCTGCCGAAAGTGCAAAGCTGCAGTCACTGCAAACCAAGCAGTCACTGGCCATTCAGTCACTGTCGATTGCCAACCAGCAGCCGCAGTCGATCATGACTCTGTTCCGCTAATAAATTGAAATGACGGCGGGTGGAAGGTCTTACACAAGCTTTTTACCAGCCGTCATTTCGCCTTTTGTTACATTCCGTCGCTGACTGTTTTCACTTGGAGGCTTCATGCAACGCGGTGATATCTACTTCCAAACGCCCGAGCTTGGCGGCGCCTCTGCCCGCGAAACCGAAATTCTTGCGTTTGGCCTTTGCAACGCCCGGCTCACCCGCGCCACTGACAGCAAGTCGCGTATCGACGCACTCCACAAGACCCACTCACTTTGGTCGTTGCTGGTGCGCGATCTCGCAGGAGATTCCAATCAACTGCCCAAGCAGGTGAAAGACGAATTGATCGGCCTTGGCTTCTGGGCCATGCGCTACAGCGTGGCTGCAGCCGGGCAAGACCTCTCATTGCAGCCGCTGATCGACGTCAACCAGAACATCGCCGACGGCCTTCGCTTACAGGCCGCCAATCAGCCCCAAGCCACGCCGCAAGCACCTCTCAAAGCAATCACCGCTCACGCCTAAACACCGCTGTCCGGCCTCACACCAGCGAGAATCCATGCACCAGCGGGTCACGATCATCGACAAAAATCGTGTTGTGACCCGTCAGCCGCGCCCACCCCTCAATCGATGGGATGATTGCGTCTAATTCCCCAACGCGAACGGTGTCTTCCACACGGCCGCGGAATAAGGTGCCAATGATGCTCTCATGCACAAACGCATCACCCTTGTCGAGCTTCCCGCGTGCCGCCCATTGCGCCATCCGCGCCGACGTGCCCGTGCCGCAAGGCGAGCGATCAATCGCTTTGTCGCCGTAAAACACCGCGTTGCGCGCATGCGCCTCAGGGTTTTTTGGGTTGCCTGCCCACAACACATGCCGCAACCCGGAAATGGCCGGGTTCTGCGGATGAATGAAGCTATGGTTGCTGTCCGCCAGCGCCTGCCGCAGCGCCCGGCTCCAGGTGATGATGTCGCTCGTGGATACACCGTCCAGCCCGGGATACTGCTCCTGCACATCGACAATGGCGTAAAAATTGCCGCCATAGGCGATATCGACGGTAAGCTCGCCCAAACCCGGCACATTCACCGCCAAATCCCGCTCGTGCAGGAAAGACGCGATGTTGGTGATGCGCACCGCATCCACATACGGCCCGTTCTGCGTGTAACGCGCCTCCACCACACCCGCCGGTGTGTCGATCCGTAGAACGCCGGGGGTACGCGGCGTCACCAGCCCTCGCTCCAACGCCATCGTTGCCGTGCCGATGGTGCCGTGGCCACACATCGGCAAACAGCCGGACGTTTCGATGAACAGAAACGCGATATCGCAATCCTCCCGCGTTGGCGGATACAGAATTGCACCTGACATCATGTCATGCCCGCGCGGCTCAAAGCACAGCGCTCGGCGGATCCAGTCAAACTCCGCCATGAAATGCGCCCGCTTCTCCACCATGTCACGGCCCGTCAAATGCGGAGCGCCACCGGCGACCAGCCGCACCGGATTGCCGCAGGTATGCCCGTCAAGACAAAAGAAGGTGTGGCTGGCCATGGAGAACCTCAGAGTTAGAAGCGTTGCGGGCTGAACGGGGCAAGGTCGATCGGCGGCGTCCGTTCGGCGAGCAGATCAGCCACAATGCGCCCCGTGGCCGCTGAATGGGTCAAGCCGTAATGCCCATGGCCAAACGCATAAACCACCCGCGCACTTGTCTTGGCCAAGCCGATCACCGGCAACGAATCTGGGATCGAAGGCCTGTGGCCCATCCAAACCTGCCCCGTCTCGAACGCCGGCACATCGCGCAGCATTCGAGAGGCTTTTGCATGCAGCGCACGTGTGCGAGCGTGGTTCGGTGGCAATTTCAAGCCGGCCAGTTCCACCGCGCCACCAACTCGAAGCCCGGTGTCGAGCGGCGTCACCACAAACCCTTGCCCATCAAACGCCACCGGGCGCGTGATTGTGGCAACACCCGGAAAACTCACATTATAACCCCGCTCCGTTTCCAGCGGGATGTTGTCGCCAAGCGCGGCCGCGAGTGGTTTCGACCAAGCCCCCGCCGCCAGCACCACCGCGTCCGCCACCACAGGCTCGCGCCCCTCACACACAACACTGACCGGCGGCCCGGCTGTGATGGACGTCACCGCAGCGCGCTCAAACCAAATGCCCCGCGAGCGGGCGGCGGCAAACAATGCCTCCGTCACCACCCGCGGGTCAGTCACGTGGGCCGCATCCGGATAATACGCCGCACCAATCACGGCGTCAGACAAGCTGGGCTCCAACTGCCGCAACGCGCGCCCGTCGATCTCCTCAACATTCATGCCGAACCCGCGCTGCCGGGCAAACTTCAACCGCGCCGTCGCCAGATTGCGCGCATCGTCATACGCAAAAATCCCACCGCGACGATGGATCATCGCCCCCATCCCAAGCGAAGCCGAAAGCGCGTCCCAGGCCGGCATCGCCAGCCTGCTGATCGAGACCACCGCCTCCACACTCCGCTTCAACTGCTCCGGACGCGAAGCCAGGATAAGCCTCGTCAGCCAAGGCAGCACCGGCAGCAAATAGCGCGCCCGAATGGCCAGCGGCCCCAACGGGTCAAGCAGATAGCCCGGCACGCGGCGCAGCATGTCCGGGGTTGCCACCGGGTCGATATCGGTGTGCGCAATCCAACCGGCATTGCCACGAGAAGCCCCCGCCGCCGGCCCCTCGCGGTCGATCACCACAACCTCATGGCCCTCATCAGCCAGCGCATGCGCACTCGCCAGCCCGACCAGACCAGCCCCGATCACCGCAACTTTCACGCTGCCGCCATGGTGTTGCGCAACACGCCAATCCCTTCAATTTCAACCTCCACCACCATGCCCGCCCGCATTGGTAACGCACCAATCGAGGTGCCGCAGGCGATGATATCGCCTGGGCGCAACGTCATTTCTCGCGAGATGTGGCTGATCATCGCAGGCGGCGAGAAAATCATGTCCGATGCCGGGTAATTCTGCCGCTCCCTCCCGCCAAGCCGGGTGCGCACCACCAATTCCCGCCAATCGAGCCCTGTTGCAATTGCAGGTCCCACCGGCCCAAACCCGTCACAGCTTTTCGCACGCGCCCATTGCGCAAACGAGGCATCCGCGCTCAGCAGGTCCAGCGCCGTCACGTCGTTCACACATGTGTAGCCAAAGATCGCAGCCTCCGCCGCAGCCTCATCCACATTC
>CAIJTR010000128.1 GCA_903823665.1 uncultured Rhodospirillales bacterium
CGCAACCAAAGGCCTTACAGAAGACCGCACTCGATCACTAACCCATACGGTCAGACACCTCTTGCATCACGGGCGGCAACCACAGAAGTCCTGAGCCTAGGGTGGAGCAACCGACGATTGGAACTTGACATGTCTTTGCACGCATTCTTGAGTATACTCTACACGCCTAATGTCAACAAAAAAATTCAGGCGTCAGTCTATCAAATTTCACCTACTAATTACAGAACTTTTTCACTGAAACTCTGGACTGAAGCCGACAATTTATCCTAAAACTCAATTTCGCACAAAAGGCAGAACATCTGCTTCCTTCGGGGTAAGGATACGAATCATGGATTTTATTCAGACGATGCTTATTGCAATTTTACAGGGAGCCACTGAACTCTTTCCTGTAAGCAGTCTGGGGCACGCAGTAATCGTGCCAACTCTCTTTAATTGGAACTTAAATCAAAAATCCACTGCATTTTTACCCTTTCTTGTTTTACTACACGCAGGAACTTCGGTCGCATTATTACTTTATTTTTGGAAAGATTGGCTTGGCATGGCCCTTGGGGTGCTCGGCTTCTCAGGAAGTGACGAAAAAGTCCGTAGTCGACGGCTATCTCTCAGGATCATTGTCGCCACGATCCCGGCCGTCATGTTTGGATTCCTTCTAAATAGATTTTTTAAGGAGTTATTTGATAGCCCCCAGGTCGCCTGTTTTTTTCTCGTCGTCAACGGCTTCATGTTATTGGCGGGAGAGCAACAGCGGAAGCGTTCTGGCAACCGAGTCATTGAAGATCTCAGCAACAGGGATGCGGCACTCATTGGCCTTTGCCAGGTCGGCGCGCTGTTTCCCGGCATCTCGCGCTCGGGCGCAACTATCGTGGGAGGGCTGCTGCTAGGCATCACGCACGAGGATGCAGCGCATTTTTCATTTTTGATAGCGCTTCCGGTGATCGTTGGTGCAACAGTTCTAGAAGTACCCAAACTCTTGCATGCCGAACTAGCCCCAGGAGTTCTACAGGTAGCCTCAGAAGCGGCGGTTGTTGCCGGAATAACTGCATTCCTGAGCACGTGGTTCCTCATGCAGTATTTCCGCAACAACGATAAATGGGCGATGGGCCCTTTTGGAATTTACTGTATCGTGTTCGGCACGGTATCGCTCGCCTGGCTTGGTCTCGCGTCGTGATGACGCGCCGTTCATTGCTGGCTACGCCGATCATCCTGATCCCTGCCCGCGCAAACAGCGTTTCACTAGCCGCCACGCCAATTGCCAGACTTGACACGAAGTGGTGGCGCGAACGACACGAGGCGAAGTTAGCAGAGTTACAACGTGTGATGCCAGATTTGATCTGGCTTGGCGACTCCATTACGCAAAACTTTGAACGCAACGGACCGGAACCCTGGGCACATTATACTCCGATATGGCAGCAGTTTTATGGTGCCTACCGCTCTGTTAATCTCGGTTTCAAGGGGGATGCTACGAGTCACCTTCTCTGGCGTATTATACACGGCGAGTTGGACGACATCGCTCCCCGTTTAGCAATTGTGCTGATTGGCGCGAATAATCTTGGCCGTCTACACTGGTCTGCGGCAGATAGTGTCACGGGGATATCAACTATTGTTGCAGAAATTAACCGCCGGCTGCCCAATACAAGAGTTTTACTACTAGGCTTACTGCCAAGTGATCGATCAGCATGGGCTTCGCAAACAACCGTTGATATAAATACAGCCATGCGTGCTCTATATTCAATGGGAAATAAAAACCACTTTTTAGATGCAACAACTCTTTTTATGCGGGGATTTGCTTTGGATCTTCAACTATATTACGATCCTATGCTTAATCCACCAGAACCGGCACTTCACCCTACCGCTGCTGGCATGGCCAAGCTTGCAGCAAGAATTGCACCCTTAGTCACGGACCTCATGAAAATATGATGAAATGACTAATTTACGAATATTATATCTTATTGTGTAGCAGAGAATAGCAAATTCTACCAGTCTTCCATTACTCATCTGGCTATTGTTTTGTCAGTCTAGGCTTTGCCAACTGCTTTGATGCTCTAGCTGCCTTGCTATGCGATGCAGCACTTCTTAAATTCGCAATGGTCGCTCTTGTCGTAATCTGACAAGGATTAGTCCGTAGCTCAATCACCGAGGGCTTTCCACTTGCTACCGCCCTCTGGAATGCAGCAGAAAATTCTTCCGTCGATATCACAACTTCGCCATGTCCGCCGAAACTCTCAATAAATTTCGCAAAGTCAGGGTTGGTAAGGGAAGTTCCAGATACACGCCCTGGATAGGTGCGCTCTTGATACATGCGAATTGTACCGTACATCTGGTTGTTAAATACAAGAATGATTGGTGCCACACCGTGATGAAACGCCGTTGCGATCTCCTGGCCAGTCATCAGGAACCCACCGTCGCCCACAAAACAAACCACCTGTCGGTCAGGATTGGCAATTTTCAGCCCTATCGCAGCAGGTACGCCATACCCCATCGCGCCGTTCGTTGGGCCAAAAAAACGCTGATCATCAGCAAAATTAATGAAACGCGGCGGCCAAGTTGCAAAGTTGCCCGCATCGCAGGTCATCAATGCATCCGGCTCAAGTAACCTTGCAAGGTCGTGCATCACTTGGGCAAGATTAAGGCTCCCGTCATAATTTGGCACTGCAAAAGAAGTCATGCGCACAGTTCGTAACTCGGCAGTCCATTCGTCCCAACTCCCTAGCCGGGATTTGAGTGAAACAAGCTGCGCCGCAAAGGCATTGAGATCAGTAGTAATCCCCAAGGCGGGACGAAAGACCCGGCCAATCTCACTTTGCTCCTGATGAACATGAATAATCGGGATACCGCCAACAGCATCAAACAGCGTGTAGCCTTGAGTTACGGCCTCGCCCAGGCGCGTGCCAATAGCCAGGATCAGGTCTGCCTCACGCACATGCATTATGAGAGCGGGGTCTGAACCGACCCCAAGGTCGCCGACAAAATTTGACGAAGTGCCGTCGTAAAGCGCTTGCCGACGAAACGCCGTGGTGGTCGGGATGTTGTGGCGACGCAGAAAAACTCCTACATCTTGTCGTCCTTTTTCTGTCCAACCAGACCCACCCAATATCGCAAGGGGCTTACGGGCTATCTTCAACATTGCCACAAGGTCGTGCATTGCCCTTGGATCCGGATGCGCGTGGCTAACAGGTGCCCGCCTGATATCAGGCACCGCCACGAGCTCTCTTTGCATCTCCTCGGACAACGCGATGACAACTGGGCCGGGCCTGCCGGACGTTGCAACGTCTACTGAGTGAGCGATAATCTCTGGGATTCTCGACGCGACGTCGATCTGCGTCACCCACTTGGCCAGTGGTTGAAACATACGGCGATAATCAACCTCCTGAAAGCTTTCGCGGTCGGTTTCCACGAACGGTATCTGCCCTACAAATAGAAGCATCGGCGTACTATCTTGAAAGGCCACATGGACGCCTATGGCTGCATGGCACGCACCCGGACCACGTGTCACAAAAGCAGCCGCTGGACGTCCATGGAGTTTTCCAAATGCCTCGGCCATATGTGCGGCACCAGCCTCAAACCGGCAGGTGATTAAGCGGAGCTTCGCCGACACGGCGTATAGCCCATCAAGTACGTCAAGATAGCTTTCCCCCGGAACCGCAAACACGTGATCGATGCCCTGCGCCACAAGCGCGTCAGCAAGAAGCCGGCCCCCGCTGCGGGTTTTCTGTGATATTGCGCTCTTGGATGCCATAATGATCGAGTCTCCACGCCCTGTTCGGGATAGAGTAGAACGGTATACGAGGATCCGTCACGGTCAGCCCCAGACCGCAGTCACACGATAAATTGACAACACCTAAGAAGGAGCAAGGGCAATGCGGGCAATATTCGTGCAGATAAAATGTGATATGGGTCAAGCCTATAAGGTAGCGCAACATGCAGCGGACAGCATTGATGAATTGTCAGAGCTGCACTCGACATCTGGTCAATATGATTTGCTTGCAAAATTTTATCTGGCCCCTGAACAAGACACAGGTCTTTTTGTTACGGAGCGCATCCAAACCCTTCATGGTGTCGCCGACACCTACACTTTAATCACTTTTAATGCATTTATGGCACGATAAAAATAAAATAATTTTTTATTGTGATTAAAATCCTTATTTGAGTCTAATTTTTAAATTAATCGTAACGAGCCAGTCGTCTGAGCATTAGCAAGACGGAGGCGGCATAGAGGAAGGCTATAGCGGAGGCGATGGTTGCCAGGTAATCCCCCCATTTTAAACGGGGTGCGTTCGTAGAATTCATGCGGCCAATTTCAGTTTCTGAGCGGGTGTGATGCCGCCGATGCCCATGTTCGGGCGATCATTGTTGTATGTCCA
>CAIJTR010000129.1 GCA_903823665.1 uncultured Rhodospirillales bacterium
CAGCGTTTGGCGATGCGGATGGCGGCTTCGATGCCCTTCTCGCGGGAGATGCGGCCGAGGAAGGCGAGGTAGTGGCCGGGTTCGCCCACCGGACGCAGCAAATCGCGCGGCATGCCATGATGGACGGTGGCGGCCCAGTTCAGGCCGGGCTGCGGCAGGCGCTGGTTGGCGGAGATGGAGACGAGGGGCGCTTGCGGATAGAGGCCGTAGATCTCGCTGATCCAGTCCTGATCCATGCGGCCGTGCAGGGTGGTGACGAACTTGGCGCCAAGCCTGCTGAACACCGGGAACGGGTGGAAGTCGATGTGGAAATGCAGCACGTCGAAATCCCCAGCGGCACGGGCGGCGAGTTCGATCATGCGGGCGTAGGGGGCGGTGTTGGCCTCGAAAATCGGCACGAAGCGGGCGGCCTTTGGCACCACGGGGATGAGTTTGGCCGTGGTTGTGCTGTCTCCACTGGCGAACAGGGTGACGTCGTGGCCTGCCGCCACCAGCGCCTCCGTGAGCCAGGACACCACGCGCTCGGTGCCGCCGTAGCGGGCGGGGGGCACGGTTTCGAACAGCGGGGCGATCTGGGCGATGCGCATGAGGGGGCCTCGTTTTGGGGTATTTCGCTCACAGTCCTAACCAACCCCGTTATCCACAACAATCCACAGGGCGCTGCCGGATAGATTGATCTATGCTGACCGCCGCATGAACAACCTTTCACCCTCCGGCGCATTCGCCGCCCCCGCCCCGCGGCTTCCCCCCACCAACCTTCAGGCTGAGCAGGCGCTGCTGGGCGCGTTGCTGGCCAATAATCGGGCGTATGAGCGGGTGAGCGATTTTCTCGTGCCCGAGCATTTCGCGGACCCGATCCATGGTCGCATCTACAACGCCATTTCCAGGCGCATCGAGCGGCAGGAATTGGCCGATGCAGTGACGCTGAAGGCGGAGTTCGAGCATTCCGGCGTGCTCGATGAAGTGGGCGGCACGGCGTATCTGGCGCAGCTGCTGACGGCGATGGTGGGGATCATCAACGCCGGGGAATATGGCAAGGCGGTGTATGACGCGTGGCTGCGCCGGCAAATGGTGGATATCGGCGAAACCATTGTGAACAACGCGTTCGGGGCGGATGCGGAACTGGATGGCTCGAAGCAGGTGGAGGCGGCGGAGCAGTCGCTGTTCGATCTGGCGGCGAAGGGCGGCGATGGCGGCGGGTTTATCACGTTTGAGAAGGCGTTGTCGGAGGCGATTGAGACGGCAGCGAAGGCGTTCCAGCGCTCCGGCGGTGTGTCTGGTCTGACCACCGGTCTGCGCGATGTGGATGCGAAAACCGGTGGGTTGCATCCTTCCGATTTGCTGATCCTGGCGGGCCGTCCCGGCATGGGCAAATCCGGTTTGGCGATGAAGATGTGCTTCGGTGCCGCGATGGAGATTTTGCGCGCGGCGCGGGCCGAGGGGCCGAATGTGCTGCCGAAATCCACCGTTGCGATTTTCTCGCTGGAAATGAGTGCCGAGCAGTTGGCGGGTCGTTTGCTGGCGGAGAATGCGCGGGTTTCCGGCGACAAAATCCGTCGCGGCGACATTCACCAGAAGGATTTCGACAAGTTTGTGGAGGTGAGCCGCAATTTGGCAGCACTTCCGCTGCATATCGATGACACGCCGGCGATTACCATGTCTGCCCTGCGCACGCGCTGCCGCCGGTTGAAGCGGACCAAGGGTCTGTCGATGGTGATGGTGGATTATTTGCAGCTGATGCGGCCGGCTGCTGGCACGCGGCCGGAGAACCGCGTGCTGGAAATCTCGATGATCACGCAGGGGCTGAAGGCGCTGGCGAAGGAGCTGAAGGTGCCGGTGCTGGCGTTGTCTCAGCTGTCACGCGCGGTGGAGAGCCGGGAGGACAAGCGGCCGATGCTTTCCGACTTGCGTGAGTCTGGCTCGATTGAGCAGGACGCGGACGTGGTGATGTTTGTCTATCGTGAGGAATATTACATTCAGCAGCGCGCCCCGAAGCAGATTGCTTTTGACAATGATGAGAAATTCCACTCGGCGGTGGAGAAGTGGCAGCGCGATATGGAGATGGTGCATAATCGTGCGGAGTTGCTGATTGAGAAGCAGCGGCACGGGCCGACCGGCAAGATTGATCTGTTCTTCGAGGGCGAGTTTATTCGATTTGCAGACTTGGATTTGCATCATAGCGATGCGGATTGAGCTGTAGCGTGCGCCGCGTTTGGGGGTCACACCGTCTTTGACGTTGGGGTGGTGGGACGCTCAAGCGCGGCGGACCAGACGTTATTTTTAGTTGCGTTGGATGTGGTTTAGTGTCATAGAGAATAACTCTGTCTCTGACATAGGACCCCACCAAGATGACCGTCTCTCGCGCTCCCGCAACTCCTGATCCGATGGCGCTGCTCTGCCTCATCGGCGGAGCTGTGCGCAGCGCGGGCGAGTGGAATTTGCTGATGCAGTTGATCATCATTGCCAATCTCTGCCCGGCGATCCGGCACGCTTTGCTGGCGTGGCTGGCCACCGAAGAGCGTTATGCGGGCTTGGAATTTGCCGAGGAGCAC
>CAIJTR010000130.1 GCA_903823665.1 uncultured Rhodospirillales bacterium
GAACCCCTGTATGCAGCTTGGGAAGCTGCCGTTCTACCATTGAACTACACCCGCAATCCGCGCGCAGAGCACGTTATAGGAAAGCCGCGTTGACGGCGCAATGTGTCGCTTCTAGTTTGTATCACGCGCTTTTGGGCGCTCCTCGTGATTTGTCCGGCCGGATTGCGGCGAGGTGAAACAAGCGCGCTAAAGAGGCCAGCGGATCGATGCGTGGGGAATGGGCCCAGCGCACGCCGCTGCATCAACGGTCGGCCCAACGCGAGGGGCCATACGATGCCGAACGATTCGATACCGAACACTCTCCGCCCGGCTACTCAACTCGTCCATGGCGGCACTGTGCGCAGCAACTTCGGCGAGACGTCCGAAGCGCTGTTTCTCACCTCCGGCTTTGTCTATGACAGCGCCGAGCAGGCCGAAGCCACGTTCAAGGGCGAAGTGACGCACTACCAGTACTCCCGTTTCGGCAACCCGACAGTTGCCATGCTGGAAAAGCGGCTCGCACTGCTTGAGGGTGCTGAGGCGTGTATTGCGACCGCGACCGGCATGGCTGCGGTGCATGCAGCCCTGCTGAGCCATTTGAAAACTGGCGACCGGATGGTGGCGTCACGGGCACTGTTCGGCTCCTGCTACTGGATCGTCACCACCTTGCTGCCGCGCTACGGCATTGAGACGGTGCTGGTGGATGGGGCGGATCTCGACCAATGGCGTGAGGCGCTGAGCAAGCCCACCGCCATGGTGCTGCTGGAAAGCCCGTCCAACCCGATGCTGGAACTGGTGGATATCAAGCCGGTGTGTGACCTCGCGCACAAAGCCGGGGCGCTGGTTGTGGTGGACAACGTGTTCGCCACACCGCTGCTGCAAAAGCCGATACAATTGGGGGCGGACATCGTGATCTACTCCTGCACCAAGCACATTGACGGCCAAGGCCGCGTGCTCGGTGGGGCCGTGCTGGGTAGCAAGGCGTGGATTGAGGGGACGTTGAAGCCATTCACTCGCAACACCGGCCCTGCTCTCTCGCCGTTCAATGCATGGCTGCTGCTCAAGGGGCTGGAGACACTGAGCCTGCGCGTGGATGCGGCCACGCGCGGTGCCGCTGCTGTGGCTGATTTCCTTGCCACCCGCCCTGAGATTGGCCGCGTCATCTATCCAGGCCGCGCCGATCATCCGCAGGCCGAACTGGCGCGCCGCCAGATGACCGGCGGTTCCACATTGGTGGCGTTCGAGTTGGCCGGTGGCAAGCAGGCGGCGTTTGCCATGATGAACCAGCTGAAGCTGATTGCGGTCTCCAACAACCTCGGCGACAGCAAGTCGCTCGCCACCCACCCCGCGACCACCACGCATTCGAAGGTGAGTGCGGAGGAGCGGGCGCGGCTTGGCATCAGCGACGGGGCGATCCGCCTTTCGGTTGGCCTGGAAGACCCGGCTGACCTGATCGACGATCTTGGCCAGGCACTTGGCAATCTGCCGCAAGCCGTTCGTGCTGCCGCTGAATAATTGGGTTGTGCCTTCCCCGCCCGGCGGGTTTTATGCCGGGCGGGGGAATGTCCATGATCGAAGAATACACTGCCACCACGCGCTCAATTATGGTCGGCGTGCGCAGCTTCTATCTCACAGATCAGTCGCAGCCGGAGGACAACCACTTCGTCTGGGCCTATCGCGTACGCATTGAGAACCTGGGAACCGTTCCGGTGCAGTTGCTTCGCCGGACCTGGAACATCACCGACAGCCTTGGCAGAACCCAAACCATTCATGGCGAGGGCGTGATTGGGGAGCAGCCTGTGCTCGACCCCGGTGAGCAGTTTGAATACACCTCCGGCACTCCGCTGGAGACACCATCCGGTTTCATGTCCGGTTTCTATCACATGGTGGACGGTATCACCGGAGAGGCGTTCGATATCGCTGTGCCCGCCTTCAGCCTGGACAGCCCGCATTTGCCAGGACGGGTTCACTGAACATCCGCCCACAGAAATGACTTGCCAGACCGGCGTATGCCCCCATCTCGGTTGCTCATGCTTTGCGTGAGTGCGCGGTGCTCTCACGACCAGCCCGAGGACAGAACGCGGTGAACATCGCCCACCCCAAGCCTGAGATTGACGCCGCCCGCCCGAGCCGCGAGGAGGCTGAGGCCGCCGTTCGCACGCTGCTGCGCTGGGCTGGGGACAATCCAGAACGCGAAGGCCTGCTCGACACGCCCGGCCGCGTTGTGCGCTCCTATGAGGAGTTTTTCGAGGGCTACACCATTGACCCGGTCGCACTTCTGGAACGCACGTTCGAAGAGACCGACGGGTATGACGAGATCGTGCTGCTGCGCGACATTCGCCTGGAGAGCTATTGCGAACACCACATGGTGCCAATCATTGGCCGCGTGCATGTGGCGTATCTGCCGCATCGCCGCGTGGTGGGGATCAGCAAGCTTGCTCGTGTGGTGGAGGCCTATGGCAAGCGCCTGCAGATTCAGGAGAAGCTGACCTCACAGATCGCCCGCACGATCAATGACGTGCTGCAGCCGCGCGGGGTGGCGGTGGTGATTGAGGCCGAGCATCAGTGCATGAGCACGCGCGGGGTGCATAAGGCCGGGGTGTCGATGGTGACGAGCAAGATGCTGGGCGCATTCCGCGATGATACGGACACGCGGCGGGAATTGCTGAGCATGATCACGCGGCCTGAGTTGCGGGGGTGATGGCTTAAGCGGTTTGTAGCCTGCATCGCGCTTGGGCGATGCGGGATTGCGGAATCGTCCCACGTCGCCCAGGCGTGATGCGGGCTACGGTGGAGACGAAAAATGTCCGGCGGGCATGACGGCCAATACGGGGCGTTTTCCAATTTGAACCCGCCGGTAATTTACGAAGGCGAGGCATTCGTGGAGTGCGTCGGAGATTTCCGGACACCGTGATCGAAATCCTGCGGCGTCTTTAAGGCTTAAGACTAGCAATTCATCGCTTTCGACAGTGACCGCCGACATGCCGTGTCCAGGTTCATCGATTGATGTCATGCAATCGATCCACGCATCCGTGTTGCACCCATAAAACTCGGGGAAGCCGATGAGCAACCGGAATACCTCGTGAAAAGAGGTCCAGTCGGTGATCTCGTCAGTTGGAACTGTCAGGAGTTTGCAGCGCATTTTTCCTGCACCGGCTGACAATCACTCAATCGTGGCCCGCATCGCCCAAGCGCGATGCGGGCTGCGGGTTAGCGGCCGGTTAGAATCCGCTCCACCAACTGCTTCACCGTTGGGATGAAATTGTTGCCGTAGAACGGGTCGGAGGCGAAGCGGTAGGCGTTGTGGCCGGAGAACATCAAATTGTGCTCCAACTCGTTGTCGTCCTGCGTGTGGCTGACCGCCTGCAACGTGCGCTGGATGCAGAAGCTGCGCGGGTCGGCCTTCTTGCCGTTGCTGAACTCCGGCTCGTGCTGTGACCAGTTGGAGAAGCGGCATTGGCTGAGGCAGCCCATGCAGCCGACCTGGTCATCGACGATCATCTTCGCTCGCTGCGGGGTGACGAAAATCAACGTGTTGTCCGGCGTGCGGAGCGCCTCGACGAAGCCGTCACTTTCCCATTGCGTCACGCGCTGCAGGTCGATGGCGGTGAGGTAGACGAGGCGCTTGCGGGGGCCGACGCCATAGGGGGCGACATGCTCGCCCACCGGCTCGCTGCTGTAGGCGACCTGATGTTCGGAGCGTTCGCGCAGTTCCTGGATGAAGCCGTTGTTCACCGCCGAGGAATAGAAGCCGGTTGGGCTGAAGCGGTTGAGAAACACGTCCCCTTCCTTCAGCGTCATCAGGCGGGATTTCCAGGCGTCGGAAATCGGCGATTCCTGGGTCAGCAGAGGGCGGGTGCCGAACTGGAAGGCGATGGGGCCGAGTTCAGGGTTGTCGATCCAGTGCTCCCATTCTTCCAGCCACCAGACGCCGCCGGCCATGATGATGGGCGTATCGCCAAGGCCGAAGGTGCGCAGCGTCTGCCGCAGGGCGAGAACGCGGGGATAGGGGTCTTCCGGCTTGGTCGGGTCCTCGCCGTTGGACAGGCCGTTATGGCCGCCCGCGAGCCATGGGTCTTCATAGACCACGCCACCGAGCAAATTGGCAGCCTTCGAATAGGCGCGCTTCCACAGCGCGCTGAACGCGCGGGAGGACGAGACGATGGGGTAGTAGTGGACGTTGAATTTCTGCGCGATCTCAGACAGGCGATAGGGCATGCCAGCCCCGCAGGTGATGCCGTGGATCAGCCCTTTGGCACCTTCCAGCACGCCGGAGATCACACGCTCTGCCCCACCCATTTCCCAGAGCAGATTGGCGTGAATGCGCCCCTTGCCGCCGCTGAGGTCGAAGGCGCGGCGGGCCTGGGCGATGCCGCCCTTAATGCCGAACGCGATCAGTTCCTCGTGCCGCTCACGGCGGGTGCGGCCCTGATAGACCTGCTCGATGAGCGTGTCGTTCTCATCATAGAAATCAGCATTGACCGCAGAAAGAGTGCCGGCTCCACCGGCCGCAGCCCAGGCCCCCGCCGTGACACCCGTTGAAACCGAGACGCCCTTGCCGCCCTCCACGAGGGGCAGCACATCCACCCCGCCCATGCGGATTGCGTTGATCGGCTTCATGGTCTGTCTTCCCTCGCGTCTCGTTCAGGCTTTTATATAGGTCTTACTTGCGTCTGATGCAGGCGGATGCGGTGCGGCGCAAGTAAGTAATGTATCCGTCATGTGGATAGCACTTCGTCATCAAACCGAAAAGACGCCTGCCCCGGCTGGGACAGGCGTCTTATGGGAGAGGTGAGAAAAGGCTACTCGGCTGCGTCTTCGCCGCGACCGCGACCGCCGCCGCCTTCACGGCCACCGCCGGCCTTTGCACCAACTTGCTCGGTGATGTCAGCCCCGGTTGCCTGATCGACCACGCGCATGGACAGCTTCACCTTGCCGCGATCATCGAAGCCCAGAACCTTCACCTTCACGGTGTCGCCTTGGTTAACCACGTCGGTGGTCTTGTTGACGCGGCCCTGTTGCAGCTCGCTGATGTGAACAAGGCCGTCCTTCGCGCCGAGGAAGTTCACGAACGCGCCGAAATCAGCGGTTTTGACGACCTTGCCGGTGTAGATCTGGCCAATTTCAGGCTCGGCGACGATGCCACGGATCCAGGCGATGGCGGCCTGTGCCTTGGCATCATCGGACGCGGCCACTTTGACAGTGCCATCGTCGTCGATGTCGATTTTGGCACCGGTGTTCTCGACGATCTCACGGATGACCTTGCCGCCGGTGCCGATGATGTCGCGGATTTTCTCCTTCGGCACCTGGATGATGGTGATCTTGGGAGCCGTTGCCGCCACGTCGTCACGGCCGGAGGTGAGCGCCTTGGCCATTTCGCCGAGGATGTGCAAACGCCCACCCTTGGCTTGGTCCAGTGCGACCTTCATGATCTCGGGCGTGATGGACGTGATTTTGATGTCCATCTGCAGCGAGGTGATGCCCATCTCGGTGCCGGCGACCTTGAAGTCCATGTCGCCCAAGAAATCCTCGTCACCGAGAATGTCGGACAGAACCGCGAAGCCGCGATCTTCCTTGATCAGGCCCATGGCGATGCCAGCGACCGGGCGGGTCAAAGGCACGCCAGCGTCCATCAGGGCGAGCGACGTGCCGCAGACGGTGGCCATCGACGAGGAGCCGTTGCTCTCGGTGATCTCAGACACCACGCGCATGGTGTATGGGAACTTGTCTTTGCCCGGCAGCAGCGGATGAATGGCGCGCCAGGCGAGCTTGCCGTGGCCGATTTCACGACGACCCGGGGAGCCCATGCGGCCAGCTTCACCCACCGAGTAGGGAGGGAAGTTGTAGTGCAGCATGAAGTTCTCGCGGTACTCGCCCTCAAGGGCGTCGATCACCTGCTCATCCTGCGCTGTGCCGAGGGTGGCGACGCAGAGGGCCTGGGTTTCGCCACGGGTGAACAAGGCAGAGCCGTGGGCGCGGGGCAGAATGCCGACTTCGGCGATAATCGGACGGACGGTTTTGGTGTCACGGCCATCAATACGCAGGCCGGTGTCGAGAATGGCGTTGCGGACAACGTCGGCCTCAAGCTCCTTAAAGATGCCCTTGGTGTCACCCTCGACGCCCTCATGCGCGAGCGTGGTGGCAACGAGCTTCTTCACCGCGCCGACCTTCTCCTGGCGGGCCTGCTTCAGCTTCTCCGTATAGGCCTCGGTGAGCTGGGTGCGGGCGATGCGGTCGACATGGGCTGCGAGTGCCTTGTGCTCCTCGGTCTCCTCCACCAGAGCCCAAGGCTCCTTGGCGGCGAGTTCGGCGAGGCTGATGATCATCTCGATCACCGGCTGGAAGGCGGTGTGGCCGAAAGTGACGGCCCCGAGCATCACGTCCTCGGGCAGTTCCTGCGCTTCGGATTCCACCATCAGCACGCCTTCGGTGGTGCCGGCGACGACGAGGTCGAGCTTGCTGTCCTTCATCTGCTCGGCGGTCGGATTGAGCACATAGGCACCATCAATCCAGCCAACGCGGGCACCGGCGACCGGACCGAAGAACGGGATGCCGGAGAGGGTGAGAGCGGCGGAGCAGCCGATCAGCGAGACCATGTCCGGATCATTCTCCAGATCATGGCTCAGAACGGTGGCCACAACCTGCACTTCGTTGCGGAAGCCGTGTGGGAAGAGTGGGCGGATTGGGCGGTCGATGATGCGGCTGGTCAGCACCTCTTTCTCGGTCGGGCGACCTTCACGCTTGAAGAAGCCGCCTGGGATCTTGCCGGCGGCGAAGGTCTTTTCCTGATAGTTGACCGTGAGCGGGAAGAAATCCTGGCCCGGCTTGGCGGTGCGGACACCGACGGCGGTGCACAGGACAACGGTTTCGCCATAGGTGGCGAGCACGGAGCCATCGGCCTGACGGGCGATTTTGCCGGTTTCGAGAACGAGCTTGCGCCCGCCGAAGTCGATTTCCTTGCGGAAGTGATTGAACATGCGTCTTTCCTTTTCAATACGCGAAAAGGGCGGAGCAAATCTCGCCTCTGGCCTCGGGGCCGGCGTCTCGGGGAACGCGGGAGGAGACTGACCCTATCAAAAATTGGGCGCAGCCACGTCCACGTTGCCGGAGGCGCCGAGTGAGTCCCGAAGGATCGGCGATCCTTGATCCCGCCGCTTGCCGCGGTGGTCTCCTGAAAACCCATGTCTTCAGGCAGTCATTCAAACTCGTGTCATTGCGAGGCCCCGCTTGGGGCCGCGGCAATCCAGAGCAGCGCGATGCGACTCTGGATTGCCGCGGGGCGAACCCGCCCCTCGCAATGACGAAAGTATTAGCGGCGCAGGCTGAGGCGTTCGATCAGCGAACGATAACGAGCGTCATCCTTGCGCTTCAAATAGTCGAGCAGACGCCTGCGGCGGCCGACGAGCATCAGCAGGCCGCGACGTGAGTGGAAGTCCTTGGCGTGCACTTTGAGGTGCTCGGTCAGTGTGTTGATGCGCTCGGTGATCAGGGCGACCTGAACCTCGGGGCTGCCTGTGTCACCGGCAGATTGCGCGTAATCGGTCAGCAGCGTCGTGCGACGCTCTGCGTTCATCGACATCGTGAAGTCTCCTATAGTTTGAGTGTGAACGCGCGGGTCACAGCAACCGTTCGGGTTTCAGCCAGCCTTCTTCAAGGCGGCACAGCCCGATCACGCGACCCCCCGCCATTGCGCGGGCCAATCCACCATCAGGATTGGCTGCCAACGGAATACGCCCCATCAGATCAACCAGGCTGATGGCCTGGCCGTGTGATAGGGAAGAAACCTCTGCATCAGTCAGGGCCAGAGCCGGGATGTCGGCCAGCGCGGTCACGACCGGAAGCAAGAGGTTCGGGGATGTGGGCTCGCTATCCTCCTCCCTCTGCAATTTGTCCAGCAGAATCGCGTTGCTTTCCAGGAATGGCCCCACGCGCAGGCGACGCAGCACGCTGATATGGCCCAGCGTGCCGCATGCCACCGCAATGTCACGCGCCAGGGATCGCATATAGACGCCCTTGCCGGATTGCACCTCGAATTCGGCGGTGTCGGCATCGGGGCGCGCGATCAGCTCGAACCGGTCCACGCGGGCGGGGCGAGCTTCCATGACGGGGGCACGGCCTTCGCGCGCCATATCATAAGCACGCTCACCGGCGATTTTGATGGCGGAGTAGATTGGCGGGATCTGCATGATGTCGCCGATGAAGGCGGGCAGTGCCGCGCGGATCTGCTCGTCGGACGGGCGGACATCAGAGGTTGCGATGGTCTGGCCATCGGCGTCATCGGTGTCGCGCTGCTCGCCCATTTTGAGGGTGAAGCGGTAGATTTTCGTGCTGTCCATGATGTACGGCACGGTTTTGGTGGCCGCCCCGAAGGCGATTGGCAGGATGCCGGTGGCGAGCGGGTCGAGCGTGCCGCCATGGCCGGCCTTTTGCGCGTCGAACCACCGGCGCACGCGGTTGACGACGTCGGTGCTGGTCAAGCCCTGGGGTTTGTCCACGATCAGCCAGCCGTCGAGTGCCCGGCCGCGTGGTTTACGTTGGCGCATTTGTGTCCTGGTGAAGTGATAGGGCAGCGCATCATACGCCATGGCCCTTGTGGCGACGGATGATCTAGGAGGCTGCGCTTGTTTTGGCAATTTTCGTCGTCCAGTAGCCGTGAAAGCGCGCTTTCTGGCGTCAATTCGGACTTGCATATGGTCATACGGCCAAGCTTGATTGCGCCGGATATCGCGCACAGAGGCCTTCACCATGCTGACACGTTGGCACCTCGTTGTTTTGCTCAGCTCATATGCAGCAGTTCTGCCCGCCATCGCCTGGAGCGAACCGGTGACAGGTGCGGGGCCGGGGCCGGCGAGTGCGTTTGACGGCGTGTATGAGGGCACGTTCATGTCGATGCTCGGCTCAGATGCAGGGCGCGGCTGCTACAGCAACCTGAATGCGCGCACGATGATTAAAAACGGCGTGTTCACGCTGAACACTATCTCCAACAACATAAAGCACACCGACCACTTCCCGTTGGCCGCCGACGGCAGTTTCGACGGGAAGGTGGAAGAACGGGAAGCTCATGGCACGGTGCGCGGCGAGGCACTGGAAGCCCATGTGAGCTTCGGCAAGTGTTTATTCGTATTAACAATGAAAAAACGCGTGCCCTAGAGCACGTTTCGACCAGATGGAATCATCTGGTCGAAAGTTCGTGCTCTAGAAATGTATGATTCTAGAGCAACTTAGCCGCGATCATATTGAACCGAACCGGTTCAATATGATCGGGCGTTGCTCTAGTTGAAAC
>CAIJTR010000131.1 GCA_903823665.1 uncultured Rhodospirillales bacterium
CTTTATGACGCCGAAGGGCCGGGTTGTGCTGTGGCGTCATGTGACGCGGTTCGGGCTGGCGGTGATGATCCCGGTGGTGACGGGGCAGTATGTTCGTCCGTCCGCGCCCGCGGTGTCACGGCGCTGCACGATGCGCGCGCGCGTGTCAGGCGTTCTTTCTTTTTCTTCGCATTTTTCGCCGGTTTTGGCCGCATTGGAGAATTGCGCCGAGTTTGTTACGATATCGTAATAATATAGCTTTACTCCGCCGGAAAGGCTGCGGTGGCGCGGGGCTGGCGTTTTTTGCGGCCTTGGAAGGCGAGGTAGATGACGGGCGTGGTGTAGAGCGTCAGCATCTGCGAGACGATGAGGCCGCCTGTGATGGTGATGCCGAGCGGTTGGCGCCATTCGGAGCCGACACCGTAGGCGAAGGCGAGCGGCAGGGCTCCGAACAGGGCCGCGAGCGTGGTCATGATGATCGGGCGGAAGCGTTCGAGGCAGGCGGCGTGGATGGCCTGCTGCGGGGTGCGGCCGTGCTGGCGCTCCTCCTCCAGCGCGAAATCAACCAGCATGATGGCGTTTTTCTTGACGATGCCCATGAGCAGCAAAATGCCGATGATGCTGAGCACGGACAAAGCGGTGCCGGTGATGAGCAGAGCGAGCAATGCGCCGAGGCCTGCGGATGGAAGGGTGGAGATGATGGTGATGGGCTGCGTCAGGCTCTCATAGAGCACGCCGAGGACGATGTAGATGGCGAGGAAGGCGGCCAGGATCAGCAGCGGCATCGAGCTCAGGCTTTGGGCGAGGAATTTGGCATTGCCGGCGAATTCGGTGTGGATGGTGTCGGGCACGCGCAATTCGATGATGGCCTGCTGCACCGATGCGAGGGCGGGGCCGAGCTCGACGCTGGGGTCGGTGCCGAAGCTGATGGTGGTGGCGGGGAATTGGCCCTGGTGGTTCACCGCCAGCGGCGCGAAACCGGGCACGAGTTGCACGACGGAGGCGAGCGGGATTTGTGCGCCGGTGGAGCTCTGCACCCGCATCCGCGCGAGCGCCTGGGGATCGCGCTGGAGAATGGGCAGGGTTTCCTCGACGACGCGATACTGGTTGCGGTCGGTGTAGATGATGGAGATCTGGCGCTGGGCGAAGGCGTTGTTCAGCACGTTGTCGATGGCGGCCACGGACACGCCAAGCTGGGACGCCTTCACCCGGTCGATGACCACGTTGACCTGGGGGGCCGTGCGATCCTGATCGGAGGTGACATCGACGAGGCCGGGGACGGTACGAAGGCGGTTCTCGACCTTTTCGGTCCAGACGCGCAGGGCCTCGATGTCGGTGCCGAGCAGGACGAGTTCGTTGCCGGAGCCGCCTCGCCCGCCGCCGCGCAGATCCTGGGCGGAATAGAGAAACGGGTAGATGCCGGGGATTTTGGCAAGCTTGGGACGGAGGCGGGCGATGACCTGTTCGGAGGTGAGGCCGCGCTCGGCATAGGGTTTCAGGCCAATGGTGAATTGGCCGCGATTGGCCGAGGCCCAGCCGCTGGTCACACCCAGGGTCGAGCCGATGTCCAGGATGGCGGGATCGGTTTTGATGACGTCGATCACCTGCTGCTGCCGCTCCTTCATGGCGGAAAACGAGATGTTCGGGTCGGCCACGGTGCCTCCCTGGATGAGGCCGGTGTCTTGGATGGGCAGGTAGCCTTTGGGGACCACACGGTAGAGCTGCACGGTGAGGGCGATGACGCCGAAGGTGACGGCCAGCATCAGCCAGTTGTGGCGCAGCGCCCAGCCGAGGGTTTTCGCATAGAAGCGGGCGGCGGACTGAAAGCCGCGATCGACCGCGCCGTCGATGTGGGACCACCAGGTTTTTTTAGGCGGCGTGGTGGACATGTAGTGGCCGCAGATCATCGGCGTGAGGGTGAGCGAGACGAGGGCGGAGATGGTGATGGAGAGCGCGATGACCGTGGAGAATTCGTGCAGCAGGCGGCCGAGAATGCCGCCCATGAACAGCAGTGGGATAAAGACGGCGACGAGGGAGAGGCTGATGGAGATGACGGTGAAGCCGATTTGGCGGGCACCGCGCAACGCCGCCTGCATTGGGGTTTCACCCTGCTCCATGCGGCGGACGATGTTTTCGATCATCACGATGGCATCATCAACGACGAAGCCCACGGAGATGGTGAGGGCCATGAGGGAGAAATTGTCGAGCGTGAAGCCCGCGAACCACATGGCGGCGAAGGTGCCGGCAATTGACAGCGGAACGGTGGCGGCGGCGGCGAGAGTGGGCACGGCGCGGCGCATGAACAGGAGGACGACGAGCAGCACCATGGCGATGGCGATGAGCATGGTGATCTGAATGTCGTAGACGCTGGCGCGGATGGTGTTGGTGCGGTCGGACAGAATGGTGAATTTGATGCCAGGCGGCATCCAGCCTTCAAGCTGCGGCAGGGCAGCGCGAATGCGGTCCACCGTTTCGATGACGTTGGCGTCACCGGTTTTGGTGATGGTGAGCAGGATGGCGGGTTCGTCGCCGAGGGAGGCGTAGAGGCGGGTGTTGGCCACACCGTCCAGCACCGTTGCCACATCACCAAGGCGGACGGTGGCGGCACCGTTGTGCTTGACGACGAGGGGGCGGTATTCGTCCGCCGTGCCGATTTGGTTGTTGAGGCCGATGGTTTCCGCCCGCGATGGGCCTTCAAACCCACCGAGCGGGCCGTTGGTGTTGGCAGCGCGGATGGTGGTGAAAACGTCTTGCCCGGAGAGGCCGGCGGCGGAGAGGGCAGCGGGGTCGAGTTGGACGCGGACGGCGGGTTTTTCGGCCCCGTTGACCGTCACCTGCGCGACACCGTCGATTTGGCTGAGGCGCTGGGCGAGAATGCTGTCGGCGGCATCGTAGATCGCACCCGGCGACAGCGTGGGCGAGGTGAGCGCGATGGTCATCACCGGGGCGGCGGCGGGGTTGAATTTGCGGAAATACGGCCGCGTGGGCAGGTCGGCGGGGAGGTCGGAGACGGCGGCGTTGATGGCGGCCTGCACGTCGTGGGCGGCGCCGTCGATATCGCGGTTGATGTCGAACTGGATGACGATCGAGCTGCTGCCGATGGCATTGGTGGACGTGATCTCCGTCACCCCCGCGATTTCACCCAGGCGGCGTTCGAGCGGGGCGGCGATGGAGGCGGCCATGGTCTCCGGGTCGGCACCCGGACGGCCCGCGAAGACGACGATGGTGGGAATGTCCACGCTCGGCAGCGGGGCGACGGGGAGGAAGCGGTAGGCGACGGCCCCGGCGATCAGCAGGCCAAGGGCGAGCAGGAATGTCGCGATGGGCCTGCGGATGAAGGGCTCGGAGATGTTCATTCGGCGGCGGCTGGTTCAGGAGACGAGCCGTAGCGCAGCCGCAGGCGTTCAAAGGCGAGGTAGATGACGGGGGTGGTGTAGAGCGTCAGCAACTGGCTCAGCAAAAGGCCGCCGACGATGGTGACGCCGAGGGGAAAGCGCAGTTCGGAGCCGGAGCCGTTCTCGATGACCAGCGGCAATGCGCCGAGCAAAGCCGCGGCGGTGGTCATCATGATCGGGCGGAAGCGGAGGTGGCAGGCTTCTGTGATGGAGGCCAACGGGTCGAGCCCGCGTTCGCGTTCCGCCTCCAGCGCGAAGTCGATCATCATGATGGCGTTTTTCTTCACGATGCCCATCAGCAGCACGACGCCGACGAGGGCCACGAGTGACAAATCCTGGCCGGTGAACATCAGCGCGAGCAGCGCGCCGATGCCGGCGGAAGGGAGTGTGGAGAGGATGGTGACGGGGTGGATGATGCTCTCATAGAGCACGCCGAGCACAATGTAGATCACCACCATGGCGGCCAGGATCAGCCAGGGTTCGGAGGCCAACGAACTTTGAAACTCCGCAGCATCTCCCGAATAGCTGCCGGAGATGGTGATGGGCAGGCCAATCTCGCGTTCGGCGGCGGCAATGGCGTCCACCGCGTCGCCCAGCGAAGAACCGGGTGTGAGGTTGAAGCTCAGCGTCACCGATGGGAACTGCGCCTGATGGGTGACGACGAGCGGGGCGGTGATGCGTTCGAGCGTGGCGATGGCCGAGAGTGGGACCTGCGCGCCCCCTGCCCCGGGCACCCTCAGGCGGAGGAGCGAGCCGGGATCGGCCTGCCATGCGGGGTCTGCTTCGAGGACGACGCGGTATTGGTTGGCCTGGGAGAAGATGGTGGAAATCTGGCGCTGGCCGAAGCTGTCATACAGCACGTCCTGCACGTTCTGCATGGATACGCCGAGGGATTGCGCACGGTCCCGGTTGACGCGGATGAAGGTGCGAAAGCCGAGATCCTGTTGATCGGTGGCGACGTCTTGCAGGGCGGGCAGCGAGCGGAGCGAGGCGAGCAGCTTGGGGGCCCAGACGCCGAGTTCGGCGGGGTCGGTGTCGATGAGGGTGTATTGGAACTGGGTGCGGCTGATGCGGGTGCCGATCTGAATGTCCTGCACCGGCTGCATGAAAACGGAGAGGCCTGCAATGCCCGCGAGTTTGTCCTGAAGGCGGGTGGCGATCTTCGCGGCGGACACGCGACTGTCGCGCGGCGTGAGCGCGATGGTGATTCGGCCGGTGTTCGGCGTGGGGTTGATGCTGCCGGCCCCCACGAAACCCACGACGCCCGTGACATCTGGATCGGCGCGGATGATGTCGATGGCCTGGGCCTGCAACGTCGCCATGCGGGGGACGGAGACGGATTGTTCGGCTTCGGTGACGGCCACGATCACGCCGGTGTCCTGCTGTGGCAGGAAGCCTTTGGGGATGATTACGTATAGCGCGATGGTGCCGAATAAGGTTAGAACGGCTGTCACGAGAACGAGAGTTTGGTGGCGCAGGGACCATGCCAATGTTCGACGGTAGCCTGCCAGCATCCAGTCAAAGCCACGCTCGGCCATCCGGCTCAGCAACATTGGTTTTTCTTCGGCCGCGGGACGCAGAAGCAGGGCGGACATCATTGGCGTGAGGGTCAGCGAGACGATCGCCGATACGACCACCGAAACGGACAGCGTGATGGCGAATTCGCTGAACAGGCGGCCCACCACGCCCTGCATGAACAGCAGCGGGATGAACACCGCGATCAGGCTGACGGTGAGCGAGACGATGGTGAAGCCGATCTGGGCGGCCCCTTTGTAGGCGGCGGCGAGCGGCTTCTCGCCAAGTTCGATGTATCGGACGACGTTCTCGATCATCACGATGGCGTCGTCCACCACGAAGCCGGTGGCGACGGTCAGCGCCATGAGCGAGAGGTTGTCGAGCCCATAGCCAAGCCACGCCATGATGCCGAACGTGCCGATCAGCGAGAGCGGCAGGGCCACGGCGGGAATGATGGTGGCGCGCCAGGATCGCAGGAACAGCCAGATGACGCCTACGACGAGCACAATGGCGAGGACCAGCGTTGCCTCCACATCGCGGACGCTGGCGCGGATGGTCTCGGTGCGGTCGGTGACAATCGAGAGCTTGATGGCGGTGGGCAGCGCCCGTTGAAGGTTGGGCAGTTCGGCCTTCACCCGATCGACGGTTGCCACGATGTTGGCACCGGGCTGGCGCTGAATGTCGAGCACCACGGCTTGGTGGCCGTTGTAGCTGGCGGCGACGCGGTTGTTCTCCACGCCGCCGACGACGGAGCCGACATCTTTGAGACGGACCGGCGCGTTGTTGCGGTAGGCGATGACCAGCGTGTCATACGCATCGGGCGAGAGGATCTGGTCGTTGGCCCCGAGGGCGATGGCTTGGCGTGGACCGTCAAACCCACCCTTGGCCCCGTTGACGTTGGCGGCGGCAACGGCGGTTCGCACGTCCTCCATCGACAGGCCGTAAGAGGCGAGACGGGCTGGATCGGCACGGATACGGATGGCGGGGCGCATATTGCCCTGCACGGTGACTTTGCCGACGCCGTCGATCTGGCTGAGCTTGGGCTGGAGCAGGGTATCGGCACTGTCGCTGACACGGTCGATGGTGATGGCGTCGGAGGTGAGGGCGATGGTGAGGATGGGTGCGTCGGCTGGGTTCACCTTCGCGTAGACGGGCGGATAGGGCAGCGTGCTCGGCAGGGTTCCGGCAGCCGAGTTGATGGCGGCCTGCACGTCCTGGCTGGCACTGTCGATGCTGCGGGCGAGGGAGAATTGCAGGGTGATGGAACTGGTGCCCTCGGAGCTTTCCGAGGTCATGGTGCTCAGACCCTGGATCTGGCCGAACTGGCGTTCGAGGGAGGCGGTGATGAGGGTGGCGACAGTGTCAGGGTTGGCACCGGGCAGCTGGGTGGTGACCTGGATGGTGGGAAAATCCACCTGCGGCAAGGCGGAGACCGGCAGCGCGTTGTAGCCGAGCGCCCCGCCCAGCAGCACCGCCACCGCCAGGAGCGAGGTGGCGATGGGCCGGGCGATGAAGGGGCTCGAAATGCTCATGAGGATTTGCGGGTTCGCTGTCGTGCGACCGGCCCGGTGGTGGGGGCGGCGGGGGCGCTGGGGTCGCCGACTGCGACCTTCGAGCCTTCGTACAGTCGCGATGAACCGTCGGTGACGACGACTTCGCCGGCCTTTAAACCGTCGGTGACGATGGCGACTTGGAGGTCTTCATGGCTCACCGTCACGTTGCGCCTTGCTGCCGTGTTGTCGTCCTTGACGACGTAGACATAGGCCCCGGTTGGGCCGCGCAAGATGGCGGCGGGGGGCACGACGATGGCGTCTTTGCGGGTTTCCACCTTCACCCGAACATTGGCGAAGGCACCGGGCCAGAGCCGCAGCTCTGGATTGGCGAAGCGGGCCTTGAGCTTGATGGTGCCGGTGGCGGGATCAACCTGATTGTCGATCACCTTCAGCATCCCGCGGTCGAGCACGCGCCCGCTGCCATCCTGTGGCAGGGCCAGCACCTCGGCCGAGCCTTGCGCCATCGCGGCGTTGATGGCGGGCAGATATTGCTGGGCCAGGGTGAACACCATGTCGATCGGCTGTAGCGTAGTGATGGTGCAGATACCGGTGGCGTCCGACGCATGGACGATGTTGCCGAGATCGACCTGACGCAGCCCGATGCGCCCACTGATGGGGGCCGTGATGGTGGTGTAGCCGAGATTGACGCGCGCCGTGTCGATCTGCGCCTGATCACCGGCAACCTGGGCGTCGAGCTGTGCCACGAGCGATTTTTGCGTATCCGCCTGCTGGGCAGAGGTGTAGGCGGTGGCGGCGAGTTTTTGATAGCGCGCCATATCGATACGGGCGTTGGCGAGGGTTGCCGCATCCTGCGCCTTTTTCGCCACCGCTTGATCGAGTGCGGCTTGATAGGCGCGCGGGTCGATACGGGCGAGCACGGTGCCAGCCACGACATCCTGGCCTTCGGTGAAGTTCACCTCGATGAGTTTGCCGTCCACCTGCGACTTGATGGTGACGTTGGCGGAGGCCTGGGCGGTGCCGAGGCCGTCGAGAAAGATCGGCACGTCTGCCAGGCGGGCGGGCACGGCGAGGATCGGCACGATGTTGACACGCGCGGTGGCTGCCGCAGCCTCCACCGCCGCGGCATCGCGGTTGCGCTTCCAATACCAGCCGCCCCCACCGGCAGCCGCCAGGATCAGCACAATGATCAAAAACCGGCGCATCAGGCCTCCAGACCAGACATGGGTATCAGAGCACACCCTGTAGCAGCTTTGACGGCGGGACCGGCGTGTCACTGATCGTCCAGCCGCCGCCGAGCGCCTTATACAGCGCCACCAGGGCCTGGAAGCGGTTCAGCCGGACCTGGGCCAGGGTGTCGAGATCATTGAACAGCGTGGTCTGCGTTTGCAGTGCGGTCACGATGTCGCTGGTGCCAGCCAGCACCTGGGCGCGGGCAATGTCAGCAGCACGCTGGGCCGTGGCCACCGCCTGACGCTGCAGTCCCTCTTGCTCGGTGGTGTATTTGTATTGGGTGAGGGCGTTCTCCACATCGGTGAAGGCCTGCACGACCGTTTTGCGATAATCCGCCACCAGCTCATCATACCGGGCGGCATTGAGGTCGAACTGGCCACTGAACTGGCCGTTGTTGAAAATCGTCTGTGTGGCGGTGGCAGCCGCGTTGGCGAAGAACGAGGTCGGGCCGAACAGGGTGTTGAGTGCTGCACTTTGCAGGCCACCGCCTGCGGTGAGCGTGATGTCAGGGTAGAAGCTCGCGCGGGCGACCTGAATGTTGGCGTTGGCCGCCATCAGCTGCGCCTCGGACGCCGCAATGTCAGGCCGGCGCAGCAGGAGATCAGACGGCAATCCGGGTGCCACCTCCGGCAGCGACAGCGTGTTGAGCGTGCCGGGCGAAACCTTGATGTCCTCCGGCAACTGGCCGACCAGCACCTCCAGCGCGTTGATCTGCGTTTCGGCATTGCTGCGCAGATTCGGGATGTTGGCGCGAATGCCATCGACCAGCGCCTCCTGCTGGGCGACATCAAGCTCCGACGCGGTGCCGACATCGAGGCGCGCCCTGATGGCCCTCAGAATTTGCTCGGCATCATTGAGATTGCGCTGCGCCACGGCCAGCCTGTCCTGAAAGGCGAGTGCGGAGAACCAGGTTGTGGCCACCGAGCTGATCGTGGTAAGAGCTACTGTCTGTTGGTCATATCGACTAAACAACGCGGATGCCTGTGCGGAAGCCCTGCTGGCGGCCAATTTGCCCCACAGGTCCAGTTCATAGCTGGCGGAAAGCTGGGCGGTGCTGGAGCGGCTATCGACGTAGCGGCTCTGCACGGATTTGAAGCTGCTTTTGGAGTAGGCGCGCTGATAGTCCTGCTTGGCGGTGCCGGTGACGCTGGGCAGCAGAGGGGCGCCAGATACCAGCACCTGCGCATCTGCCTGCCGCACCCGTGCGATGGCGGCCTGAATGTCAAATCCGTCAGTCTCCGCCCGTTCGATTAGCCGGTCCAGATCGGCCGAGCCAAACCCGTGCCACCAGCCGCGCTCCGGCCAGATCGGGGCGTTCGGGGACGTCTGACGCAAGGCCACCGGCGCGGAAGCAAACGGGCGCCGGTAATCTGGCCCGAGATGGCACGCACCCAGCACGACGCACAGCAATAGGATGAGGCGGGGCACTGGCTGATCCACTTCTCTATTCGCGAACGCTCGCCAGAATGCGCTCCGCCAACCTTAGATGGGGCCGGTCGATCATCTTTCCATCCAGCGTGAACACGCCGGCGGCCGGATTGGCGGCAAACCCCGCCTGCACCGCGCGCGCCCATTCAATCCGCCCAGTCGATGGGGTGAACGCCGCATTCACCGCCTCGATCTGATCGGGGTGAATGCAGAGCTTGCCGGCAAACCCGTCTGCCGCCGCGGCCGCGAGTTCAAGCGCCAAGCCCTGCGGGTCTTTCGGATCGGGGAACGGTGTGTCAATGGCGTCGATACCGGCGGCAGACGCGGCCAGCAGAACCATGGCACGCGCCTGTGCAATCGCTGCCGGATAGCTGCCACCAGCGTGGCGCGGTGAGATGCCGAGGTCAGCGGACAGGTCCTCCGCCCCGAAGCACATTGCCACCACCCGCCGGGTCTGGGCCAGCATGGACGGCAGCGCGAGGACGGAGGCGGTGGTTTCGGTCGCAATAGGAAGCACGGCGATGCTGCCGATATCGACGCCCGCCGCCGCCTCTAGCGCCTCCAGATGGTGATCGAGGGCCGCAAGATCGTCCGCCGAACCGCATTTCGGCAGCATGACCGCAGCGGGTTTGGCGCGCACGATGGCGGCGAGATCGGCCAAATACCATGGCGTGCCGGGTGGGTTGATGCGCACGATCACGCCGGGACGGGACAGACCGGGCAGAAGCGCCGCGACCATGGCGCGGGCGGCGTCCTTGGAGCCCATCGCCACCGAATCCTCCAGATCGAGGATGACCGCGTCGGCTGCCGAAGCCATCGCCTTCTCCGCCTTGCGCGCGGAATCACCTGGGGCAAATAGCGGGCTGCGCAGACGAAGAGGCGTCATAAACTTACTCACTCTGTGGGTTTCGGACCTTTGAGCATCAGTGCGCATCAGTCGCAACGAGCAACTGTCTCATTGCATTGATTGCGCGTCCCGTAGCGAAACGTGACAATTCTGGCATCTGATCAACAAGCGCCCCTGCAAAGTCGACGAAGCGTCCGTTCTCCAAACCACTATGCCGCACTGCGACGTATTCCTCTCAATTCGCCCGGCCGCACGAAACAATCTTGCGGGGCCACGCGCTATATGCAAATCAGAGGGCAAGGAATAAGGGAGACGTGCAGGGGTGTCAGACTCCATTTTGTCGACGCAGGGGCTGACCCGGGAGTTTCGCGGATTTGTGGCCGTCAATGGTGTGGACCTGAATGTCCGCGCTGGCACGATCCATGCGTTGATCGGCCCCAACGGTGCCGGAAAAACCACCTGTTTCAATCTGCTGACGAAGTTTCTCTCCCCGACACGCGGCACCATCCAGTTCAAGGGGCGTGACATCACGGCCACCAAGCCTGCTGACGTGGCCAGGCTGGGGTTGATCCGCAGTTTTCAGATTTCGGCGGTGTTCGCGCATCTGCCGGCGTTGCAGAACGTTCGTATTGCACTGCAGCGGGCACGCGGGGCGAGCTTTGACTTCTGGCGGTCCGAGGAGGTGCTGCACCAATACGACCAGCGCGCTCGCGAACTCCTCGATGACGTGGGCCTGTCTGAATACGTGGATGTGGAGGCCGGACAGCTCTCCTACGGTCGCAAGCGAGCATTGGAGATTGCAACCACGTTGGCGCTCGATCCTGAGATGCTGCTTCTCGATGAGCCCACCGCAGGGATGACCCATGAGGACGTTGAGCGCGTGGTGGCGCTCATCCGCCGCATTCGCAAAGGTCGCACAATTTTAATGGTCGAACACAATCTCTCAGTTGTTGAAGGCCTGTGCGACACCATCACCGTGCTCACCCGGGGTCGTGTGCTTGCCGAAGGCGACTACGCCACGGTTTCGGCCAATCCTGAAGTTGTTTCAGCCTATTTGGGGACAGAGCATGCCTGAGATCATGCTCGACGTGCGTGACCTGAACGCATGGTATGGCGAGAGCCACATTCTGCACGGCGTGAACTTCAATGTCCGCGAGGGCGAGGTTGTCACCCTGCTTGGCCGCAACGGTGCTGGCAAAACGACCACCATGAAGTCCATCATGGGTCTGGTCGGCAAGCGCACCGGCTCGGTGAAGTATAAAGGTGCCGAGACGGTGGATATGCGGTCGGACCGCATCGCCAAGGCCGGGATTGCTCTATGCCCTGAGGAGCGCGGTATCTTCGCCAGCCTCAACGTGACCGAAAACCTGATGCTGCCGCCGATCACTGCACCCGGCGGCCTGTCGGTTACCGAAATCCATGAGTTGTTCCCCAATCTCAAGGAACGCGCAGGCAGCCCCGGCACCAAGCTGTCCGGCGGCGAGCAACAGATGCTCGCCATTGGCCGGATTTTGCGCACCGGGGCCAAATTGCTGCTGCTCGATGAGCCGACCGAAGGATTGGCCCCGGTCATCGTCCAGCAGATCGGCCGTACCATCCGCGAGATCAAGCAGCGCGGCTTCACGGTGCTGCTGGTCGAGCAGAATTTCCGTTTCGCCGCCACCGTGGCGGACCGGCACTACGTGATGGACCACGGCGTGGTGATCGACGAGATCGACAACCACGAACTCGACGCCAACATGGACAAACTGCACGACTATCTCGGCGTTTGAGCCGCAATCAGGGGAGACGAACATGATCATCAATCGCCGCGCATTGCTGGCCACAGCTGCCGCCAGCGCCACCCTTCCCGCCATGCGCGCCCGCGCACAGGGAGCCAATCTCAAGATCGGCGTGCTGACCGACCTGTCCGGACCTTATAAGGACCTCGCCGGTCCGCAGGCCATTCAGTGCGTCTACCAAGCCATGGAAGATGCCGGCATCTCGGGCAAGGGCATGACGGTGGATGTGATCTCCGCCGATCACCAAAACAAGCCCGATGTCGGTGCCGGTGTGGCGCGCCAATGGTTTGACCGCGAAGGCGTAGACATCATCGTCGAAGTCGCCAACTCAGGCGTGGCACTCGCAGTGGCGGGCGTCGCCAAGGAAAAGAACAAGGTTTACATCAACTCCGGTGCCGCCACCTCCGATCTCACCGGCGGGCAGTGCAATGCCAACACGATCCATTGGGCTTACGACACTTATATGCTGGCGAAGTCCACCGGTGGCGCGCTGGCCAAGGCCGGTGGGGACAGCTGGTTCTTCATCACCGCCGATTACGCCTTCGGCAAGGCGCTGCAGCGTGACACGACGGGGTTCATCGAGGCCAACAAGGGCAAGGTGACCGGCTCGATCGCCTATCCTTTCCCCGGCACCACCGATTTCTCGTCCATGCTGCTGCAGGCGCAATCATCTGGGGCGAAGGTGCTCGGCATCGCCAATGCGGGCACCGACACGATCAACACCATCAAGCAGGCCAAGGAATTCGGCGTCACGATGACGCTGGCAGGCCTTCTGCTGTTCCTGTCCGACGTGCATGCGCTGGGGCTGGAGACGGCACAGGGCATCGTGCTGACCGATAGCTTCTATTGGGACCACAACGACAAGACCCGTGCGTTTTCCGCGCGGCTTGCAAAGAAATTCCCGTCTGCCCGCCCCACAATGGTGCATGCGGGCGTGTATTCCTCGGTGCTGCACTACCTGAAGGTGGCGGCCCAGGCCGGCGTGCCCGCCATGAAAGGCAGCGGCACGGATGTGGTGGCCAAGCTAAAGGCGATGCCGACCGACGATGATGCCTTCGGCCCCGGCAGCATCCGCATCGACGGCCGCAAGATCCATCCAACCTATCTCCGCCGCATCAAGAAGCCGTCGGAGAGCAAGGGGCCATGGGATTACTGCGCCACAATCAGCAGCCTGCCAGCGGACGAAGCCTTCCGTCCGCTCGCCGAAGATGGCTGTCCGCTGGTGAAAAGCTGAGCCTCACCTAACACCAACCTGCAAAAGGGAACGTCCATGGAAATTTCTCGTCGCAAACTGCTTGGCACCGTCACCACGGCTGCCGCTACCACCGCACTGCCAATGTCCCGAGCCCGTGCCCAGGCAAAGCCGGTCTTCAAGCTCGGCGTTCTCAACGACCAGTCAGGCCCATATCGTGACACCGGCGGCATCACCTCGGTGATCTGTACCAAGCAAGCAGTGGAAGAATTTTCTTCGCTCATGCAGGGCTACACGGTCGAGGTTGTGACCGCTGACCATCAGAATAAGCCGGACGTGGGTGCCTCCATCGCACGCCAGTGGTTTGACCGTGACGGCGTCGACGCGATCCTTGACGTGCCGAATTCCGGCGTGGCGCTGGCGGTTTCGGCCGTGGCCAAGGAGAAGAACAAGGTTCATCTTAATACCGGTGCCGCGACATCCGATCTCACCGGCGTGCAGTGCAACGAGAACTTCATCTCGTGGAACTACGACACCTGGATGCTGGCGCAATCGACCGGCGGTGCCACGGTGAAGGCAGGCGGCGACACCTGGTTCTTCATCACCGCAGATTACGCCTTCGGCCACAAGCTCGAAGGTGACACCACGGCGCTGATCAAATCGGCCAAGGGCAGCGTGAAGGGGTCGGCCTCCTATCCGTTCCCGGGCACCACCGATTTCTCGTCGTTCTTGCTGCAGGCGCAATCGTCCGGTGCGAAGGTGCTCGGTCTGGCCAATGCGGGCGGGGACACGATCAACTCCATCAAGCAAGCCAAGGAATTCGGCCTTACGATGGATATCGCAGCGCTGCTGATGTTCATCTCCGACGTCAAGGCGCTCACCCTTGAAGTGGCGCAGGGCCTGCACCTGACCGAGAGCTTCTACTGGGATCTGAATGACGGCACCCGCGCCTTCACCAACCGGGTGAAGTCGAAGACGCCGGATAACTGGCCGAACATGTCCCATGCCGGCTGCTACTCCGGCTCGCTGCACTTCATGAAGGCGATCAACAAGATCGGTGCCACCGCCGCCAAGGCGAGCGGCAAGGCGATTGTGGAAGCGATGAAGTCGCTGCCGACCGAGGATGATGCATTCGGCAAGGGCAGCATTCGCCAGGACGGCCGCAGCCTGTTCCCGTCGTATCTCTTCCAGGTGAAGAAGCCGTCGGAGAGCAAGGGCACGTGGGATTACTACAAGCTCGTGCAGACCACGCCGGCCGAGCAGGCCTGGCGCCCGCTGAAGGATGGCGGCTGCCCGTTCATCAAGGCCTAAACCTCGCGCAACCGCCCGGACCTGCCAGGGTCCGGGTTGGCGCATATCCCTTGAAGGCTGCTTTATGTTGATGGTTCTCGGCTACAATATCGGCCCCCTGCTGGCCCAAGGAATGCTCGGTCTGATCAACGGCGCGTTCTACGCACTGCTGTCGCTTGGCCTTGCGGTGATCTTTGGCCTGCTCAACATCATCAACTTCGCGCATGGCGCGTTGTTCATGCTGGGTGCTGTGGTGTCGTGGATGCTGCTGAACTGGATCGGCATTGGCTACTGGCCATCGCTCATCATCGCACCGCTGATCGTGGGCGCGTTCGGCGTGCTGCTGGAGAAGGTGTTCATCAGCAAGCTCTACAAGCTCGACCATCTTTACGGATTGCTGCTCACCTTCGGCGTGGCTTTGATCGTTGAAGGTCTGGCGCGCAATCAGTTTGGCAGCTCCGGCATGGCCTATGCGGTGCCAGACTCGCTGCGCGGTGCGACCAAACTCGGCTTCATGATCATGCCGACCTATCGCGCCTGGGTGGTGGTGGCCTCGTTTGTGGTGTGCATCAGCACCTGGCTGATCCTGGAGAAAACCCCCATCGGTGCCACGCTGCGGGCCGCCACCGAGAACGCGGCCCTGGTTCAATCATTCGGCGTGAACGTGCCAAGGCTCGTCACCCTCACCTATGGCGCGGGCGTGGCGCTTGCAGCCTTTGCCGGTGTGATGGCGGCCCCGGTCTATTCGGTGAACCCGAACATGGGCAGCAATGTGATCATTGTGGTGTTCGCGGTGGTGGTGATTGGCGGGATGGGCTCGATCCTCGGTTCCATCCTGACGGGCTTCGGCCTCGGGCTGCTCGAGGGCTTCACCAAATACATTTATCCTGAAGGCTCGGGCGTGGTGGTGTTTGTGCTGATGATCATCGTGCTGCTGCTGCGCCCGGCCGGTCTGTTCGGGAAGGTCAGCTGATGATCTGGAGTTTCTCCCGCCCGCAGTTGCTGGCGCTGGTCGTGATGCTGGCCGTCATCGGGATTGCACCGGCCTTCGTCTATCCCGTGTTCCTGATGAAGGTGATGTGCTTCGCGCTATTCGCCTGCGCCTTCAACCTCCTGATCGGCTATGTGGGACTGCTGTCATTCGGCCATGCGGCGTATTTCGGCATGGGGGCTTATGTGAGCGCCTATGCCGCAAAATCCTGGGGCCTTTCAGCTGAAATCTGTGTGCTGCTGGGCGGGCTGGTGGGCGCTGGGCTGGGCGTGGTGTTCGGGGCCATCGCCATTCGCCGGCAGGGCATTTACTTCTCGATGATCACGCTGGCGCTGGCGCAGTTCACTTACTTCCTTTGCACTCAGCTGCCGTTCACCGGCGGTGAGGATGGCATTCAGCAGGTGCCGCGTGCCGCCCTGCTCGGCTTTATCTCGATGAAGCCGGATATGGCAATTTACTGGATGACGGCGGGCGTGTTCCTGATCGGATTTCTGGCGATTTTCCGCATCATTCATTCCCCGTTTGGCCAGGTGCTGAAGGCGATCCGCGAGAACGAGCCGCGCGCCATCTCGCTGGGCTACCGGGTGGATGACTACAAGCTGATCGCGTTCACGCTCTCCACCTTCGTGGCGGGCTGCGCGGGTGGGATGAAATCACTGGTGTTCGGCATTGCGTCGTTGACAGATGTGACGTGGCAGGCCTCGGGCGAGATCGTGCTGACGACGCTGCTAGGTGGCCTGGGCACAATATTTGGCCCGGTGATAGGCGCGGTGATCACCAACACGCTTGAGTTCTACCTGGCACCGTTCGGCTCATGGGTGACGGTGACGCAAGGCGTGATTTTCGTGCTGTGCGTGATGCTGTTCCGCCGCGGTGTGGTTGGCGAGATTGCGGCGAAGACGAAGGTCTCGCTCTAACCTACGTCGCAAGTGGAGCACTTTCGGTCAGTTGGCAGCCGGAGATTTTCCAGCTGCCATCTGGCTGCTTCTCCATGTGATACAGTGCCAAATAGCGCACGCCGTCTGGGCCGGTGATGTAGACGTGCTGCACGAAATCGTCTTCCGCCGTATCGAGCGCACCAAATTGAGGCCGCTTGGATCGAAACACCGGCGGATAGCCGCGCTCGACCATCCCGATAAAATTGCCTGGCGTTCCGAACATGTGCTGGATCATCGGTGACGCATACGCGAATGCCGCATCAGCATCATCGTGGTTGAAGGCATCAAGCTGCTGGCTGATCACCGACTGAATGGCATCCCGGTCTTGCGCTGAGGGAACCTCACCGGCCCATGCGATGGAGGTGACCATGGACATCAGCAACGCCAGCACAAAGCGCATCACAGCCTCCGTAAAATGATCCCCACAGTCTCGTTACGAAACGAGTTACCGGACACGGATGCAATCATACGTGGAAGCTCTCGCCGCAACCGCAACGGCCCTTTTCATTCGGATTGACAAAGGTGAAGCCCGACGAAAGTGCCTTCACCTCGTAATCCATCGTCGTTCCGATCAGGAACAAAGTCGCTTTGCGATCCACAAGAACGGTGAGCCCCTTGTCGGTGACGACCTCATCGGTCGCCGCGGGCGCTTCCACCCAGCTCATGTCGTAGGACATGCCTGAGCATCCTTTGGTACTGACGGCAATGCGCAGTAGCATGCCTTCCTGTCCCTTGGCGTAAAGCGAGCGCAGGCGCTCGGCCGCGGCGTCAGATAACTGCATCAGCGGCGGCAGCGCGCGACGGGGTTTGGCGTTGGTGAGCGTGGTGGACATCGAACTTCCCCTCAAAACATGTTTAGGGATAGACGGGCATCTTCAGTCATGCGGCTCGGGTCCCAGGCGGGCTCCCACACCACTTCGACGTCACATGACGACACACCGGGCAGCGCCATGATGGCCTCGCGCACCTGCACCGGCAGCTCCTGTGCCGAGGGGCAGCCTGGCGCGGTGAGCGACATCTCGACCTTCACGTAGCCTTCGGGTGTGGTCTCGATCGCGTAGATCAGGCCGAGTTCGTAGATGTTGACCGGGATTTCCGGGTCGTACACCGTCGCACATGCCGCGATCAGCATATCCTCGCTGGGCACTGCCACGGTCTCGCCCTCGGGCGTCCAGTTGCTGACGTGGGACGTGTCATTCACTGCTCGCGTTTCCTTTTCCAGCCATGGCCGCCTTCAATGCCATCCAGGGCAGGGTGGCGCATTTGATGCGTGATGGATACTCGTGCACGCCCGCCAGCGGGCGCAAGGTGGCCAATTGCGGCGCACCACCATTGCCGGTGCGCGCCATGCCTGTGAATGCGGTGGTAAGCTCCGCAATCTCGTCCGCCGTCTTGCCGATCACGGCCTCGGCCATCAGATCGGCCGACGCGATGCTGATGGCGCAGCCGCGAGCCTCAAAGCCAACTTCCGCCACCGCCTCACCATCCCTGCGCACGAAGACCTGCACACGATCCCCACACATCGGGTTGTCACCGCGCGCCTCGGCGTCGAACACCTCCAACCTGCGCCCGTGATGGGGCTTGCGGCCGCGATCAAGGATCACCTGCTGATAGAGATCACGCAGGTCTTCGAACATCACTTGAAGAACACCCGGACCTGATCGAGCGTGTCCGCGAGCGCGTCGATTTCGGCCATTGTGGTGTAGAGGCCGAAGCTGGCGCGTGCCGTGCTTTCAAGCCCCAGGCGATGCATCAGCGGCTCGGCGCAGTGATGCCCGGCGCGCACGGCGATGCCCTGGCGGTCGAGCAGCGTTGCCACGTCATGCGCATGGGCACCCTTCAGGGTGAAGGAGATAACGCCGCCACGATCCTGCGGATGGCCGATGATGGTCAATCCCTCAATGGCCGAAAGCCGTGCCAGCGCGTGTTCCGTGAGCGTTGCCTCATGCGCCGCGATGGCATCAAAGCCGATGGCCTCGACGTATTTGATCGCGGCATTGAGCCCGATGCCTTCGAGAATGGCCGGCGTGCCCGCCTCGAATTTGTGCGGCACCTGCGCCCAGGTGCTGCGCTCATAGGAGACGGACGAGATCATGTCGCCGCCACCATTGACCGGCGGCATCGCCTCCAGCAGTTCGCGCTTGGCATAAAGCACGCCAATGCCGGTGGGGCCGTAGAGCTTGTGGCCAGTGAAGGCCAGGAAATCGACATCCAGTGCCTGCACGTCGATGCGGCGATGCACCACGGATTGCGACGCATCGAGCATCACTCGCGCGCCATGGGCATGAGCGATCTGGATGATCCGCTCCGCCGGGGTGTAAGTGCCGAGCACGTTGGACATGTGGGTGACGGAAACCAATCCAACCTTGCCGTCTGCCAGCAGCGCCTCATACGCCGCCATATCGAGTTCACCGGCATCGGTGATGGGGGCGATACGCAGTTCGACGCCCGAGGCATCGCGCAGCATCTGCCACGGCACCAGATTGGCGTGATGCTCCATCTGCGAGATCAGCACCGCCTGACCGGGCTTGAGCACGGAACGGCCATAGCTTTGCGCCACCAGATTGAACGAGGCGGTGCTGTTGGCGGTGATGACGATATTGGACCGGTCTGGCGCGTTGAGCAGGCGTGCAATGCTGTCGCGCACGTCCTCATACGCCTCGGTGGTGCGTTCGCTCATCCAGTGCAGGCCGCGATGCACGTTGGCGTATTGATGCTCCATGGCGTGCACCATGGCGTCGATCACCACGCGCGGCTTCTGCGCAGAGGCGGCGCTGTCGAGAAACACCAGATCCTTGCCGCGGATCTTTTCGGCCAGAATCGGGAAATCGGCGCGGATGCGGGCGACGTCGAAGGCTGGCTTGCTAATCGCGTTCATGCGGCTTGCCTTTCCCACCAGAGGGCGATGGCGTGTTCCATGGCCGTGCGAGTGGCTTCGTGCGTGATGGGTTCAAGAGCTTCGTCAAGAAAGGCGCGCACCAGCATCATTCGCGCCTCGGCGGCGGGCACGCCACGACTGCGCAGATAGAAAAGCTGCTCGGCATCAAGCTCACCCACTGTTGCACCATGGCTGCACTTCACGTCGTCCGCATAGATTTCGAGCTGCGGCTTGCTGTCCATCTCGCAATCGGGGCTGAGCAGCAGCGCCTGGTTCATCTGGTAGCCGTCAGTTTTCTGCGCCACACGAGCCACTTCGATCTTACCCTGGAACACACCACGCGACTTGCCGGAGAGCACCGTTTTCACCGTCTGGCGGGAGGCGCAGTTGGGCGCGTCATGCGAGACGATGGTGGTGAAATCGGCGTGTTGATGATCGGCCAGAAGCTGGGCCGCGTTCAGATGGGCAATGGCATTCGGCCCGCCGAGCCGCGCATGGATTTCGGCCCGCGTGAGCTTGCCGCCGAGTGCAAGCAGGAAGCTGTCATAGGTGCCGCCCTCGCCCACATCGGCATAGACGGTGGACAGCACGAATGCGCTGCGGCTCTCATCCTGAATGCGGAGATGCGTCATCGTGGCTTCGGGCGACACCGCCACCGACAGCACCGGGTTGTGCAGATAAACGCCGTCGCCAACTGCAATCTCCACCAGCGTCAGCTTGGCCCCTTTGCCGAGGCTGATATTGTGGCGCGGATGAAACGCCACCGCGCGGCCATGCAGATCGGTGCCAAGGCTCACGAGCACGACGGTCCCCGCATCCACACCTGCGGGCACGCTGATATCGGCACCGTCTTCGGCGAGCATGGTGTTGAGTGCGACCAGCTTCTCACTCGCCGGCTGGGCCAGTGCCCCGAATGCCGGGCCACCGACGCGCACAGCAGCGAGGCTCGGCACGGTGGACAGATCATCGCGGAAGCGGCCATCGACGAAGATGAGCCGCGGTGCATCGAAATCGGGAATCCGGCTGAGCAGATCGGCACAATCGGCCACCGGCGTCAGCGGCTCGTTGAACTCAACCTCCGCCAGCGACCGCAGATGCGTGTAGCGCCATGCCTCCTCACGCGGGCCGGGAAGCCCTGTGCTGCGCAGAATGCCGGCGGCCTCATCGCGGATTGCCACATCGCCCGGCAGCCGCGCGCGCAGACCTTCAAAGCGCGACAGGAACGCCAGCGCCGAACTCTGCAGCGCGGTGGGCTTCAGCGCCGCACTCATGCTGCTTCCGCCACAATGGCCGCGTAGCCGTTGGCCTCAAGCTCAAGCGCCAGCTCCGGCCCGCCGGAGCGGATGATGCGGCCGGCGGAGAGCACATGCACCCGGTCTGGCACGATGTAGTCGAGCAGGCGCTGGTAATGGGTGATCACCACCGCCGAGAAATCCGGCCCGCGCTGGCTGTTCACACCATCGGCCACGATCTTGAGCGCATCGATGTCCAGCCCGGAATCCGTCTCGTCCAGAATGGCCAGCTTCGGCTTGAGGATTGCCATCTGCAGCACCTCGTTGCGCTTCTTCTCGCCGCCGGAGAAGCCGACATTGACGTTGCGCTTGAGCATATCGTCCGGCATCGAAAGCCGCTTCATTTCCGCACGGGCCAGCTTGAGGAAGCCGGGTGCGTCGATCTCCGCCTCGCCACGCGCACGCTTCTGTGCGTTCAGCGCCGTGCGCAGGAAATTGGCGTTGCCGACGCCGGGCAGTTCCACCGGATATTGGAAGGCCAGGAACACGCCGAGTGCGGCGCGCTCCTCCGGCTCCATCGACAGCAGATCGTGACCGTCAAACGTCGCGGTGCCACCGGTCACGTCGTAGCCTGGACGGCCCGAGAGCACGTAGGACAGCGTCGATTTGCCCGAGCCGTTCGGCCCCATGATGGCGTGCACCTCGCCCTTCGGCACCACCAGATCGATGCCGCGCAGAATGGCTTTATCGCCGATGGCCGCTTCAAGGTTCTTGATCTCAAGCATTGACTTCTTCCTAACCAACCGAGCCTTCGAGAGATACCGCGAGCAGCTTTTGCGCTTCCACGGCGAACTCCATCGGCAATTCCTTCAGCACGTCACGGCAGAAACCGTTGACGATCATTCCCACCGCATCTTCCTGGGACAGCCCGCGGCTGCGGCAATAGAACAACTGATCGTCGCTGATCTTGCTCGTAGTGGCTTCATGTTCCAGCTTCGCGGTCGCGTTGCGACTCTCGATATAGGGCACCGTGTGCGCGCCGCACTGATTACCGATCAGCAGGCTGTCGCATTGCGTAAAGTTGCGAGCGCCCTCGGCTTTCGGGAGCACGCGCACCAACCCGCGATAGGTGTTGTTCGACTTTCCGGCGCTGATGCCCTTGGCCACGATGGTGCTGCGGGTGTTACGACCGATATGGATCATCTTGGTGCCGGTATCGGCCTGCTGATGATTGGTCGTCACCGCCACCGAGTAGAATTCGCCTACGCTGTCATCGCCCTGCAGAATGCAGCTCGGATATTTCCAGGTGATGGCCGAACCGGTCTCCACCTGCGTCCAGCTGATCTTGCTGCGCGCGCCACGGCAGGCCCCGCGCTTGGTGACGAAGTTGTAGATGCCGCCCACGCCGTTGACGTCGCCGGGATACCAGTTTTGCACCGTGGAATATTTGATGGTGGCGTCATCCATCGCCACCAGTTCCACAACGGCTGCGTGCAGTTGGTTCTCGTCACGCTGCGGCGCGGTACAGCCTTCGAGATAAGACACGTGGCCGCCATCTTCGACAATGATCAGCGTGCGCTCAAACTGCCCGGTGTTGCGGGCGTTGATGCGAAAATAGGTCGAAAGCTCCATCGGGCAGCGCACGCCCTTGGGGATGAACACGAAGCTGCCATCAGTGAAGACGGCGGAGTTCAGCGCGGCGAAATAGTTATCGCCAGCCGGGACGACGGATCCCAGATACTTGCGCACCAGCTCAGGATGATCCTGCACCGCCTCGGAAATTGGGCAGAAGATCACGCCGGATTTGGCAAGCGTGGAGCGGAACGTTGTTGCCACCGACACACTGTCAAACACCGCGTCAACGGCCACCTGCGGCGCTTCGCCCTCAGGCAATTCCACGCCCGCAAGAATGGCGCGCTCCTTCAACGGAATACCAAGCTTCTCATACATCTTGAGCAACTCAGGATCGACCTCGTCGAGGCTTTTCGGGCCAGGCTTCTTCTTTGGGGCCGCGTAGTAATGCAGGTCCTGGTAGTCGATCGGGGGATGGTTCACCATCGCCCAATCTGGCTCCTCCATCGTCAGCCATGCGGCGTAAGATTTCAGCCGCCATTCCAGCAGCCATTCCGGCTCATTCTTGCGTGACGAGATCAGCCGGATGATATCTTCGTTCAGGCCCTTGGGGGCGAGGTCCATCTCGATGTCGGTCGAGAAGCCCCATTTGTAGCCGCCCTCAGCCAGAGCGTTGACGGTATCGATGGTTTCCACATCAGCGGCCATGAGGCGCTCCTATTCGGCGGGGGTGAGGGCGCGGTGGAACACAGAGGTTCCAGCGTCACGCATATCGGCAAGAGTGATGGCGGTGAGCGATTGGCGAATGGCGTCGTTGACCAGATCCCAGCGACCTTTGACAGCGCACACGCCGTGCACCTCGCAGCCACCGCTGCCGCCATCGACGCAGGCGGTGAGCGCGATCGGGCCATCGATGGCACCAATCACGTCGGCCACCGAGATGGTTTCCAGCGGGCGCAGCAGTCGATAGCCGCCGCGCGCGCCTCGTTGCGACAGCACGAAACCCGCCGTGCTCAGCGCCTTGAGCACCTTGGCCACCGTGGGCTCGGGCACGCCAGTGGCGGCTGCAATCGCGGGTGATGTGAGAACCGCACCCTCGCCGCACTGTGACGACAGGCGGGTCAGCACCACCACAGCGTAATCAGTGAGTTTGGAGACGCGCAGCATGACACTTAACCCTAATCGGACCTTGGCGGTCCTGATTGTGGAAGTGGTCCATGTGGCACCGCACGTCAAGGCGGCAGAGGCGGAAATCCTGCAATCCATCGCAGCACGCAAACGCGGCCATCGCGCCTGCCGGATAGGTATTGCATGCAATTTTTCATTATTATTTGTTTGAAGCCGCAAAATCGGTTTGAATTGCACGCAATTTCCGCCTACCACCGCGCAGCGCTTCGCCAGGGAGAAAACGCATGACACCCTCGCCCACACAGCCAGCCTACCCCCCGGTCAGTGAGCGCTTCGCGCGGCCGGATTGGCCCAACAATGCGTGGTATGCGGCGGCCTGGGATGTGGAGGTGAAGCATGCGCTCCTGCCGCGGATGATTGCCGGCCGTCGCATCGTGCTGTTCCGCCGCACCGATGGTGTGCCCGCCGCGCTGAACGATGCGTGCTGGCATCGCCTGCTGCCGCTCAGCCAGGGCCGGCTTGATGGTGACGCCGTGGTGTGTGGCTATCACGGCCTGCGCTATGACAGTCATGGCCGCTGCGTGCATATGCCGAGCCAGGACACCATCAACCCGGCCGCCCGCGTGCCAGCGCTGCCGGTGGTCGAGAGGCACCGCTTCGTCTGGGTCTGGCCCGGCGATCCAGCCTTGGCCGACCCGGCGCTGGTGCCTGATCTGCACTGGAACCACGACCCCGCCTGGGCCGCCGATGGGCGGACAATCCCGGTTGCCTGCAACTACAAGCTGGTGCTCGATAATCTGATGGACCTCACACACGAAACCTTCGTGCATGGCTCGACAATCGGACAGGCGGCCGTGGCGGAAGCGCCGTTCACCACCACGCATGGGCCGAACATGGTTCAGGTGGCGCGCTGGATGATCGGCATCGAGCCGCCGCCGTTCTGGGGCAATCAGCTCCAACGCCAGCTTGGCCGACCTGTGGGGCTGGTGGATCGCTGGCAGATCATCCGCTTCGAGGCCCCCTGCACTATCACCATCGACGTCGGCGTGGCTGTGACCGGCACCGGCGCGCCGGAGGGCGATCGCTCACAGGGCGTGAACGGCTTCGTGCTCAACACCATAACGCCAGAAACCGAAACCACCTGCCTCTACCACTGGGCCTTCGCGCGGAATTACCGGCTCACCGAGCAGAGCCTGACGACGGAGCTGCGCGAAGGGGTGGCGGGGATTTTCCGTGAGGACGAAATCATCCTTGAAGCCCAGCAGAAGGCCATCGACGCCAATTCCGGCAAGACGTTCTACAACATCAACATCGACGCCGGTGCTGTCTGGGCGCGCCAGTTGATCGATCGCCTGGTGGACCGGGAACAACCGTCAAAGGTTGCCGCCGAATGAGTGCGGAGGACGGCCGTTCCTCGCAGATGCTTCGCGCCGTGTTGCAACTGCGCGAGCGGCTGCTGGCGGGCGGCTTCACGCCGGGCGAGCGGGTGGCAGAGCTGACGCTGGCCCCGCTGCTCGGCGTCTCCCGCACGCCGTTGCGGCTGGCGCTGGGCGTGCTGGAGCATGAGGGGCTGCTGCGCATGCTGCCGTCCGGTGGCTTCGTGGTGCGTGACTTCACGACGGCTGATATCGAAGACGCGATTGAGCTGCGCGGCGTGCTGGAAGGCACCGCTGCCCGCATGGCAGCAGAACGGTGGAAAGATGCACGCGCGCTCCAGCCAATGCAGGCCGCGGTCACCGCGATGGATGCACTGGCAGACGCTGGAATGACAGATTTTGCCGGCTACGTGGCGCAGAACGAGCAATTCCACGCGGCACTTCTGGCCCTCGCCGCATCACCGATGCTTAAACGAGCGCTGGCGCAGGCCACCGCCCTGCCCTTCGCCTCGCCCAGCGCTTTCGTCCGCGCCCAAGGCGAACAGGCCGAGAGTCAGCGCGTGCTGGTGATCGCGCAGGACCAGCATCGCTGCATTCTCGATGCCATCAGCAAGCATGAAGGAGCCCGGGCGGAGGCATTGGCGCGCGAGCACGCAAGGCTCGCCCGCCGCAATCTCGATGCCGCATTGCGCAACCGCGCGATGCTGGGAGCCGTTCCGGGTGCCGCCCTGCTGCGCCCCATGCAAGAGGACATCGCCCATGCGCGCAGCGCCTGAATGGATCCGTTGCGTTGTGCGTGAGGTCGCCAATGCCGCCATCGACGTGCGGATGGTCACGCTGGGGCCAGAGCACGGCTTCATAGCCTCCATGCCCGGCGCTCATATCGACGTGCAGGTGGAATTGGGCGGTGTGGTTCGCAGCCGCTCCTACTCGGTGGTCGAAGACCGTGCGGGCGGCTGGACAATTGCGGTGCGGCGGCTGAAACACGGACGCGGCGGCTCCCGTGTCATGTGCGCGCTGCAGCCGGGTGACGTTGTAATGGCGACATGCCCATCGAGCCATTTCGACCTTAGCCCATCTGGCCCCGAGTATTTGCTGATCGCCGGCGGCATCGGCGTCACCCCTCTGATTGGCATGGCGCGACGACTTGCTCCGCGCAGCAGGGTCCGAATGCTCTACGCCGGCCGCTCTCGCGCGCACATGGCATTTCTGGACACGCTGGGCAGCATTCTCGGCGACCGGCTTGCCATATTCGCGGATGACGAAGGCCGGATGATCGACCTCGCGCGTGAATTCGCTACGCTTCATCCAGAGGGCGAGGCCTATCTCTGTGGCCCCGCCGGAATGCTGGCGGCGGCCCGGATGGCCTGGCGTGAGGCAGGTAGGCCGCAAGCGCTGCTGCGCTTTGAAACCTTTGGCACCGGCGGAGGCGCTGATCCAGAGCCGTTCCGGGTGCATGTTCGCGACCACGGCATCACGCTCGACGTGCCTCGCGACGCCAGCCTGCTCGACACCTTGGCGGCTGCTGGAATCGTGGTGGCGCATGACTGCCTGCGCGGCGAGTGCGGCCTCTGCTCCGTCGAAGTGGTGGGTGAGGCCGAGATCGACCACCGATGCGTGTTCCTGTCCGACGAACAGCGCCGCGACAGTGCGAAAATGTGCGTGTGTGTCTCTCGCGCAAGTGGCGAGATCACCGTCGATACCGGTTATCGTGCAGGCCTGATGCGCGCGGGCTAAGCCGGTCTCCTTGCCAGTGAGCCGCAGCTACGAGACCGGTAGTTCTGCCTTGCCAGCCTCCGCAAGCAGCCGCTGACCCATTTCGAAGTTCATGAAAAAGCTCATCTGCTTTGACGTCACTGCGAACCACATGCGGCGTTTGAAAAGTATTTGATCCGCGCGATAGGTAAGGTCGCTCCAGGGAATACGCATATTATGATGCAAGCTTGTGCTGTAGTTCGATCTGCGCCACCAAGTATTTTTTACGCGTCGGTCCTTCAGCACGTATAATGCGTCTTCATCGGCACCCATGAGGCAGATGATAGGGGCCTCTATATTGGCCAGACGGATCCTCGCCATATGACGACGACCCCCGAAAGAATCGTCAGCGCTATATTCGGCCTCGCAACGACGCAACCGGCCGGCGGTGGAAAGAACCACCCCAACACCCGCGAAGATAACAAACAGAAAGCTCAATTCTAGCACGCTCAGACCTCATCGTTGCGCGTCTGCTGCTGCTCCTGCGCCAGCTTCTCGCGGTCACGCCGTAGCGTGCGACGAATGCTTATCAGTTCCCAGATCAGAAATGCCAGCACCACAAACATCACGAGCATCTCGGATGAAGCGGCCCAGTTGATCATGGAACGATCACCTCGACAGCGCCATGTCCGCGTTGTCGCGTGCACGCAAGCGGGCGAACAGACCGAGGGTCCATTCAACACGGCCCTCGCCAGCACGACGTACCTGGGCTGCGCGAGCCATCGTGTCCGTCACCGCATCAACGAGAAAGCGTGTCTCGGCCATCGGGGCGGACAGATCGGCGCGCACCGGCAAGGCGGCGGCACCAACACTGCGTGCGAGCAGCACCAATTTGCGCCGTCCAGGCACAACCGCGCGGCTGGCGATGCTGTCGCCGCCACGCCTACGCACTTCATGGCCAATCTCAGCATACAGCCTACGTGCGGCCCCAATGCCTGGGCGGCAGGACATAGGTAGGCGGGCGATGCCAGCGTCCGCGCGGACATAAAGTTCGTCGGCCACTGAGAGCAAGCGTTCAACGACACGGCCAATGGCATCGTTGAAATACGGCTCAGCCAGCCACGCGTCGGGATCAAGCCCTTCCTCTCGCAGCCAAGTGCGCGGCAGATAAAGCCGTCCAACACGGGCGTCTTCACCCACGTCACGCGCGATATTGGAAAGCTGCATGGCGCAGCCGAGATCACAGGCGCGCGCCAAGGTGGCGGCATCGCGCTTGCCCATCAGCACCGTCATCATCGTACCCACGGCACCCGCCACGCGGGCCGCGTATGCGAGCACGTCTTCAATCGTTTCGTATATGCGGCCCTCGGCGTCCCAGGCAAATCCCTCAAGCAATGCCTCCGGCAAGGCACGCGGCATGGCGTGGACGCGGACCACATCAGCGAATGCGCGATCCACGGGATGATCCATGGGCGCTCCAGCATATGCGCGGTCGAGGCGGCGGCGCAATCGGGTCAGGGCCGCGGCTGGGCTGCCGTGCTGGCCAGAGCCGGGTGCGGCATCTGCATCAATCGCGTTGTCAATCTCGTCATCGGCGAGGCGGCAGAAGGCGTAGAGCGCCCCGGCCGGTTGGTGCAGCGACTTGGGCAACAGCAGCGAGGCAGCATGAAAGCTGCGTGAGCCGCCCTTCAACAACAAGCGACAGGCTTCGAGATCTGCGGCTGAGGCGTGGTGGCTGTCAGACAAACGCGTCGGCATGGGGCACCACCTCGTCTAAAACACGCGCGGATGACAGAACGCCCGGCACCCCGGCACCGGGATGAGTTCCGGCACCGACGAGGAACAGGTTCTCAATGTCCTCGCTTTTGTTGTGCGGCCGGAAATAGGCGGTCTGTGAGATGATCGGCTCGAGGCTGAACGCCGCCCCCTTGAGGGAGAGCAAATCATCGCGAAAATCCTGCGGTGTCATGATGCGCTCAGAGACGATGGCATCTTCGAGGCCGGGCAGCAGCGAGGCAGCGAGATAGGCCATGATCAGTCCGCGATAACGCTGCGTCTCCACACTCCAATCCGTGCCGCTGTCCAGATGCGGCACCGGGGAGAGCACGTAAAACGCATCGCAGCCTTCGGGGGCCAAGGAGGTATCGGTGGCGGTCGGGCGATGCAGATAGAGGCTGAAATCGTCTGAGAGCTTGTGGTGCTTGAAGATATCGGCCAGCAGCGTCTTGTAGCGTTCGCCGAGCAGAATGGTGTGGTGCGCCACATCCGGATAGGTCCGGTTGGTGCCGAAATACCAAACGAACAGGCTCATTGAGTAGCGCGCGTTTTCGATCTTGCGATCCGTCCAGCGCTTGCGGTGGCGCGGCGCGATCAGGTGGCGATATGTCCAGGCGCTGTCAGCGTTGGAAACCACGATATCCGCATGCATGTGCTGGCCGGATACGAGCCGAACCCCGGTGGCACGGCCATTCTCGACGATGATCTCGTCCACCGCAGAATTGAGCTGGAGTTCGCCGCCCTGCCCTTCAATCAACCCGATCAGGCCAGTGACGAGCGCGCCTGTGCCGCCCATGGCGAAATGCACGCCCCAATGACGTTCGAGCCAGGCCACCAGGCAATAGATCGCCGAGACAGAAAAGGGATTGCCGCCGATCAACAGCGGATGGAAGCTGAACACCACACGCAGGCGCGGGTTGCGGAAATGCGAAGCCACCACCGAGGCCACGCTGCGATGCGCCTGGTTGAGTGCCATCTCCGGGATCATCACCGCCATCGTCTGCCAACGCTCGAACGAGACATGGCCACGTTCTTCGAACCCGATCCGGCACGCCTCGCGGCTGGTGTTCAGGAAGCGGTCATAGCCCGCCACGTCACGCGGTTCGAACCGTGCGACCTGCGCACGCATCGCATCGGCATCGCCAGTGTAGTCGAACGTCTCACCATCCTCGAACCGGATGCGGTAAAACGGGCTGACGGCGCGCAGCTCCACATCGTCTGACAGCTTCTTGCCGCACATCGCCCAGAGTTCTTCGAACAGAGCAGGGGCGGTGATAATTGTGGGGCCTGCATCGAACGCAAACCCATCCTGCCGAAACACACGCGCGCGACCGCCGGGCGTGTCACATTTCTCCAGCACGGTGACGCGATAGCCCCGAGCACCCAGCCGAACCGCGGCCGCCAAACCGCCAAAACCGCTGCCAATCACAACCGCGTGTGGCTTGCGCCTTACTGACTGCAGTGAGTCGTTGCCTGGAACAGGCGGCTTCATCCGGGGAGGGGGCGTTATCGATGTCATTGACACGAGTGTAATCATGTCCTGACAGTTTCAGCCAGAGGCAAAATGAATAGTGTCAGAGAAAATTGACATATGGCACCAGGTCGGCTGGCGAGAGTGCTGCAGGGGCAATCTGAGTGCGGCGGCATATCCCGCCAGCGGCAAAGACTGCCCCCGCCCCATTAAACTGTTATCAGATGGCGAGACCCTGCTGTCCCAGCCATTCAGCCCCGCGCTGCAGACCGGGGATGTCCTTCACCTCGATCATCAGGCGCGGCATTACGTCAAGCGAGGCGAGCGCACTGAACACGCTGGTCCAGCGAATGGTGCCTTCGCCGGGCAGCCAATGCCGGTCGGCATAGCCATCGGCGTCCTGCAGATGCACATGCTGCAGCATATCTCCAGCGGCGTTGACGTAATAATCCACCGGCGGTGCGCCGGTTGAGCCATGCGCGTAATGCGCGTGCCCGGTGTCGATCGAGACCTTCACCGAGGCGCTGTTGAACGAGCGCGCCAGTTCCACCCGGTCATGCGGGTTCTTGTCTTCAATGTTCTCAATCACCAGCACGCAGCCCATGTCCTCAGCCCGCTTGACGGGGTCGCGCAGGGTGGCGTGCACGCGGTCAAACAGGTTCTCTCGTGCGCCCTTGTTGGCATCCAGATTGTTATAGTCCCACGTCGAGAACGGCGAGTGGATCACCATCTGATTGGCACCGACGGCAGCACAGACATCCAGCCCCTGCAGCAGCCGCTTGCGCACCACGGCGCGAATATCCGGATCCTGCGAGTCGATCTTGAAGCCCCAGAACGGCCCATGAATGCCGCGCCGGCCGGTGTGCCCATCGAGCATCTTGCGCGCATGCTGCGCGATGCTCTGCCAATCACTCTCCAGCACTTCGGCCATATGAAAGGTCTGAATCTCAATGTCGCGCTGATGCTCCAGCAGCCAACCACGATGCTGTTCGATCGCATCAACCGGCATGGCCGCGCCGAGCACGGGAAGAGAATTGGACTGCAGCATGGAACATCTCCGAATTAGCAATGACCGGAGAATAGTCACTGGCCTGGGTCGTGGGATGAAGATTGCGTGTTACTCAACCACACCACGCGACACGGAACCACAACGCAACGGAACCACACCGCAAAGGTCGCGCCATCATAGACGACCGGTCTTATGACGTTGTTGAGAAAACTGGCGGAGGGGATGGGATTCGAACCCACGGTAGGGGTTGACCCCCTACGACGGTTTAGCAAACCGTTGCCTTCAGCCGCTCGGCCACCCCTCCGCCGGAGGACCGCACTCAATTGCGACCTTGATGCACACAACGTTTGCAAGGCTGTTCTAGGGAGAAGCCTTACCCGCGTCAAATACTCTAGCTGAGCGCTATCTCCATGCCGCACTTCGTCGCCGGGCGGGCCATCATGGTTTCGTACCAGCGTTTCACATGCGGGAACTCCGCAAGGTCGACCATGTGGCGTTCATGCCGCCAGACCCAGCCTAGAATGGCGAAGTCGGCAATTGAGACGTCGCCTGCAAAAAACTCCACCTGCGCCAGCCTGCGATCGGCCACGCCATAGAGGCGGCGCGTTTCCTGGGAATATCGCTCAAGCCCATATTTCTGATCAGCTGGGTTCTCGACGGTGAGGAAGTGGTGAACCTGACCGGGCATAGGGCCGAAGCCGCCCATCTGCCACATCAGCCATTCCAGCACCGGGACCTGGGCACGCAGGTCAGACGGCCAGAACTTACCGGTCTTCTGGCCGAGGTAGAGCAGGATCGCACCGGATTCGAACACACCGATAGGCTGGCCACCCGGGCCGTCGCTGTCCTTGATGGCGGGAATGCGATTGTTCGGGCTGAACGCAAGAAAATCGGGATTGAACTGCTCACCCTTGCTGATGTTCACCGGGTGAACGCTGTAGGGCAGCCCCATCTCCTCCAGGGCCACAGAAATTTTCCGGCCGTTGGGAGTGTTCCAGGTCCAGAGTTCAATGCTCATGTTGTGGCCTTTTTGAGGGATTGGCGGGCATGTCCCGAGACCATCCAGGCAAAGCGCTGGGTATCGTCGGTGTCATAGATCTGCGAGCGCGGCAGGGCGAAATCAGTGTCGCCGTTCTGCATTGCGCGCGAGCCGAGTGCGAAGGCGGCCTTGTAGCCAGCATCGCGCGCCGCTTGTCCAAGCTGGGCATCGTGAATGCCGAACGGCCAAGCAAGAAGATCGGGCGCTGTGCCCGTGTGTTCGGCGATGGGTTTCAGGCACCCGGCCAACTCGTCACGCACAAACGCGGCGTAAGCATCGGGCGAGCGGCGCGCGCGCTCGATGTTAAAGTTCGGGTGCGTCATGCTGTGGGCCTGCATGTCGATCAGCCCGGTCGCCTGCATCTCGGCGACCATCTTCCAGGTCAGATAGGCCCCAGCCCCGATCTGCGGCGGGTTTAGGAACAACGTGACGGGAAAACGATGCTCGCGAATGATGGGGAACATCTCGGTGTAGACAGTGCGCCAGCCATCATCGGCGGTGATGGCAACCGTCGGGCGGGCAAGCGGCGCGCCATGGGCAACATCAAGCACGTCGCGCAACCTGGCCACGGCGATATTCTGCTCAGACAGGTAACGCATCTGCGCCTCAAACACCTTCATCGTGATGATGGTGCCGGAATTGGAATGCGCTGGGTCAAACCGATGGTAGGTCAGCACAGGCAGCAATGCGGCCGTCTCCGCCCGTGCCGCCATCGGAGAAGCCAGCGCCGCAGCAAGCAGCGTGCGGCGCTTCATCCGATCTTCGCCTTCAACGCCTCATTGACCAGCGCCGGATTGCCCTTGCCCGCCATCGCCTTCATCACCTGACCCACGAAGAAGCCGAACAGCTTCTCCTGCCCGCCTTTGTATTGCGCGACCTTGTCCGCATTGGCGGCGAGCACGGCCTCCACCGCGTCATCAATGGCCCCGGTATCCGTCACCTGCCGAAGCCCCTTCGCCTCCACGATGGCCGCCGGTGCCTCACCGGTTTCCACCATCGCCTCGAACACCTCCTTGGCGATGCGGCCATTGATGGTCTTGTCGGCGATCAGATCGAGCAGACCGCTGAGATTGGCGGCGGAGACCGGGCTGTCCTCGATGGAGCGGCCGGTGCGGTTGAGGGCGGCGAAGAAATCACCCATCATCCAGTTCGCCGCCATTTTGGCATCGCGCCCGCGCGCCACCGTCTCATAGAAATCGGCAGTTGCCTGTTCCATCACCAGAATACGCGCGTCGTAGGCGGACAGGCCGTATTCCGACACGAAACGCGTGGTTTTGGCGTCCGGCAACTCCGGCAGGCTTGCCTTCAGCCGTGACACCCAATCCGGCTCCAGCACCAGAGGCAGAAGATCCGGGTCTGGGAAATAGCGATAATCATGCGCGTCCTCTTTTGAGCGCATCGACCGGGTTTCCATGCGGGACGGGTCGAACAGCCGCGTCTCCTGCCGCACCTCGCCGCCGCTCTCCCACACCTCGATCTGCCGCTTTGCCTCCGCCTCCACCGCCTGCATCACGAAGCGGATGGAGTTGACGTTCTTCACCTCGCAGCGCGTGCGGAATTCCTCACCGGCCTTGCGGACGGAGACATTGACGTCCGCCCGCATGGAGCCTTCGTCCATGTTGCCGTCACAGGTTCCGAGATAACGCAGAATCTGCCGCAGTTTGGTCAGATAGGCACCCGCCTCCTCCGGCGAGCGGATGTCCGGCTCACTCACAATTTCCATCAGCGCCACGCCGGAGCGGTTGAGATCGATGAAGCTCTTCGTCGGGTCCTGGTCGTGCAGCGACTTGCCAGCGTCCTGCTCCAGATGCAGGCGCGTCACACCAATCTCCTTGGTGGAGCCGTCCGACAGCGTGACCTCAACAACACCCTTGCCCACGATGGGGTGGGCGAACTGGCTGATCTGATACCCCTGCGGCAGATCGGCATAGAAGTAGTTCTTACGGTCGAACCGGCTCCAGAGATTGATCGCAGCCCCCAGCCCCAGCCCGGTGCGCACCGCCTGCGCCACGCATTCGCGGTTGATCACCGGCAGCATACCGGGGAAAGCCGCATCGACGAAGCTGACCTGGCTGTTCGGCTCCGCGCCGTATTCGGCAGAGGCCCCGGAGAACAGCTTGGATTTGCTGATCACCTGGGCGTGGACCTCCAAGCCGCAGACGATCTCCCACGTGCCGGTGGAGCCTTCGAGTGTGTAGCTTGCCATGTCGTTATGCTCCTGCCCGCAGGGTGGGGAGGGTGGTGAACCCGGCGGCGCGTTCAAGGGCGGCGCTGACGGCGAACACAGTTTCTTCGTCGAACGGCTTGCCGATCACCTGCAGCCCCATCGGCAGACCGGAGGCGTCGAGGCCGGTCGGCAAAGCCAGACCCGGAAGCCCCGCCATGTTCACCGGCACCGTGAAGATGTCGTTCAGATACATGGTGACGGGATCATCCATCTTCTCGCCTTGACCGAATGCGGCAGTCGGCGTGGCGGGAGTGACCAGCGCATCCACATCGCGGAACACCTCGGTGAAGTCCCGCAAGATCAACGCGCGGACCTTCTGCGCCTTCAGGTAATAGGCGTCGTAATACCCGGCCGAGAGCACATAGGTGCCGATCATGATGCGGCGCTGCACCTCGGCCCCGAAGCCGTCCGCACGGGTGTTCTCGTACAGCTCCGTCAGATCATGCCCGCCCTCCGTCCGCGCACCAAACCGCACACCATCATAGCGGGCGAGGTTGGACGACGCTTCGGCCGGGGCCACGATGTAATAGGTCGCCAGACCATATTTGGTGTGCGGCAAAGACACATCGACAATCGTCGCCCCCTGCTCACGCAGCCACGCCAAGCCCTGCTGCCAGAGGGTTTCGACCTCGGGGGCCATCCCCTCCATCCGGTATTCCCGCGGCACCCCGATGCGCAGGCCCTTCACGCTGCGTTTGCAGGCCGAGGCGAAATCCGGCACCGGCATATCAGCCGAGGTGCTGTCCTTCGGGTCGAAGCCGGACATCGAGCCGAGCAGAATGGCGCAATCTTCGACGTTGCGGGCAATCGGCCCCGCCTGATCGAGCGACGAGGCAAACGCCACCACGCCCCAGCGCGAGCATCTTCCATAGGTCGGCTTGATGCCGGTGATGCCGCAAAACGCCGCCGGCTGCCGGATCGAGCCGCCGGTATCCGTCGCCGTCGCCCCCAGCGCCATGCGTGCGGCCACCGCCGCCGCCGAACCGCCGGACGAACCTCCAGGGACCAGCGGCCGATTGTCGCCCCGTCGCGTCCACGGGTTGGTGACCGCCCCATAAGCCGAGGTCATGTTCGACGAACCCATCGCGAACTCATCAAGATTGGCCTTGCCGAGGAACACCGCGCCGTCGCGCAGCAGATTGGCGGTGACGGTGCTTTCATAGGGCGGAATGAACGGTGACAATATCTTGCTGCCCGCCGTGGTGCGCACGCCCTTGGTGCAGAACAAATCCTTGATCGCCAGCGGAATGCCGGTGAGCGGCCCATGCTCGCCCTTCGCAAGCGCCGCGTCGGCGGCATCGGCCTGGGCCAGCGCCAGTTCCGGCGTTTCGGTGATATAGGCGTTGATCTGCGAGTTCAGGCTCGCAATCGCCCTATTATAGGCCGCCGTCAGCTCGCGGGCGGAGATTTTGCGGGCGCGCAGGGCGTCGCGCGCCTCGCTCAGCGTGAAATCGAACATCACTCAACAACTTTCGGAACAGTGTAAAACGGGCCATCGCGGTCAGGCGCGTTGGACAGCACGGCTTCGGCTTGAGCGCCATCGGTGACCACGTCCTCCCGCATCCGCATGGCCATCAGGGCACCCCCGGTCAGCGGCTCGACGCCGGTCACGTCCACCTCGTTCAGCTGGTCAATCCAGCCGAGAATGCCGTTCAGCTCGCCTTGGATTTGCGCCACCTGCGCATCGGTGACGCGCAGTCGGGCAAGGCTTGCAATGCGGCGGACGGCCGCGGGGTCGAGCGACATGGTGATCCCTAAAACATATGGCGGAAGTTGCGGACTATGCGCGTGGCATCGGCGGGACCATAAACGCCCCCATGCCCCTGTTCAACATGACCACCCTCAGATCAAAACTCGCCCCCGGCCAGCGCCTGCTCGGCCTCGACCCCGGCAGCCGGACCATCGGCGTGGCGCTGACCGACGTGACGCTGATGCTGGCCAGCCCGCATGGCCGCATCCCCCGCGGCAAGCTCGCCGCCAACGCCGCCGAGATCGCCCGCGTGGCGCACCGGCTGAACGTGGGCGGCATCGTCATCGGCCTCCCATTGTCGATGGATGGCACAGCCGGCCCCGCCGCCCAGGCAGCGCGGGATTGGGCGCATGCGCTGTCCGATGCCACCGGCCTGCCATGTGCGCTGTATGACGAGCGAATGTCATCCGCCGCCGTCAACCGCTTCCTCACCGATGAAGCGGACATGACGCGCAAGCGCCGCTCCGAAGTCGTGGACCAGATGGCCGCCGCCTACATGCTCCAGGCAGCGCTGGACGCGAGTTCACCCGAACGGCCCGACGAAGACGACGACGAGGATTGAGGGAGTCCCGCATGCGCCGCGCAGTGGTGATCAACGGGCTGATCCGCCAGCCGGAGCATTTTGCGGGCTATCTGGAAGGCATCATCCGCCTCGCCCGGCCCGATCTGCAGATCGTCTTTTCATCCTGGGACGGCGAGCTGGCCCGCTATCCGAACATCGCGGCCCTTCTTGCGCAACTGAACGCCGACATCGCCGAGCAGGCGCAGCCCGATCTGCGGCTACCCGGCCACATGCTGCACCAGACCATGACTCTCGAACTCGGCCTGTCCTTGCTCGATGACGACGTGTTCGTGCTGAAAACCCGGCCGGATATTTGCGGCATCATGGACGTGGTGGAATTCCTCGACATGCAGCCACAACCAGCACAGCAAGGCAGGCTGGCCCGCCCGTTCGGCCATAGGGTCCACGTTGTCGGCATGTTCGGTGCCCATCCGATGTATATCAACGACATCGTGTTTGCCGGCATGGCCGGGGACATCCGCAGGCTCTGCTACCTGCCGTTCATTTTTGGCCCCAAATACCCGCGCTTGGCACCGGAGCAATGGCTTTGGTCATCCGCGCTGGCGCAGGGAAACCCGGTGCTCGACGCCTATTTATCGGTCAATCCCGGCCTCATATTCGGTGACGCTGAGCGCAACACCGCCCTGCGCACAACTTTGGCAGGCTCTTCCTTATTCGCCCGCGCGGTGGCCGTCACCGCCATTCTGGTGCGCGACAGCCTGGCCTATTTCCATCCGGACCCAGCCCGAGACCGTATCCCAGCGCTTGCCGCCGAACACACACTCGACGAGTTGCTCTGGGACAAACTCGCAGTGCCCGGTATCGACCATCACCCATCCGCAGTGACCAACACCTTCCTCTCGGAAGCGCTGATCGACGTGATCCATGATGGCCACTACCAGCCCAGCCCGTTTGGCGACCGGGTGCAGCAGGCAATGGCCCGCTACGGCGAGGCAGGCGGAGCGGAGGCGATGCAGCGCGACCGTGCCGCCGTGGCGGTTGAAGCCACAGCCCTTGCCGAGGCACTCAAAACGCTCGGCATCGATGGCGGCCAGAACCCGCACGATACGCCCCATCTCCGCCGTGTTCAGCGCGGTGCCGCGCCGTGGTCGGTGGTTCAGACCGGTGCTGCCTACGCCACAGAGCTGGAAGCCGAGATCAACCATCTCCGCCGCGTCATCGACCAACTGCAGGCGCAACTGGCCACCTGATCTACGCCAGCGCCAGCGCTGCCTCGATCGGCTGAGCAAGGCTCGCGGGTGTGGTCGTGGGCGGAAACCGGTCCAGCACCACGCCGGTGCGGCCCACCAGGAACTTGGTGAAGTTCCACTTGATGGCGCTGCCGAGCAATCCACCCTTCTGGCCCTTAAGGTAGGTGTAAAGCGGATCCGCGCGCGGCCCGTTCACGTCGATCTTGCTGAACACCGGGAACGTCACGCCGAAATTGGTCTGGCAGAAGCTCATGATCTCGGCATCGCTGCCCGGCTCCTGATGGCCGAACTGGTCACAGGGAAAGGCCAAAATCTCCAGTCCCTGCGGCTGATACTTTTCATAAAGCGCCTGCAGCCCCTGATATTGCGGGGTGAACCCACATTTCGAGGCAACATTGACGATCAGCAGCACCGAGCCGCGATAATCCGCGAGCGATTTGCGTTCGCCAGAGTTCAGCTTGGCCGAGGCCTCGTAGAGGGTCATGCGGGCGTGGTCCTGTCAGGCGGTGGAAATGGGGTTGTACCATACGCCTGCGCCATTGTGGCGATGGCGTCGAGCTTGACATGGAAATGGGACCAATCGTCGCGTTCCGCAATCGGGGCCCACAACGCTTCCACGTCATCAACCAGCATCGTGCATGGGGTGGCGGCCGCGAAATAGGCGTGACCGGGCTGGGCACTCGCCGCTGGCTGGTAAAGCGACAACATCGCGCGCACCTCAGCGAAAGCAGGTGCATCATAAAAAGCGGCAGACGGACTCAGCTTCCAGCGATCCGCCCGGGCTCTGCCGCCATAAAGATCAAAGAAGCACTGCTCATACGGTGCCTGTGTCTCCTGCAAGAACACATAGAGCGCCCGGCCGAGATCGCCATCGGCCTCATCCCCCTGCGTTCGAAGACCCAGGCGACGAATAATTGCACCAGCAAAGCCACGATGGAAATTGTCCCAATACGATGCCAGCGCCCCCTCCAGCGCGGGCTTTTCCACCAACGGGAGCAGACAGCCACCGAGCCGGGCCAAGTTCCACAGCAGCGTGTCCGGCTGTCGGCCGAAGGCATAAAGCCCGCTGTGATCGAAATAGGCCGCCGTGAACTTCGGCTGATAGGTCGGCAAAAAGCGCCACGGGCCGTAATCGAAGCTTTCGCCGGTGATGTTGATGTTGTCAGTGTTGAGCACGCCGTGCACGAATCCGGCGGCCATCCACTGCCCGCCCAACCGCGCCACCCGCACCGAAACCTCAGTCAGAAAACCCGCCACTCGCAGCGTCATATCGTCGTGCCAGAGCTCCGGCATATAGTTCCGGATGGCGTGATCGATGAGCTTCAGCGTCAGCTCGGTCTCACCGAGATAGGCCAGCCTCTGGAACGTGCCAATTCGAATATGTGAGTGGCTCAACCGGACCAGCACCGAGGCACGGGTGGGCGACGGCTCATCGCCGCGATAGAGCTCCTCACCTGTTTCAACCAAGCTGAGGCTTTTTGACGTATTGACGCCCAGCGCCTCCAGCATCGAGGTTGCGAGAACCTCGCGCACCCCGCCCTTCAGCGTCAGCCGCCCATCGCCACTGCGCGACCACGGCGTGGTGCCGCTGCCCTTGGTGCCGAGATCGAGCAGACGCCCATCCAGCAGGTCATGCATCTGTGCGAACAGAAATCCACGACCGTCGCCGAGATCAGGGTTGTACGAGCGGAACTGATGGCCGTGATAGCGCAGCGCCAAGGGCTGCTCGAAGCTGCCCGGCAGCGGCGCAAAACCACCGAAATGCGCCAGCCACTCCTCGTCCGAAAGCCCATCGAGGCCCACGCGCGCCGCCCATCGCTGATCGCGGTGACGCAGCACGTGCTGCGGGAAACGCGCCGCGTCTACCGGGTCGAAGAACGCATCTCCCAACGCCGCGTGAGCGACAGAGGGCCGAAAATCTGAATGTGGGGGCATGGAACACTCGACGATGGATGGAGCACTGGCGGGCCGCAATACCATATATACGTGGTTTGACCGGCACCGATGCATCGCGTAGCTCTTCGCCCGCCTTATGAACGGGATCGGAGAGTTTGATGCGCATCGCGATGGTCGGTGGCGGCTATGTGGGCCTCGTGTCCGGCGCATGCTTTGCCGAATTTGGCAACGAAGTCGCCGTGGTCGAAGCGGATGCCGCCAAACTCGAAGCGCTGTTGAACGGACGTCTGCCGATTTATGAGCCCGGGCTAGACAAATTGGTCGAGGAAAATGTTTCCGCCGGCCGCCTGTCCTTCGGGGCCAACCTCGCCGCTGCCGTCAAAGATGCCGAAGCCGTGTTCATCGCCGTCGGCACACCGTCGCGCCGTGGCGACGGCCATGCCGATCTCTCCTATGTGTTCGCAGCCGTGGAAGCGGTCGCCAAGGTTCTTGAGCGACCAACCGTCATCGTTACCAAATCAACCGTCCCCGTTGGCACTGGCCGCCGGGTTGCCGAAATTCTGCATCGCGTCCGGCCCGAGTTTGACGTTCATGTTGCCTCAAACCCCGAATTCCTGCGCGAAGGCAACGCGATCGGCGATTTCATGAAGCCGGACCGCGTGGTGATCGGCTGCGACACCGAGCTGGCACGCGAGACGATGCGCAAGCTCTACCGCCCGCTTTATCTGATTGAAGCCCCCATCGTGTTCACCGGCATAGAGACGGCGGAACTGATCAAATACGCCGGCAACTCATTCCTCGCCATGAAGGTGACGTTCATCAACGAGATGGCCGATCTCTGTGAAAAAGTCGGCGCGGACATCCATGACGTGGCACGCGGCATTGGCCTAGACGGGCGCATCGGACGGAAATTCCTCCACCCAGGCCCAGGCTTCGGCGGCAGCTGCTTCCCGAAGGATACGCTGGCCCTCACCCGAATCGCCCAGGATGCAGGCGCACCCTCCCGGCTGGTCGAAACGGTCGTCTCGGTCAATGACAGCCGCAAGGCCGGCATGGCGCGCCGCGTGATCGACGCATGCGGCGGCTCGATGCGCGGCAAGACGGTGGCGGTGCTTGGACTGACCTTCAAACCCGAAACCGACGATATGCGTGACAGCCCAAGCCTTCCCATCATCGACCGCCTTGTCAGCGACGGTGCCACCATCCGCGCCTATGATCCGGAGGGCATGGGTCAGGCCCGCCCAATGCTACCCTCGTCGGTCATCTACTGCCAATCCGCTCTGGACGCGGCGGACAAGGCCGATGTGTTGGTCGTGGTCACAGAATGGAACGAGTTCCGCGCACTCACACCAGACCAGCTCAAAACGGCCATGAGCGGGCGAGTCGTCGTAGACTTGCGCAACGTTTACGACCCGGCTGTGATGCAGCAAGCGGGTATTGCCTACCACTCGATAGGCAGGCCGAATGCACCGATTGTTTGAACGTGTCGCTGTGGATAACCGCCGGGTCAGCCTGGATGGTGTTGTAAGGCACGGCGGGGTATTCTAAGCCAACCAGCGTTTGGTTGTCCCGCGGGCGGGACGGCACCGCCGTGGGAGGAATGGCTTTTGATTCTTATGCGCGCTGCCCTGCTGAGAACGGTTTGCATTGCGAGCACGCTCACTGCTGTTTGCGCTGCCACAGCTATGGCCCAAGGTGTCCCAGTCGGCTCACGCGCTGGTGACACCCGCCAATATGCTGCTGCCCTGCAGCCGAGCGCGCCGATTTCAGACATTCGCGTCGAAGGCAACGAACGCATCGAGGCTGGTACCGTCAAATCCTACATGGTCACGCAGGTGGGCGACCTGTTCGACACCGAGCGACTCGACCGCTCGTTGAAGGCGCTTTACGCCACAGGCCTGTTCTCAGACGTGACGTTGCGGCGTGACGGCAATGTGCTGGTGGTGCGGGTCAGCGAGAACCCGATCGTCAATCGCGTGGTGTTCGAGGGCAATCACAAGCTGACCGACGAAAACCTCCGCCCGATCACACAGCTCAAGGCGCGATCGGTGTTCACGGCGGCCATAGCACAGCTCGACCGGCAGAAAATTCTCGATGAGTACGCCAAAAAGGGCCGGTTCAGCGCCCGCGTTGAGCCAAAGATCATCCAGCTCGATCAGAACCGCGTGGACGTTGTTTATGAGATCAACGACGGTCAGGCGAGCTACGTCAGCCGCATTTCCTTCGTTGGCAATCAGGCGTTCAGTGAGAGCAAGCTGAAAGAGGTGATCGCCTCGCGCGAGGAGGCGTTCTGGCGCTTTCTATCCACATCTGACAGCTACGATCCGGAGCGGCTGAATTATGACCGCGAGTTGCTGCGCCGCTTTTATATGCGTAACGGCTACGCAGATTTTGATACCACGAACGCAAATGGCGAACTTGCAGCGGATCGCTCAGCCTTCTTCGTGACGTTCAATGTCTCCGAAGGGGCGCGCTATCATGTCGGCAAAATTTCGGTAAAGAACAGCCTGCGCAACCTCGACAGCGACTCCTTACAGCCGTTGATCGAGCAGACGACCGGTGATTGGTTCGACGGCGATGCCGTGGACCGCAGCGTCAAGGTGCTCAACGAAACCGTGCAATCGCGCGGCTACGCCTTCGTTGATGTGAAGCCGCTGATCAATCGCAACAAGGACACGCACACTGTCGACATCATTTTTGAGGTTGGCGAAGGCCCGCGTGTGTATGTTGAGCGCATCAACATTACTGGCAACGTGCGCACCGAAGACAAGGTGATCCGCCGGGAGTTCCGGCTCGCCGAGGGCGACTCGTTCAATGCGGCTCAGGTGCGTGAATCGCGGCAGCGGCTTGACGATCTAGGCTTCTTTACAACCGCCAAGGTGACATCAAGCCCGGGCTCAGCTCCCGACAAGGCGATCATCAGTGCCGTTGTGGATGAAAAAGCCACTGGCGAACTGACCGTCGGCGGCGGCTACTCAACGGACGCAGGCGCATTGCTCAATCTCGGCCTACACGAGAAAAACCTGATCGGCACCGGCATTGATGCCGGCATCAACGGCCTGTTGGGTCAGAAGCAAAGCTCGGTCGACTTCACGCTCACCAATCCGTATCTATTTGACCGCAATCTGGTTGGTGCGTTGAACATTTTTGCAGTCAATAACAACAATCAGAATATCGCAGAGTACAGCGAGCGCCGGGTCGGTGCGGCAGGCACGATCGGCTACGAGTTCAACGAGCATTTGCGCCAGTCGTTCACCTACACGATCGCCCAGCGAACGGTATACAATGTGCTCGACGGCGCGAGCCTTGCCGTGGTCGACGAAGCCGGCACGTCGCTGCTGTCCCAGCTTGGCCAAACATTGACCTACGACCAGCGCGACAGCCGGTCTGACCCACACAAGGGCTACATTATCCGGCTTGGCACCGACTTCGCCGGTCTCGGCGGTGATGTAAAATACGTGCGCACCAAGTTGGACGGCTCCTACTACATACCACTTGAGCGCTATACCGGCGACCCAGATTGGAGCATCGCGCTGTCTGCCGGCACCGGCTATCTGTTCAACGAAGGCCAGCGGGAACGGATCATCGACCGGTTCTTTCTCGGTGGCGAAAACCTACGCGGCTTCCAGACCGGTGGCGCAGGTCCGCACGCCACCGGTGCCTACAGCGACAGCCTGGGTGGCCGATTCATCTGGACACAGTCCAGCGAACTCCGCTTCCCGCTGCCGATCTCGCCTGATCTTGGGCTGACCGGGCGCGCCTTCGTCGATGTCGGTGCATTGACCGGTGCCAGCAATGTCACGCAGAAAGGCAAGACTATCGCCATCACTGATAGCTCAGCGCCCCGTTTGGGTGCGGGCTTTGGAGTGTCTTGGCGCACACCGTTCGGCCTCATCAATCTCGACTTCGCGCCCTTCGTGATCAAACAGCATTACGATCAAGGGCAATTCTTCCGCTTCGGCTTTGGCACGAGGTTCTGACCACCATGCATCGCTTGCCTCTCGTTCCCGCATTGTCGCAGCGCCTTCTGTTTCTTGGCATGATCGCCGTTGCCGCGCCGCACGTGGCGGCGGCGCAGGATTTCTTTGTCCCTGGCGCGCCGCGGCCCGCCCAGACGCAGTCAAGCAGCCCTCGTCCCACCCCGCGCCCGGCACCACCGCGTCCGCAATCACAGCCGCAGCAGGTCGCACCGTCACCGGCAATCAGCACAGCCCCGCCAGGCGCTGCGGCCCCTACAACGTCCATGCAGCTACCGCCGATCCCAGAGCTTCCCGCCCTGCCGCGCGTCACCGCACCGCCAGCTGCCGTTGTCGGCGTGATGGGTGTTCCGGAAGTGATGCGCGCCTCCACCGCCGCCCAGGCAGTGGACCGTGTGATCGGCGAGCGCCGGCAGAAATTGCAGGAGGACTTCCAAAAGGAACAAAACGCCTGGCATGATCTGCAACAGGCGCTGACCAGCCAGCGTGGCACGATGTCGCCCGAGCAGATCCGCAACAAGGAGCGTGAACTGCAGGAGCGCATCACCAACGCGCAGCAGAATTTCCGCGAGCGTAGCCGCGTCATTCAGGAGGCGGCACAGGCCAGTGCCGGCCAGATTGAGCGCGTCCTTGTGGCCGTCATCCGCCAGGTTGCCGACAGCCACGGCATGAACCTAGTGCTTCACCGCGAGCAGGTGGCGCTGAACATCAGCGACTTCGACATCACCGAGCAGGTGGCAGCCCAGCTCAACAAAATCATGCCGAGTGTTGATATCCCCGCCGATGGCGTGGCCCTCACACCGGCAAGCGGCTCTGCACCACTCCCTGGACCTCGCAAGTAGCGCGTGAGCGATCATTTCACCGCCGGCGATCAGCGCTTCTTCGCTCGATCCGGGCCGCACAGCCTTGGTGATATCGCCGCGCGCATCAAAGCCGCGCTGGACGACAGCGCAGCCGAACGCTGGATCCGTGGTGTCGCCCCGCTTCAGGTGGCCGAGCATGACCAAATCAGCTTCCTCGACAACCGGAAATATGCGGCCCAGCTGGCATCATCCTCGGCCGGCGCGGTGATCGTGCATCCGGCGATGCAAAAGCATGTCCCCAATGGCTGCGTGGCGTTGCTCATGGAAAATCCCTATTTCGGCTGGGCCGAAGTCGCTGGGATGTTTCATCCGCCCTACCCGACAAAGCCCGGGTGCCACCCATCGGCTGTGATCGATCCGTAGATCGGAAGAGCACACGTCTGAACTCCAGTCACTGGTTGTTATC
>CAIJTR010000132.1 GCA_903823665.1 uncultured Rhodospirillales bacterium
GTGTTGGGTCGATCTGCTGCAGACAAAGCTGGCGCAATTCAGCCATCGCACTGTTCTGCAAAAGGCGATTGCTGCCTGGCAGCGAGGATGACGCAGCTGCGACGACAACCGGCTGAGGTGCCACAGGGGCCGGTGCTGGTGCCGGCGCTGGCACGGCGAGAGCGGCTGCCGGAACCTCACCAAACGAGAGCCGGTCACCCATGAGAGAATCCGCAGAGCGGCGTCCAAATGTCGTCATTTGATCAGACCGAAGAAGCGCTTCTTGCGCGCCGGGGCTTCAGAGGAGCTGGGCGCAACCTGCTCTGCCAGTTGCACGATGGCCGCGCGAAATGCCGGCGTGCTGTCGATTGCCGGCGTGCCCAGTGTCTCCGCCTGGCACAAAGGCTTCGGCAGATAGGGGATGCAGACGTCAATCTCAGCCCCGAGCGCCTTTTCGACCTGCGCGCGCGGCAGGCTGCCCGGCATGCCGACCCGGTTCAGAACAACCAGCCCGCGCAACGCCTGGCCGGGACCTGCCGGCAGCGCCAGCAGACGAATGGCCTCACGGATGGCAGGCAAAGTTGGCGTTAGTACAAAAACCCGCTGATGCGCCTGCATCAGCAATTCATGCTTGCCGGAAATGCCGGCGAACCCAGCATCAGCGACCACAAAATTATACCGGCGGCGCAAGAACCCAACCAGTCGCTCAGCCGCGCCCTGCGCCACAACGATTTCGTCGTCAATTTTTTCTTCGCTGGCCAGCACGTCCAAGCGGTCATGCACAGGCAATGCTGTTCGCTCGACGAACAGTTCGTCAATACGGCTTGGTGATTCAAGCGCTGCACGCAAACCGGCACCGGTGCGCGCACCAAGCATCATGGCGGCGTTGCCGGCGTGCAGATCAGCGTCGAGAAGAACCGTATGGCGCTTTGCGGTAGCGGCAATGTAGTGGGCAAGATTGGCCGCCACACTCGTTGTGCCGACGCCACCGCGTGCGCCAAGAACAGCGATCATTCGGCCGCCACGCGCATCTTCAGACCGGATGGTCTGACCAGTTTCCGTGTGACGCACATGCAGACCGAAATGCCGCGCCACCATTTCGGAGGCGAGCGGCTTATACAGATATTCGTGCGCACCCAGGCCGCGCGTCACCTGGCGATAGAACGTGACATCGTCACGATCACCGATGATCAACACTCGCACGTCCGGCTCAACGATCTGAGCCAGATCGGCCAGTGCCGCCAGCGGATGCGGATCGCCGCTGATATCGACAATCAGGCTTCGCGGCGTGGGCATCCGGCCGAGAGCGGCGATGGCCTGGCGCACATTGGCCCGGCGAATATCAAGCCCGCCCTGCAGCGTCTCGGAAAGACCTTTGCGCAAGGTTGCCTCAGATGCCGCGTCGGTGACAAAGGCCACCAGAACCGCGCGATCAGACCGCCCGGTCGGGCTGTCTGCGAGATGTGCTATACCGTCGGCTGCCATCAGTTGCCTCCCGTTGCAGCAGGCCCGCCGGTGCTGTTGGCCTTGACTGCGGAAACGCCGGTGTCGCCAAGTTCCTTGAGCTTGCCCTTGTGCATCCGATCGATGGCAGCAGCAGCCATATGGCCATCTGACTTGCCTTCACCGGATGCATTGCCCTGCACCAGGTCGTGAGGATCAACGACCATTGCAGCAATGTTGACTGGGTTTAAACCCAAGGGGTGCCACTCGCCCGGCCGTTGATCCGGCTCGGTCAAGGCGCAGCCATTGACCAAAGCTGCAGCGAGAAAGCCGCTTATGATGAGGAGATTTTTTTTCATTGCACAATGAACCCTGCTTCACCGGGAATACGAGCGTGCTGCTGCGGTGGCTTGTCCCAAGGCCCGCCATGGCCCGTCTGACGCAAGAGCAAGATGCGCTCTAGGTCATTCGGCGGCTTGAACCCATCAGTCGGGAGCTTGAGCGTTTGCGGATCGTTGACCGGCTTGACGATGTAAGGCGTGACCAAAATCACCAGCTCGCTCTGATTGTGCTGGAACTGGTCGCTGCGGAACAACGCGCCCAGAACCGGCACATCGCCCATAATCGGCACGCTATTGCCAATACCTGTCGTGTTGTCTGACAGCAGGCCCGCCAGCATGAACGTCTGACCGCTTCCGAGTTCGACCGTCGTATCGGCGCGCCTTACGCTAAGGCCCGGAATGGTGATCACTGCACTCCCAATAGGCGTGCTGATTGACCCATTGGTGGTCAGCTCGCTGACCTCTGGGCGAACATGGAGGTTGATGCGGCCCGAGTTGAGCACCGTTGGAACGAAGGCGAGCGAGATACCATATTGCTTGAACTGGATCGTGATGCCGCCGTTTTGGCTCTGGCCGACAGGGATTGGAAACTCCCCGCCCACGAGAAAGCTAGCTGCTTCACCGCTCATGGCAGTCAAATTTGGCTCGGCGAGGACCTTGATGAGAGAGTCTTGCGCAAGCGCATTGATGAAGGTGGACACGGTGCCGTTCAAGTTGCCGGTAATGCTGCTGCTGGAGTTGGCCACTGCGGTCAGCGCGTTGGCCGTTCCGGCGGCAATCGCGTAGCGGCCGATGGAGCCGGCAGCCTGCCAGTTGACACCCAAACCGCGGGTGAGCTGGCGGTTGATCTCAGCAATTTTCACCTGGAGATTAACCTGGGTCGACGAATTGACAGATGTGTGATTGTCCACGTCGGAATTTGGCGGCAGCAAGCCTTTGGCAATCGAAACGGCGCGGTCGATGTCACCAGGCGTTGCCACCTGGCCGGACAGGCCAACACCGTTTGATGTGCCCGTGGCTTTGAGATTGCTGCCAGAGCCGCGGGTGTTGATCTGTCGCGTCGTCTCACCGGCCACGAAGCCAGACGGCCGCACGGTGACCTGATACTGCGCAATCGGCTTGCCGGCAGCGTCCATCGCAGCCACCGTCGTGCGGCCTGGGGCCACGCCGAAGATGAACAGCGTGGTGGGGCTCGCAGGCCGCACCTCGGCAATCTTGGGCTCGGCGGCGAACACGCTGGTGGCGCTGCCCGGCAGGGTGATCACGCGGCCAGTGCCGGCCTCAATCGACAAGTCGCCTGCGTGTGCCGGCTGGCCCATCAACGCTGCAGCCAGCATGGCCAACAGACCAGTGAGAATGCGAAGTTTACGCATCAGAATTTGAACTCCTTGGCATCGGCGGTTCCAGGGAACACGCGCAATGATGTGCCAGACTCCCAACGGCCATTTGGCGTAGCGGGCGCAACGTTGCTGCCGTAGGTGTTGGTGGGAGCCTTGGCGGATGCTTCCTCAAGGCCGAACGGATCGGCAGCCGGCGCATCTGCCGAACGCACCACAACCGAGAGCCTGCCGAGCTTTGTGGCAACCACAACGGTCTCCACCTGCTGCGACGTGACTTCGAGGGTGATGTTCCGGCTCGGCTGAACGTTGTTCTCAGGTCCTGATGGATTGACGCCCTGCGCCATCTGCTGATCAACCGCCACCACACGGCGGTCTTGCAAAATGGTGCGGCTGAGCACGCGCTGGCTGAGCGGCACGCCGGGCATGTCAAGCTCGCGGGTGAGCACGAGATCAATATGATCGCCCGGCCAGATCAGGCCCGCACTGCCGCTCACGGCATCGGCATTGACCGTCACGGCGCGCATCCCGGTGCCGAGCACGGCGGAGAGAAAACCATGCTCACCCGGCTTCATCACGTCACCGGGCGCAAGCGCCTGGGTGGTGCTGAGGCTGTGGCGGATCATTGCACCGACCAAATCAGAGCGTGCAGCCGGCGTGTCGAGGACAGCGTCCTTGGGTGCGGTGTTTGCGTCCGCAGCCGTCAGATCATCCGGCTTCAGCAATGTGCCAGCCCGCAGAGGGTGCGACGCAACCAGCACTTTTGGCTGAGGCGGCGGCGCTGGTGCAGCCGGCGGAAGATCGGCCACAGCCACAGGCGGCGCCGCCACGGGGATCGGCACCGGCGGGCGGGTCGCCAGCCAGGCGATACCGCCGAAGCCGCTGATGCCAAGCGCGATGAGGAAAAATACGGCGAGACGAAGTACCATAACGGCCTCAAACGGTAATCAGGGTGCAGATGGCGCCCAGCGCGATCGCCGAGGCGTAAGGCAATGGTCCACCGCGACGGACACGGCGGCGTTCAGCACGAACCAAGCGCGCAACAAACGACTGTGGACGCACGCCGTTCGCGCGCTTCGGCGAAACGGCGCGCAAAAACAGGTAAATCAACGACAACACCCCGCCCACAAGAGCTGAAGCCAGAACAAACTTCAGGACGAGTGCAGGCGGCACGAGCAGAGCGCAGGCGGCATATAGCTTCACGTCCCCGCCGCCCATCCAGCCACGACGCCAGCAGAAGGCGGTGACGAGGAAGACGCAGAACATGCAGGCCAAGCCTACGAAGAAATTGCCGGCATCAAGGCGCAGGATAGCGCCAGCCAGGATCAGCAGAGCTGGAACGACGTTCGGGACGGTTCGCAGGGCTACGTCATGCGCCGCGGCAAACAGCAGCAAGGCGAAACTTGGCACCAAAATCAGCAAAACAATCGGTGTATCTGGCATGGCCTTGCACCTCTTGATTGGATCGTGGGCGAGAAAAGAAGGAGGTGCGGCTAACAAACAGCCAGCCGCACCGCCGTTTCATCTTCGGCGACCGTTAGATCTTGGCGCCAATCGACGTGAAGGTGGCCGACAGCGTGGTGCCGATGGTGGTCAGACCGGTGATGATCACCACGGCCACGAGGGCTGCGATCAGACCGTATTCCATGGCGGTCACAGCCTTGGTGTCGTTCTTCAGGTTGAGGAGAGCTGCGAGATGGGTCTTCGTCATTTCAAACATTGAGGCGTCCTTTCCAGTTTAACTCAGGCAGATTATGCCGCCGATCTAGTTACTCAATTTCGAACGGCGTCTCGTCGATAGGTTTTAACTTCTCTGTAGGCTCGACACGAGCATTAATAGCTCCCTGAATTTGCCTTATCAATGCCAAACCGCAAGTTATTGCTCTATAAACCGATATTTTTTGTCTATTAACTGCATTTCTATTTTAGAATATTTCTATTATTGTCGCTAAAAATGAATAAATGTTTATCAAATCAGTCTAATTTCCGCGGTTTTGTGGATTTCCGAGGGATCTGCCCCCCCAAACGGGGGTACCATCGCCCTTTCGGGCTCAGCGCGCAGCGCGCGGCGTGTAGACCATGGGCAAGCCGGGGCGGTGACTACCGCCGGTGCCGCTGCTATGAGTAGAGGTCCCGCTGATATGATCTGTGCTGCCGCTCTGCACCGCTGGCTCTGCGCCACTCGGCACAAAAACCTGCACACTGCGTCCAGCCACAGCCGACATGCCTGGCTGCGCAGGCACACCGAGCCATGCCTGCCAAACCAGTTGCCGGTAGGCCTCGCCGCGCCACGGCGTTGCGGAATGATAAGCGGCCACCGCCTCACCCCAGCTGGCCGTTCGGCCTCTCAGCTCGGTCAGAAACCTGGCGGCATAAAGTGCATTGGCCTGCGGATCGAACGCCGCTTCCAATGATGGAAATGCGTCCGGGTGGAACATCATGTTGATCTGGAAACAGCCAGTGTCGATGGAGCGGATGCCACGTGCCTGCATGGTGTGCACGTTGGCGATGGCGCCTTCCATTGTCTCGGAGATGTAGTCGGTACCCTCGGCGTTGATGCTCCAGGGCCACGGCCTGCGACCTTCAGAGGTCTGCCGGCCGCTCTCGATCTCACCAATCGCCAGCAGCAGGCCGGCGGGTAGGCCATACTTCTCTTCAGCCTCATGCGCGGCATCAACGCAGGCGTGCTCAGGTCGTACGGGCTCAGCGTGAGCGGTGCCAACCGCAAGCAACCCAAGCAATGCCACAGACCAACATTTATTTACCAAACGAACCACAACCAATCCGCTTATAGATCAATCCGCATAAAGCGGATTTGGGTTCGTTTAGGCAAAATCATTTAAGATTGATTTAAGAACAGCACCCGAAAAACAAACAAAAACGCCGAAGCTACTGCCTCGGCGCTGTGTCACTCGGCTCATGTTGGCGCGGTATCAGACGGTAGCAGCGCGACCAATCTGGCTACGTGCGCGGCTGGCAGCGAAGTTGGCATCGAATACGCGACCAAGATCAGAACGAACGAGGCCAATGTCTGCCAGTTCATGGTCGCTGAGCTCGGCCAGTTCAGCCATGACAGCCTGGCGGCGCGGGAAGGCTGCGATCCAGCCGACAATGCCAGACAGGCGGGCGAAGAGGCCCGGCGACGCCGTCTGCGAGGTCATGGAAGCATTGTTGGAGTAATTGGAAAATGTTTGCGTGGTCATGGCGAAGATCTCTTTCTTGGCAACGCAGGCGATCATCTGATCAACTCTGGTTGGTTCGACCGTGGCGGGCGGTGAGCATCGTGCTCCTCGTCACGCGGTCATTGTGCGGCGCAACATATGCATTTCGGCTCTCAGTAAAACCGCCAAGTTCGTCCGGCAGCCATGCGTCAAACGCGCAGATAACCACAAAGCCATGTGAAAATATTAAGTCAAAATTAAGGACAGACCATGACCAAGGAAAAACTCTCGGCCCTGCGCGCGCATATGCAGCAACTTGGCGTGGACGCCGTGATTGTGCCACGTGCGGATGAGCATCTGGGCGAATATGTCGCCGCGCGGTCCGAGAGGCTGGCATGGCTCACCGGGTTTACCGGCAGCGCAGGCATCGCCGCTGTGACCGCAAGCCACGCTGCCGTTTTCTCCGATGGGCGCTACGTGCTGCAACTTGCCAACGAGACTGACGCCAGCCTTTGGGAACAGCTGCACATGGTTCAGCAACCAGCAGCCACCTGGCTCGTGCAGGCAGGTGCCCGCCGCATCGGCTACGACCCGTGGCTGATCGCCGAGGACGGCCTAAAACCCTACATCGAGGCGGGGTTGGAGATGGTCCCGCTTGCCACCAACCCCATCGACTCGGTGTGGCCCGACCAACCACCACCGCCCGTGGCCGAGGCCGTGCTGCATCCCCTGACGCTCTCAGGCCGTGACTCGGCGGATAAGCGCGCCGAAGTCGCAGCAACCCTGCGCACCGCCGGCCATGACGCCGCCGTCATCAGCGACCCCGCAAGCATCGCCTGGCTGTTCAACATCCGTGGCGGCGATGTGCCGTTCGCGCCGATGGCACTCGGCTTCGCGGTGATCGACAGCGCGGGAGCCTGCACGCTGTTCATGGATGCAGCCAAACTGCCGCAAGCCACCCGGGTCTGGCTTGGCAATCAGGTGACGCTCGCGGAGCCCGCTTCCATCAGGACGCATATGCAGCAGATGCGTGGCAAGCGCGTTCGTGCCGATGCCGCGGCGCAACCGGCATGGTTTGCCCAAACCCTCCGAGCGTCGGGTGCCGAGGTGATCCAGGGCATGGACCCATGCATTCTTCCAAAAGCCTGCAAAAACGCCGTGGAACAACAAGGGGCCCGCAACGCCCATCTGCGCGACGCCGTGGCCGTGTCGCGGTTCCTGCACTGGTTTGACGAACAGCGAGACGCATCAGCCACCGAAATCTCCGCCGCCGCCCAGCTCCTCGCCTTCCGCTCCAAGATGGATGGATTTCGCGGTGAAAGCTTCCCGGCCATCTCCGGCTCGGGCGAACATGGTGCCATCATTCATTACAGGGTCTCCCCCGACAGCAACCGCAGCATCCTGCCCGACGAGGCCTATTTGATCGACAGCGGTGCGCAATACGTGGATGGCACCACCGATATCACCCGCACCATCTGGACCGGGCCCGGCACCCCGCCAGACGTCCTGCGCGACCGCTACACCCGAGTGCTCCAGGGCCACATCGCCATCGACAGGCTGATCTTCCCCGCCGGCCTGCACGGATCTCATCTCGACAGCTTTGCGCGTGCCACCCTATGGCAGGCGGGGCTGGATTTCGACCACGGCACCGGCCATGGCGTCGGCAGCTACCTGTCGGTGCATGAAGGCCCGGTCAGCCTGTCCCGCACCGGCCGCCCGGTGCCACTCGCACCCGGCATGATCCTCTCCAACGAGCCCGGCTTTTACGAGCCCGGCGCGTTCGGTATTCGCCTGGAGAACCTGGTTCTGGTCCACGAGCAAACCCTGCCCAACGCGCTCAAGCCGTTCCTACGGTTCGAGACGCTGTCCTGGGCTCCGTTTGACCGCAGGCTGATCGACGTGGCGCGGTTGACCGAAGCGGAGCGGGCGTGGATTGACAGCTATCACGCCAGTGTCTGCCAGAAACTGGCCGCTTCGCTGGCACCGGACACCCGCACCTGGCTCGAACGCAGCTGCGCGCCGATAAATGTCAAAGCAAATTGACAGCAATTTACCCAATCTTAACTGACGTCAGGCTAGCGGTATGTCAGCTTGAGATGACACGGGCCCTTAGAGCAACGCCCGACCAGATTGAACCGTTCCGGTGCAATCTGGTCGGCGCTAAGTTGCTCTAGAGTCAGATGTTTCTAGAGCACGAACTTTCGACCAGATGATTCCA
>CAIJTR010000133.1 GCA_903823665.1 uncultured Rhodospirillales bacterium
CGACTCTAGAGCAACTTAGCGCCAACCAGCTTGCACCGGTTCGGTTCAATCTGGTCGAAAGTTCGTGCGCTAGAAATATACGACTCTAGAGCAACTTAGCGCCGATCAGATTGTACCGGTTCGGTTCAATCTGATCGGGCGTTGCTCTAGAAATATATGATCGCGGCTAAAACGTGCTCTATTTAGTGTATCTAATCATTTCGTCTGCATGATGCCGACTCCTCGCACGCGCTGGCATCAGGCCGCACGCAGCGATCCCAGAAACGCGTCTACTTCAAGGCCCAGCACCGCGGCGTTCTCCCGTACGTTGCGCGCATTGACGTTGACAGCTTCGGCGCGGTCACCATTGGCGCGAATATCTGTGGTGATGCGTGAAATAACGTCCTCCACGGCCACGGTCGCTTCTGCTGCCAGATGCGTGTTGCGAGCGATTTCCTGGGTGGCGGCGGCCTGTTGCTCCACGGCTGCGGCAACTGTGATGCCGATTTGATTGAGGTCGCCCACGGTCGCACTGATGCTGAGGATTTGGCTCGCAGCCGCTTCCGTGCGCGATTGGATGCTGTCCACCAGGCGGGCAATCTCCTCGGTCGCCCGGCTTGTCTGCGTTGCAAGGTTCTTGACCTCAGAAGCAACAACGGCAAAGCCCTTGCCAGCATCGCCAGCCCGTGCGGCCTCAATGGTGGCGTTCAGCGCCAGCAGGTTGGTCTGGCCAGCGATGCTTTCAATCAGCGAGACGATCTCACCAATTTTCAAGGCGGACTCTGAAAGGGCCTGCATGCTGGTGTTGGTGCGCGTGGCGTCCTGCGTCACCTGTGCTGAAATCGACAGCGAGCGGCTCATTTGCGCTGTGATTTCTGATACCGAAACTCCCAATTGTTCGGCTGCGGCGGCGACCGTTTGCACGTTTGATGCGGCAACCCCGGCCGCTTGCACAATCTCAGCCGACCTTGCGCTGGTATCGCCTGCAGAACTGGCCATGTTCTCGGCGGCACGGCCCATATCCTGTGACGACTTGGTCAATGTGCTGACGATATTGCCGACTTTTTCCTCAAGTGCGCCAGCGAGCCGCCGCACCGCCTGCTGGCTTGCGTCCTGGGTGGTCAGGCGGGCCTGTTCCTCGGCAACACGCAGCGCCTTGGCTTGCGCAATGCTGGACTGGAACACCTGCAGCGCGCGGGCGATCCGTCCAACCTCATTGTGCCGGTCGGTCCAAGGGATGTCAGCACCCTCCTCACCACCCGCCAGCCTATCCATGATGCCACACAGCCTGCCGATCGGTGCTGTTATGCCACGGCCAAGAACCACCGCCGCACCAATCGCCACTGCCAGGAGGACCACCGAAAATACGAGGACCTGGAGAATTTGCTCGCGGATCATGGCGTCCAGATCATCGATGAACGCGCCGGACTGAATGGCCCATTTCCAAGGCTCATACGGCATGGCAAAGACCAGCTTGCGTGCAACAGGCCCGCCGCTGGCACGAGGAGTGAAGAACTCCGAGGCCGCACCACCCCTCTTGGCCGCGTTGATGATCGCCTCAACCGGCTTGTTGCCGAAAGGATCTGTCACATCCATCCGCATCACACCCTCGTTCTTGGGGTTGCCGTGAACGAGCGTCATTCCGTCATAGCGATAAACACCGAAATATTCGCCGTTGCTCCAGCGCATTGATCGGATGATGTGCATGGCCTGATCCTGCGCGGCCGCGAGGCTCAAATGGCCCGCCTTCACCTCGTCATCCAGGCTTTTGATGATGCCGAGCACGCTGAGCGCCATATCATGCGCCTTCGTCTCACGCTCCTGCATCAACGTGCTGCGCAACGTCCACAACTGCCCTGCCACCATGGCTCCCACGGCCAGGACAACAACGACCAGCATCAAGGTCAGGCGCTGCGGGATGGTGATGTGCTTGAACAAGGGGATATCGCTTCCTGCAGGTGGCCATCCCAGTTTCGGCGGAAAGTCTGAATACGCGGTTAATTTGCGTTGACCGCACCGTCCGCCCGCCATCACCATCGCGTATGTGCGGACGATATGCCTCCACCCTCCCGGCCGATTTGCTGCTGGAAACGCTTGCTGCGATGGCGGGCGCGCTCGGCAATCTAGAGCCCAACTGGAACGTCGCCCCCACACAAAACGCCCCCGTTGCCCGCCTCAACCCCAGCACCGGCAAACGCCAGCTTGACCTGCTCACCTGGGGCCTGGTTCCGAACTGGACGAAGGATCTGAAAACCGCACATCGCCCCATCAACGCGCGCGCCGAAACCGTCGCCACCTCCGGCATGTTCCGCGATGCTTTAATCCGCCGCCGCTGCCTGGTGCCCGCCACGCTCTGCTATGAATGGCTCGCTCTGCCAGACGGCAAGCAGCCCTATGCCATCGCGCGGGCCGACGGCACCCCCACCGTGTTCGGCGGCCTGTGGGAAAGCTGGCGCGATCCGTCAGGCGACATTCTACGCACCTACACCATCATCTCCACCACCGCCAACGCCGAAATGTCCCGCCTGCATGAGCGCATGCCGGTGGTGCTGGAGCCTTCGCAATGGGCGGCCTGGCTTGGGGAGCATGAGGCCGATCCGATTGAGATGCTCCGCCCAGCGCCAGACGGCACGCTGCGGTTCTGGCCGGTCAGCCGTGCGGTGAACGCCGTTCGCAACAACGGCCCTGAACTGGCCGAGCCGATTGAACTGCCGTCGCTCGCCACATCTTAATATTTGTTCTTTATTCGTTCTCTGGCGTCAGCTAGGGTCCGGCGATGACAAACCCGCACGATCTCAAGCCTGCCACGGAGGCCGACACGCTTCAGGCGCTGGCATTTGCGCTCCGCCACAAGGGCCGCAAGCCGTTTCGCAATGCCGACACCCTGATGGCGCAGATCACCGCCGAGCACTTGCTGGAACACCTCCGCGCGCAAGGCTTCGTGGTGATGCGCAAGCCGCCGGGTGCCACGCACAGCACGCCATCAGCCGCACATGAAAACGCCGAACCTCCCGCGCGCAGCACAAGCTAGCCTTGCGCGCAGGAGGCCGGATGGTGGTTACGCCTTCACGCGATCAGCAAAGCTCTTGCGGAACTTCAGCACCTTCGGGGCCACCACGGCGCGGCAATAGCCGCTGAACGGGTTGCGGTTGAAGTAGTCGTCATGCTCCGCCTCAGCCGGCCAGAACTTTACCAATGGCTCCACTTCGGTGACGATCTTGCCGCCCCACACGCCCGCCTTGTCGATCTCGGCCATGATCTCGCGCGAGGTCGCTGCCTGCGCGTCATCATGTGTGAGGATGATCGAGCGATATTGCGGCCCCACATCCGCCCCCTGCCGGTTCGGCGTGGTCGGGTCATGGATGGTGAAGAACACCCGCAGCAGATCAGCAAAGCTCACCTCGGCCGGATCGAATGTCACCTGCACCACCTCGGCATGGCCGGTTTTCTTGCCGCACACCGCCTCATAGCTCGGGTTGGCCACGTGCCCGCCGGCATAGCCGGATTTCACCGCAGAGACGCCTTTGAGGCCGAGATAAACCGCCTCCAGGCACCAAAAGCAGCCGCCGCCGAGAGTTGCCAGTTCCATGGTCATGCATCCTTTTCGAGATCAAACAAATGGCGAGGCCCACGGCCGTCCGCAACCCTTGGCAGGGTCAGAGGAAGCCCGTCGAAAGCCAGGGAATGGCAGCCAGCGCCACCAATCCACCCAGCAATGCGACCATGTAGGGCCAAATCCGTTTCATTGCCCGGTCCGGCGAAACACGCCCAATCGCGCACGCGGTGTAATACCCCACGCCCAAAGGCGGCGAGAACAGCCCGATCCCCATCGAAAGGATCACCACCATCGCGTAATGCACCTCATTCACACCGAGGGACTTCGCAATGGGAAACAGCAGCGGGCCGAACAGCACAATGGCGGGAATCCCCTCCAGCACACTGCCCAGAATGGTGAACGCCACAATCGAGATCAGCAGAAAGCCAAAGCCGCCGCCGGGCACCGAGCCCATCCACGCCGCCAGCTGCCGCGAGAAGCCGGATTGCGCCAGCGCCCAGCCCATCCCCGTCGCGGAGCCGATGATAAATAAAATCGCGCCGGACAGACACGCCGTGTCGATCAGCATCGGATACAGCCGCCGCCACGGAAATTGCCGGTAGATCAGCAGCCCCGCCACGATCGAATACACCACGCCAATGGTCGAAACCTCCGTCGCCGTCGCAATCCCGCGCACAACTGCGAAGCGGATGACGAAGGGCAGCAACAAGGCGGGCAGGGCGACCAACAATGTGCGTCTGATTTCAGCTATTGAGGCACGCGCCATCGGCTCCTGCCCCCCGGTGCGCATCCGCGCCACCACTGCCAGCACCAGCGCCAGCACAAGGCCGGGCAGCAGGCCGCCGGTGAACAGTGACGCAATCGACACGCCTGTGACTGAGCCGATGGTGATCAGCACAAGCGAGGGTGGGATGGTTTCTGTCATTGCTCCAGACGAGGCGAGGAGTGCAATCAACTCCCCCTCATCGGCTCCGCGCTTGGTCATCTCCGGGAACAGCACCGGGGCCACAGCCGCCATGTCCGCCGCCTTCGAGCCAGAGATGCCAGAGACGAGATACATCGCCCCCAGCAGCACGTACGAGAGTCCGCCGCGCACATGGCCGAGCAAGGAGGCCAGAAACGCCACCATCGCCCGCGCCATTCCGGTCATTTCAATCAACAGGCCGAGAAACACGAACAGCGGCACCGCCAGCAGCACCAGCGTGCTCATGCCCTCATCCATCCGGCTGACGACGATGGTGGGCGGCACCCGCGTCATCGTGCTGATGAAGGCCAGCGTCGCCATGCCAAAGGCAAAGCCAATCGGCACGCCGGCCAGCACCATCGCGCCCACGCCGAGTGCGAAGAACACCGCAAGGTTCCAGTTGCCGAGGGATTTCAGCCAAGGCGTTCCGAAATGCATCGCCACATAAACCAGCGCCATCGCCAACGCGGTCATCACCACGTCGCGCCACGCAAGCCGGGTGAGGCGGATCAGGCACGTCGCCAGCATCAACGCAATGCCAACCGGAATCGCCGCCGCACGGATCTCGTTCGACCAGCCCAGCGCGGGCGTCTCGATGAACCACTCGTCGTTGGCATACTCCATCGCCCACGGCAGCAGCAGGATCAGGAACAGCGCTGGCACCATCACCGCCAACGCCTCCGCCCGCCCGCGCCACGCCGCGCTGGCACCCGACACAATCGCCGTCAGCCGCATATGCTCGGAGCGCTGCAAGGCGATCACCGCGCCCAGCATGGCAAGCCAGAGGAACAGGATCGAGGCCAGCTCATCCGTCCAGATGAACGGGCGATGAAACACGAAGCGGCTGACAACACCCGCCAGCAACACCCCCATCTCCACCACCAGCAGCAGCGCCGCCGGCCACTCGACCAGACGGCGCAACCAATGCTCAGCGTGCCTCAAGCAAGCGAACCCACGGCGTCTTCCAGCGTGCCCCAGGCTTCCGGACCGAATTTGCCCTTCCACTCGCTGTAGAACCCGGCGGATTTCAGCGCCGTGCGGAAATCGGCGGGGTTGGTGGTGTTGAAGGTCAGGCCCGCCGCCGTCAGCTTGGAGGTGAGGCTGTTGTTCAGCGCCGCCACGTCCGCCCGCTCCAGCAACGCCGCCGCATTCATCTCACGCTCCACCACCACGCGATCCTCCGGCGACAGCGCCTCGAAGCTGCGCTTGTTGGCGAGGAACCAGAAGCCGTCCCACATGTGGTTGGTCACCGCGAGATATTTCTGCACCTCATAAAGCTTGCCCGCATCGATGGTCGCCAGCGGGTTCTCCTGCCCGTCCACCACATGCGTTTGCAGGGCGGTGTACACCTCAGAGAAGTTGATCGAGGTCGGTGACGCGCCAAACGATGTGAACATACCCGTCCACAGCGGCGAGGGCGGCACGCGCATCTTGAAGCCCTTGAGATCATCCGGCGTCTTGATCGGCTTCACGCCTGACGTCATCTGGCGATAACCATTGTCCCACTGATTGGCGAACGCATACAGCCCACGCTTGGCAATCTCACCGCGCACCAGCGTTCCGAGCTTGCCGTCCATCGTCTTCCAGACCGTGTCATAATCCTTGAACGCAAAGCCGATGCCGTTGATCGCCGCCACCGGCACCAGAGTGGACAGAATGAGGCCCGAGAGCGTGAAGAACTCCACAGCGCCGGAGCGCAACTGGCTCAGCGTGTCCGTGTCCGAGCCCAGCGTGCTGTTGGGGAAGATATTGATCTCCACCCGGCCAGACGTGGCTTCCTTGATCTTGCCTGCCGCCACCGTCGCCCGCGTGTTCAAGGGGTGCGTGGCCGCGATGTTATTGGCGAATTTGTAGCTGAATTCGGCAGCATTCGCGGGCCTGCGGTTGATGGCGACCAGCGGCAGGGCGGTGGCAGTCGCAAGCAGCGTGCGGCGGTTCAACATGGACATGGCGTTTCCTTCGAATTGCGGGCTTTCTGGTGCCGCATTTGACTGCGGCGATATTCGCTATTCGGGGGTCTGTGGCAATGGCTTTGCGCAATAATCTGGCAGGCGTGCTGCTCGCGGGCGGCCTCGGCAGCCGAATGGCAGCGGACGGGCAGGGGGCCGACAAGCCCTTGCGCTTGCTCGGCAGCACCACGCTGCTCGGTCACGCCATCGCGCGCATGGCCCCGCAGGTGGCAGCCTTGGTGCTGAACGCGAATGGCGACCCGGCGCGCTTCGCAACGTTTGGGCTGGACGTGGTAGCGGATGCAATCCCCGGCCACCCAGGCCCATTGGCGGGCATCCTCGCAGGGATGCGCTGGGCGGCGACACGTGGGTTTGCCGACGTCATGAGCATCCCGACCGACACGCCCTTCCTGCCGCCCGACCTCGCCTCCCGCCTCAACGCTGCCCGCCACGCTGCGAATGTCCCGCTCGCCTGCGCCGCATCAGGCGGCTGGACCCACCCGGTGATCGGCATCTGGCCCGTATCGCTCGCCGACGTCCTCGAAGCCGATCTGCGCGCCGGCATCCGAAAAATCGACGCCTGGACCGCCCGGCACGGCATCACCTCGGCCGAGTTCAGCACCAACCCGTTCGACCCGTTCTTCAACGTCAACCGCCCGGAGGATTTGGCGGAGGCCGAGCGGATGCTTGCCACCCCGTAGGTCGGGCAACGCCCGACATCTTTCGCCGACGCAGCGGACCGTCAGGCGATCCCCGACCTACGCCGCCATCATCGTCGGAACACCCAGCTGAGACCCGGCTGCGGCAAGACGTTGATCCAACGTGCAGACGGTCGCACCCCGTGCCGACCCCACCGCCAGATGCAGCGCATCTCCGGCGCGAAGTCCCAGCGCGTGGTGATCGGCATAATGCGCCGCAGTTCGGAAATGCACGCCGTTGATCGGCAACACAGTAAAACTCTCGGCCACCAGCTTGTTGAACATTGCCAACACCGCCGCGCGCTGCTCCAGGCTGATCTGCCCCGTGCGCAGCTTGAGCGCCATGGCTGAGGACATTTCGGTGATGATCCAGTCGCTGACGTGCAGCAGGGCGGGATTTTGAGCCGCCAACCAGCCCTGAACGCGTGATGTCATCGCCTCGTTCGAGAGGGCCGCAACAAGCAGCGACGTGTCGAGATAGAGCATCAGTAGCGGTCGTCATCCCGCATGGACCGCACAAGATCAGCCGCAGTTGTTGCCTGCAACGGCATCGCCGCCGTCAGTGCCTGGAGCTGTGTCGCATCGACCGGCATGAGCGGCCTTGCCACGGCGGTCAGCTGCGCCACGGCCTTGCCACGACGGGTGATGGCGATGGTATCCCCGGACTCCACCCGGTCCACGAGTTCGCTCAGACGTGCCTTGGCGTCCGCGAGGTTGATCGTGTTCATTGGACACTCTTGACCATGTAGATGGTCATACAGCGCGCGGGGGTCCAATCGTTCCAGAGGAATGGTCAGCAACAAGCCGGAGTGCGCATAAGCCGCTTGGCGCCCTCCTCCGAAAAGACGTCACGATGCGTCGCGTCCTTTGGCGAGAGCCAGACCGATGGCGTCCTGCAATGCAGCCAGATCGTCCTCTACCACGGTCCAAACCAGCCTATCATCGACGATGGCATACGCATGGATTAGTATGTTGCGAAAGGCAACTATCCGGGCAAGCTGAGGGATTTCCTGTGCCAGCCCCGGATCCGCCCGACGCAGAGCGCCGAGGGCCTCGCCGATGATTTCAAATTGCCGCTCAACAGCTGAACGGAGCATTTCGTCGGCCTGGTATTCGTCAAAACTCTTTCCAACCGTGAAACGCACAATCCGCTGGGCGGCACGCTGCGCATCCCAAAGGTATTTCGCAGCGTCAGAACCATGCAGTATCATCTCGCCGAATAAAGCGAGCGACGCTCGGCAAAGATACGCTCGCGCAGATACGGATTTTCCAAAGCGGGCTCCGTTAGCAAATCCACCGGCCGGCCGGACAGTGTTTCCAGCACCTCGCGTAATCCGAAATAGGCATCGGCATAGGAGATGGGAGGTTGCGGTTCGAACGCCACGAGAACGTCAAGGTCGCTTCTCGCCGGGTCAAAGTTATGGCCGGTGGCTGCTGAGCCGAACACGTCAAGCTGAACGACACCGAAGCGGCGGCACGCAGCATTCAGCGCCGCAGCGGCCTCCGGGTTATCGAACATGCTTTCTGCCGGTGTCATGGGCAAAATCATAGCAGAAAGCCATGTGGCGAGAATTAGAAATATTCCTCAGCCTATCTGACCATCGGACATCAAACACCCAGACCATACGATCACATCATCCGGCAACATTACCGGCAATCCTTACCCTGCGAGAACCAAGGTATGCCTAACGCCCCCGGATGAAGGTCAACGCAAATTGGTTGGCCATATTGCGTCTGGTTGAACTGCACCGCTGTCATAGAAAATCCGGTTTGCGGCGCCACACCACCCACTGCCGCAAATTGGACCAAGAGCACCGGGCCGCCCCTTCCGCCTCGTTCCACCAATTTGCCGGTGACATAGGTTTCGAGATGCCTTGGCAACTCAAAATCCATTCTCTGATCGATCCATATAATGACCTCGATAACGTACCATGTGAGCGCCATCGCGGCGACATAGGAAACTAGCTGCAATGGCGAAAAGGTCTTGGCCCGGACGAACTCGATCCCATAAAATCCCAACAACGGAGCGATCGCAATCACTATGATCGGCGTTGAACCGAACACATCAAAATAACCACTTACGAAAGTATTTCTGCCACCCAGCAGTCCGGACAATGCAACCGCAGAAAAAGCGCTGGACGTTATGACACTTAGCAGGGCCATTGGCACGGTGCCCCGAAGCACCCCAGATGAAAACTGCCGCCAAGCCCAGACGCAATATGCGGCGCAGCCCCACGGCGTCAGCGCTAATGCAAGGCCGAGCCAAATTGGACCGGGTGGCTCAAAGAGAACCGGCAGCAGCAACAGGCCAAGCGGGGCAAATACAAAACCAAGACTAACCCTCAATGACTTCGCCAGAATCGCCCAGACAGGAGAGTGACTTACCAGGGGATGATCTGAGGCCAGATCGTCGGCGGCCCTGTCGTCCACCTACTTCACCACCGCAACCCGCAACGCATTCGTCGTCCCGGCCTGACCGAACGGCACGCCTGCGATCACCACCACGTGCTCGCCGTGTTTGGCGAAGCCCTCCTGCAGCGCGATGCGGCAGGAGCGGCTGACGGTTTCGGTCATCGAATGCACCTCCGTCGTCACCACGCCATGCACGCCCCACACCACAGCAAGCCTGCGGGCCGTGCTCTCCAATGGCGTCAGGCCAATGATCGGAGCTTCCGGGCGTTCGCGGGCGGCTCGACGGGCCGTGGCACCGGACAGGCTGAAGCTGCAGATCACCGGGGCTGCAATCGTGTGCGCGACCTGGCGGGCGGCAGCGGCGATGGCGTCGGCCACGGAATGCTCTGGCTCCGGCCGGTTGCTTTCGATGATGGCACGCCAGCCAGGGTCTTGCTCCACACGGGCGACGATGCGGTCCATGATGTTGACGGCCTCAACCGGATATTGCCCGGCCGCCGTCTCCGCTGAGAGCATCACCGCATCGGCTCCATCAAACACGGCGGTGGCCACGTCCGACGCCTCGGCGCGGGTGGGGGCGGGGGCTGCGATCATGCTTTCCAGCATTTGTGTTGCCACCACCACCGGGCAGCCAAGCTGTCGCGCCGCGCGCACAATGCGTTTTTGCGCCAGTGGCACCTCCTCCGGTGGGAGTTCGACGCCGAGATCACCACGCGCCACCATCACGCAATCTGACAGCGCCAAAATGGCGTCTAGCTGGTCCAGCGCCTGTGGCTTTTCGATTTTCGACATAATCCAGGCGCGACCGGCGGCAATCTCCTTTGCCTCCGCCACGTCCTCCGCCCGCTGCACGAACGACAGCCCGATGTAATCGGCCCCATGCTCCAGCGCGAAATCCAGATCGAGCCTGTCTTTCTCCGTCAGTGCCGGAATGGGCAGCACCATGTCCGGCACATTCACGCCCTTGCGGTCGGACAGCATGCCGCCGGTCACGATCTCCGTCATCAGATGATCCGGCCGCACCCGCGTCACCCGCAGCCGCAGCTTGCCGTCATCGAGCAGCAGGTTGGTGCCGATGGAGGCCGCCGCCAAAATCTCCGGATGCGCCAGCTGCACGCGGGAGACGTCACCCGGCGTGGGGTTGAGGTCGAGCTGTAAGCTCTTGCCGGTCTGCAACTGCACACGACCGCCGGAGAACCGCCCCACCCGCAGCTTCGGCCCCTGCACGTCGGCCAGAATGCCGATGGGGCGGCCAAGCTTCTTCTCCAAATCACGGATCATGGCGAAGCTCTTGTCGTGATCATCGTGCGAGCCATGGCTGAAATTCAGCCGGAACACGTCCGCCCCGGCGAGGAACAGCTTGTGCAGCATCTCCGGATTGGCGCTGGCCGGCCCGATGGTGGCAATAATCTTGGTGCGACGGCGGCGACGAAGGATCGGGCGGGAGGCCATGGCTAGGTCCTAAACAACAAGAATGGCGCGAATATCGTTCACGTTGGTCAGCGTGGGCCCAGTGCGCACGAGGTCGCCCACCGCATCGAACAGGCTGTAGCTGTCATGCGCGGTCAGGAACGCCCGAGCGTCGAGCCCGGCGGCACGGGCGCGCACCAGCGTGTCGGGAGCGACAATGGCCCCCGCCGCGTCCTCGGTGCCGTCAATCCCATCGGTATCGCCAGCAATCGCCCAGATATCCGCAGCGCCACCCAGCGTGACGGCGAGTGCGAGCAGGCACTCGGTGTTGCGCCCGCCACGCCCAGCCGGGCCTTTGCCGATGGAAACCGTCGTCTCGCCGCCCGACAGCAGCAGTGCTGGGGCCGCAACGGGCTGGCCATGCGTGCGGACGGACCGTGCGATGCCGGCCAGAATAATGCCCATTTCCCGGCTCTCCCCCTCCAGCGCATCGCCCAGAATAACCGGCGTCACGCCATGCGCCCGCGCCATTTTCGCCGCCGCCTCCAGCGCCATCGAGGGCGTTGCAATCAGCTGAAAACTGGCATGATCAAGCGTGCCGGGCTTCGGCGTCTCGTCGCCATGCGCCATCCATTCGGCCATCGCGGGCGAAAGCGAGATGCCGTAGCGCGCCAGAATGGCCTTGGCATCGGCAAAGCTCGTCGGGTCCGCCACCGTCGGCCCCGACGCGATCACCGCCGGATCATCGCCCGGCACGTCACTGATCGCCAGCGTCACCACCCGCGCCGGAGCCGCCGCCGCCGCCAGCCTGCCACCCTTGATGGCCGACAAATGCCGCCGCACGCAGTTCATCTCACCAATCGTGGCCCCCGAGGCCAGCAGCGCCCGGTTGATCGACTGCTTGTCCGCCAGCGTCAGGCCTGGCGCAGGCAGCGCCATCAGCGCCGAGCCACCGCCTGAGATCAGCGCGATCACCAGATCATCGGCACCAAGCCCCTGCACCGTCTCCAGCATCCGCCGCGCCGCAATCTCACTGTTGGCGTCCGGCACCGGATGCGACGACTGCATCACCTCAATACGCTGCGTCGGCACCTCATGCCCGTAGCGCGTGACAACAAGGCCCGACATCGCCACGTCCGGCCATGCCGCTTCCAACGCCGCTGCCATCGATGCGGCGGACTTGCCACAACCGACGACAATGCAGCGCCCCGTGGGCTTTTCCGGCAAATACCGGCTCAGCATGGCCCGCGGATCGGCACTGGCAACCGCCGCCATGAACACCTCACGCAGAAAATCGCGCGCCTTTGCGTCGGTCCACTGCATTTTTTCAGTCTCCCCGTCGATCAACTATGGCGAAAGCATGGCCGTGCGCCATATATGTTGCACTGCACAAGGAGAGACCCCTATGAGCAAGCCAGAAATTGACGCCGCCACCACCACCGAGCTGGAAGCAGCCGCCTTCCGCACTCTGGTCGCACACCTGCGTGAGCGCAACGACGTGCAGAACATCGACCTGATGAACCTCGCCGGGTTCTGCCGCAACTGCCTCAGCCGCTGGTATCGCGAAGCCGCCGAAGCCCACGGCATCGCGCTGTCCGACCCCGACGCCCGCGAAATCATCTACGGCATGCCCTACAAGGAATGGCAGGCGAAGAACCAGGCTCCCGCCTCGCCGGAGCAAATGTCGGCGTTTGCTGCGTCCAGCCATTCGGGTTAACGCGTATATCCCATTGACATATCCCTCCTTCGCCGCCAATTTTTGAGGCGAAGGAGGCGTGTCATGATCACCACCACAGTGTTTCAATCCAATCGGTCCCAGGCCGTGCGGCTTCCGAAGGAAGTGGCGTTCCCGGAGGGCGTGAAAGAAGTGCGGGTGATCCGTGAGGGCAAGCGGCGCATCATTGTGCCCGTCAACGCCGTCTGGGATGATTTCTTTGATTCGGCCGGCATCGATATCGGTCCGCGCGAGCAGCCGCCTGAGCAGATCCGCGAAGCATTCTGATGCTGCGGTACATGCTGGATACGAATGTCTGCATCCGTCTCTTGCGCGACCGTCCTGCGTGCCTGCGTGATCGCATCAATGCGGAGGCATCGGGTCTTTGCATCTCGACGATTATCCTGACCGAGTTGTTACAAGGTGCCGCCAAATCGGCGCGACCGGAACATAACCGCCATGAAGTGGACCGGCTCACCGCTCGCCTCGATGTTCTGACGTTCGATAGCAATGCTGCCGATCATGCGGCCGATATCTATGCGAAACTTGAGCGCCGCGGCCAAACCATTGGGGCCTATGATCGCCTGATCGCAGGGCACGCCCGCAGCAGGGGACTTGTCGTTGTCACAGGCAATCTCGGTGAATTCGGGCGTGTTGACGGCCTACGTTGCGAGGATTGGATGGCTGGGTAACGCAACGAGAGGCGTTGCCGCTTGAACTGAAGCTGTCGCATGGCTACAGCACCGCTCCGCCCCACGCGACCTATACGGGCGAACCCAACCGCTGATGGAACCGAATATGCCCGACGATGCTGGCGCAAATGACACCCAGGACAACGCCCAATGGGGCAATATCTCCGCCGACCGCCTGCGCAGCATCATCGAGCGCATTGAGCGGCTGGAGGAGGAGCGCAAGGCGTTGTCCAGCGATATCAAGGACATTTACGCCGAATCGAAAAGCGCTGGCTTCGATCCCAAGGTGATCCGCAAGCTCATCTCCATTCGCAAGCAGGAGCCGGCGGATGTGGAGGAGCAAGAGACCATGCTCGACCTCTATCGCCGCGCGCTCGGCATGTAACGGTGTCAGACCCCGCCCCCATTGAGGCCCCCAAGCAGCGCGCCGATATTGGCGCACTCAAGCTGCTGATCCCTTATCTGCGGCCCTACAAGGCCCGGGTAGCGGGGGCGTGGGTGGCGATGGCGGTGGCGGCGGCACTGCTGCTGGGTCTCGGCCAGGGCTTGCGGCAGCTGATCGATCAGGGCTTTGCCGCAGGAAGTGCGAACCATCTGAATACTGCGGCGGGCATCATGTTCGTCGTGGTGGCTCTATTGGGCGTTTCCACTGCGATTCGGTTTTACCTCGTCTCCTGGCTGGGGGAGCGGACGGCAGCGGATATCAGGCGCGATTTGTTCAACCACGTCATCTCGCTCTCGCCTGCCTTCTTCGAAACGGCCCGCACCGGCGACATTCTGGCCCGCATGAACGGCGACATTGCGGTGCTGCAGTCCCTCGTGGGCTCGGCCGTCTCGCAATATCTGCGCAGCGCGGTGCTGATGATCGGTGCCATCATCATGCTGCTGATCACCAGCGCCAAGCTTGCGGGCATTGTCCTGCTGGTGGTGCCCATCGTCGTCGGCCCGCTCATTTTGTTCGGCAGGCGCGAGCGCAAACAATCCCGCGCCGCGCAGGACCGTGTGGCCGATCTCGGGGCCGCCGCGGAAGAAGCCCTATCCGGTCTGCGCACCCTCCAGGCCTTCACGCACGAGCCCATCGCGCGGCGAGACTTTGCCGAGGGCGTTGAATCCTCCGTGGCCCTTGCGCTGTCCCGTGTGCGCACGCGGGCTGGGCAAATTCTTCTCGTGATCCTTCTCGGCTTCGGGGCCATCACCTTCTCCCTCTGGGTCGGCGGGCGTGACGTCGTGGCAGGCCGCATCACCGGCGGCGATCTCTCCGCCTTCGTCTTCTACGCCGTCCTGCTCGCCTCATCCGGTGCCGCCATGAGCGAATTGTGGGGCGAGGTGCAGCGCGCCGCCGGAGCCGCCCAGCGCGTGGCGGAACTTCTGGCTGAGGTATCCGCCATCAGCCCCCCCGCGCACCCGGTCAAGCTGCCCACCTCGCACGGCTCTGTCGCATTCGAGGCGGTCACCTTCTGCTACCCCGCAAGGCCCGACACCCCCTCGTTGTCGGATTTCTCGCTTGAGGTAAAACCGGGTGAGACGGTCGCCGTGGTCGGTCCGTCCGGGGCCGGCAAAACCACCCTGTTCCAGCTGCTGCTGCGCTTCTACGACCCGCAGGAGGGCGTGGTGCGGATGGACGGCGTCGATATCCGCACGCTTGACCCAAGCGACCTGCGCTCCCGCATCGGCCTGGTTCCGCAAGACCCGGTGATCTTCAGCATCTCAGCACTGGAGAACATCCGCTACGGCAGGCCGGATGCGACGGACGCCGAGGTACACGCCGCCGTGGTCGCCGCCAACGCCATGTTCCTGCACGATCTGCCGCAGGGCCTTGGCACCTATCTCGGCGAGAAGGGCGTGCGGCTCTCCGGCGGCCAGCGCCAGCGCATCGCCATTGCCCGCGCCGTGCTGCGCGACCCGCCGGTGCTGCTGCTCGACGAAGCGACGTCGGCACTCGATGCGGAAGCTGAGCGTGCCGTGCAGGACGCGCTGGCCACGCTTGCCGTCGGACGCACGACGCTGGTGGTTGCCCACCGCCTCGCCACCATCCGCCACGCCGACCGCATTGTGGTGATGGAAGCCGGCCGCATCGTCGAGACCGGCACCCACACTGAACTTGTGGAGCAGGGCGGGCTTTATTCCCGGCTGGCCGCTCTGCAATTCACCGAGGCCACGCCTGCGTTAACGTCTTCCTAACCAGCGCCGGGCAGAATGGCCCCGACATCGGCCAGAAAGGCTGATCATTTCGGGGTCAACAAAATGACGAATCTCGTGCTTGAACTGCGCCAGGGTGAATTCATGGTGGTGAACGGTGCCCCCATTCGTTTTCGCACCAAGGCGCGTATTGAACTCGCCGGCCACGCCCGATTTCTGTTCGGCAAGCAGATCATGGGGCCAGATCAGGCGGACAGCCCAGCCCGGCGCATCTACTTCGCACTACAGACCTCGTATATCGGCACCGATGACGAACGCCCCGCCGGGCTCGCCCAGGCGCGTGAGCTCATCAACGAATTTCAGGCCACCACCACGTCTGCGCTGGCCCGCGAAATTCTCGATCGGGCCCTAGAGGCCGCCGTGGCGGATGATTGCTATCGCGCCCTCAAACTCGTCCGCCGCATCATGCGCCATGAGGACGCAGTGCTTGGGCGGCCAAGTGCGCTGCAAAGTGCCGTTCCCACCACAGTCCCCGGCTTTGTCCCGGCGGAGGAGACCCGCGTTCCCGCGTAGCTCGTTCCTACCCTACCAACCCAAACTGCGCATCATGCAGCCGGCGATAGGCTCCGTCGGCTGCGATCAGCTCCGTATGACGTCCCTGTTCCGCCACGCCGCTGCGATCCACCACCACGATGCGGTCCGCCTTTTGGATCGTCGCCAGCCGGTGCGCGATCACCAGCGTCGTGCGGCCCACCGACAATTCTGCAAGTGAATCCTGAATGGCGCGTTCCGTCTCGCTGTCGAGTGCTGAGGTTGCTTCGTCCAGGATCAGAATGGCTGGGTTTTTCAGGAACATGCGCGCAATCGCCAGGCGCTGCTTTTGCCCGCCAGACAGTTTCACGCCGCGCTCACCAATGATGGTGTCGTAACCGGATGCCATCGCCTCGATGGTGGCATCCAGCTTTGCCCGCGCCGCTGCCGCGCGAATATCCGCCTCGCTCGCATCCAAACGCCCATAGGCGATGTTCTCGCGCACCGTGCCCGCAAACAGAAACACATCCTGCTGCACAATGCCGATCTGGCTGCGCAGCGAGTGCATCGTCATGTCACGAATATCGATGCCGTCTATGGTGATGCGCCCAGCCTCCACCTCATAAAACCGCGGCAACAGCGAGCAGATGGTGGTTTTGCCGGCACCGGAGGGACCGACGAACGCCACCGTCTCGCCGGCATGGATGGCAAGGTCAATGCCGTCCAGAATCCGCCGGTCCGGCATGTAGCCAAAGCGCACGCCCTCATAACGAATGTCGCCGCGCAGTGTGGTGACCGCGCGGGCGTTTGGCCGGTCCACGATATCAGGTTCGATGTCGAGCAATTCGGTGTAGCGGCGAAACCCGGCCACACCTTTCGGATAGGTCTCGATCACCGAATTGATCTTCTCAATCGGCCGCAGGAACACGCCGACGAGCAGCAGGAAACTGATGAACCCGCCGGGGCTGAGTTGGCCATGCAGCACGAACCAGGAGCCCGCGACCATCACGATCATCTGCGTCAGCCGCATGCTGAGATAGGTGAGGGAAACCGTGGCGGCCATCAGCTTGTAGGCGGCAAGTTTGGTGGTGCGATAACCATCATTGTCCACCGCGAACATTGCCCGCTCATGGTCCTCACGCGCAAACGCCTGCACCACGCGCATGCCGCCCACATTCTCCTCGATCCGGGCGTTGAACGCCGCCACCCGGCCAAACAACGCGCGGAAATTCGCCGTCATCCGCCCGCCATAGCGTGTGGTCACAACGGCGGTGGCGGGCACAACGAAGGCTGTGATCAACGCCAGCGGCGTGTTGACGGTCAGCATCAAAATAAACGCGCCGGCGAACGTCATCACGGCGATGAACAGATCCTCCGGCCCGTGATGGGCGACTTCGCCGATTTCCTCCAAATCCTTCGTCACGCGAGCAACGAGGTGGCCGGTTTTCTGGTTGTCGTAGAATCGGAACGACAGCTTTTGCAGATGGTCGAACGCCCGCCTGCGCATTTCGGTTTCGATGTTGATGCCGAGCACATGGCCCCAATACGTCACCACCGCCATCAGCGCGGCATTGGCCACGTAAATGCCGATCAGCGCCGCCGAGGCGAGCAGGATCAGCGCCCAGTCCTGGCTTGGCAGCAGATGATCGACAAAGCTGCGCACCGCCATCGGGAAGCCGAGTTCCAGCAGGCCGGAGATCACGGCACAGCCGAAATCCAGCAGGAACAGCCGCTTGTGCGGGCGGTAATAGGCGAAGAACCGCTTCAGCATGGCGTCATGCCCAAGAAATCAGGCAAGTGAAAGCTCCTGATGCACCATCTCCACCCACCACGCGGCACCAAGCGGGATGATGTCGTCGTTGAAGTCGAATTTCGGAGTATGCAGGCCGTGGGCCTTGCCGTCCGCGCCCATGCCGTTGCCGATGAAGATGAAGGCTCCGGGCTTGGCTTCAAGCATGAAGCAGAAATCCTCACCGCCGGTGACAGCCTGCGCCTTGTCGTTCACGGCATCCGTGCCCACCAGCGCGCGGGCGGCGTCGGCGGCAACCTTGGTCTGGTCCTCATGGTTGATCAGCGGCGTGGTGCCCCATTTGATCGAGAATTCGGCGGTGGCCCCGTGCATAGCGGCCATGGCATGCGCCAGTTCGGCCATCCGCGTGTCGATAATCGCCTGGGTGGCGGGAGAGAAGCAGCGCGCGGTGCCGCCGATGGCCAGTTCCGCCGGCATCACGTTCAGTGCATCCGGGGAGCCGCCGCCGATATGGCCAACCGAGATCACCGCTGCTTCGAGCGACGGCACGTTGCGGCCGACGATGGTTTGCAGTCCCAGCATGTAATGCGATACCACCACGGACAGATCGACGGCGAGGTGCGCTGCCGCACCGCCATGCCCGCCATTGCCCTTGAACACCACATTCCAACGCGAGGCACCCGCCAGGAACGGTCCGGTTTTGATCGAGAACTGACCAACCGGCAGGCCCGGAATATTGTGCATGCCATAGACGGCATCGACCGGGAAGCGATCGAACAACCCGTCCTTCAGCATCGCCGAAGCACCGCCACGGCCTTCCTCAGCGGGCTGGAAGATCAGCTGCACCGTGCCGCTGAAGTTGCGGTTGGCCGCCAGATACTGTGCTGCACCCAGGAGCATGGTGGTGTGGCCGTCATGCCCGCAGGCATGCATGGTGCCCTGATGTGTTGAGGCATGCGGCAGTCCCGTCTGCTCGTGAATGGCCAATGCGTCCATATCGGCCCGCAAGCCAATGGCGCGCTGGCCCGGCAATTTGCCGCGAATGGTGCCGACCACGCCGGTTTTGCCGACGCCCTCCGTCACCTCAATGCCCCATTCGCGCAGCTTGGCCGCAACCAAGGCTGCCGTGCGGACCTCCTCCATGCCCATTTCCGGATGGGCGTGGATGTCCCGCCGGATGGCCGTCAGCTCGGCTTGATGGGTGCGAATTTGATCAATGGCGGATTGGGTCACGCAACAGCCCCGTGTTTGATGTGGTGATAGTCGAGAGGGTGGTCTGATCCGGCCGTCGAGGCAAGAACGACCGCATTGGACGAGGTTTGATCACCCGGCCGTCGCAAACTCCAAAATCTCGCGGCGCAACTCGTCCGGCACATCCACCCGCAGCGAGTGGCTGGCATTCTCGAAAATGCGCAGGCGGGAGCCTGGGATCAGCGCGTGGATTTCCTCGGAGAAATCAGGCGGGCAAATCCAGTCTTGCCGCCCGGCCAGGATGAGTGTGGGGGCGGTGATGCGTGACAGTTCAGGCCGCAAATCATAGCTGCGCAGAAACCCGCCCGGCCCAAAGGCGAGGTTCAGCGGGATTGGGGAGTTGGTGCCACGGCTGCGGGTGAGGGCGCTGGCCACTGGGTCATGCTTCACGGAATAGAGCGGGCCCATCACGTCATAATAATGCGCGAGCATCGCGCGGTCTTTGAACCCGCCCGCCCACAGCGTATCGCACACCGCCTTTTGCTCAGGTGTGCCGCGCTCGGCAATAAATTGCTGTGCGCGCGCGATAAAGCCGCTGTGGGCCGCCGTGACACACAAGATCAGCTTTGAAACGGCGTCCGGATAGCGTGCTGCATGCGCCATCGCCACCATGCCGCCATAGGATGTGCCGATGCTGACGATGGGGCCAAGGCCGAGATGGCGGCGCAACGCCTCCATGTCCTCCACATTCTCATCCAGCGTGTAGCGCGATGTGTCACCGGTGGCGGAGCGTCCCTGGCCGCGATGGTCGAAATAGACCAGCTGCATCGCCGAGGTCAGCGGCGAGAACGGGCCTTTGAAACCGGAATGATCGCCGCCCGGGCCGCCATGGATGATGACGGCGACGGGGCGTTCCACCATCTGCGGGCCAACCGGGGCAAGGCCCATGCCGTCAATGTCGAAATAGATGCTGGTGTCCCGCACGGCTGCAAACATGATCATTCCTCGCTGATGGCGCGCGATCATCACGGCAAGGCCCAGAGGCGGCAAGGGGCTTGCCCTGCTGCCACTCCCCCCCGATGATGCCGCCCAACGACAAACCTGTGGGCGGGAGACGAGATGGATTTCGACCTCAGCGAGGACCAGCGCGCCTTTCAGCAGACCGCGCGCGACTTCGCACATGACCGGTTGCTGCCCAATGCGGGGCAATGGGACCTCGATAGGCATTTTCCCGCAGATGAATTGCGTGAGGCCTGTGCACTGGGTTTTGGCGGCATTTATGTCGACGAGGCCCATGGCGGCACCGGCCTGTCCCGCCTCGATGCGGCCATCATTTTCGAGGAACTGGCCACGGCCTGCCCGTCCACCACGGCGTTTCTGACCATCCACAACATGGTGGCCGGCATGCTCGCCCGCTTCGGCAATGACGAACAGCGCGCGCGGTTTCTGCCCGATGTGATCTCGGGCGCGAAATTCGTCAGCTACGCGCTGACCGAACCCGGCTCGGGCTCCGACGCAGCAGCCCTGAAAACGCGGGCCGAGCCGGACGGCAACGCGCATTACCGGGTCAATGGCAGCAAGGCCTTCATCTCCGGCGGCGGTGTGTCTGATCTCTACGTCACCATGCTGCGCACCGGCGGCGAGGGGCCGCGCGGAATCTCGTGCCTCGTGGTGGAGTCGGGCACCGAAGGCCTCAGCTTCGGCAAACCGGAGCGCAAGATGGGCTGGAACAGCCAGCCGACCGCTGTGGTGAATTTCCAGGATTGCCGGGTGCCGGTGGCGAACAGGCTCGGGCCGGAGGGCGACGGGTTTCGCTATGCCATGATGGGGCTTGATGGCGGGCGGATCAACATCGCCGCCTGCTCACTCGGTGGCGCACAGGCGTGCCTCAACGCGGCACTTTCGTATGTGAAAGAGCGCCGCGCGTTCGGCAAAACGCTGTCGGAGTTCCAGGCGCTGCAATTCAAGTTGGCGGACATGGCAACCGAACTGGAAGCCGCCCGGCTGATGGTGCATCGCGCCGCCGTGGCTCTGGATAAGGGTGAGCGGGATGCCACCATGCGCTGTGCCATGGCCAAGCGCCTTGCCACCGATCTGTGCTCGCGCATCTGTGACGAGGCGCTGCAACTGCATGGCGGCTACGGCTACATCCACGAGTATCAGGTGGAACGCTATGTGCGCGACCTGAGGGTGCATCGCATCCTTGAAGGCACCAACGAAATCATGCGCGTCATCATCGCGCGCAAATTGCTGGAGGCAGCATGAGCCGGATTGCATTCGTAGGCCTGGGCAATATGGGTTTGCCGATGGCGAACAATCTGGTGAAGGCCGGATTTGATGTTGTCGGCTTCGACGTGATGCCGACGGGCTTCACGCCTGCCGCTGCGAGTGTGGCAGGGGCGGTGACGGGGGCCGATATCGTGGTGACGATGCTGCCGGCGGGCAAGCATGTGTCGGAGGTCTATCTCGGCACGGAGGGCGTTCTCGCTCACGCCAAACCGGGCGCGCTGCTGATCGATTGCTCGACGATTGATGTCGAGACGGCGCGCCATGTTGGTGGCGAGGCCGCCGGTCGGGGCTTTGCGATGCTCGACGCCCCCGTCTCCGGCGGTGTCGGCGGGGCAGCCGCGGGCACGCTGACATTCATGGTCGGCGGACCGGATGACGCCTTCGCCCGCGCGCAGCCAGCCCTTCAGGCGATGGGCAAGACCATCGTCCACACCGGGGCAGCAGGCGCTGGGCAGGCGGCGAAGATCTGCAACAACATGATCCTCGGTATCAGCATGATCGGCGTGTCCGAAGCCTTCGCCCTGGCGGACAAGCTCGGCCTCGATCATCAGAAACTCTTCGATGTCAGCAGCAAGTCTTCCGGCCAGTGCTGGTCGATGACGGCGTATTGCCCGGTGCCTGGTCCGGTGCCGACATCGCCCGCAAACCGGGACTGGCAGCCCGGCTTCGCCTCCGCGTTGATGCTGAAGGACCTCACTCTCGCCCAGCAGGCCGCATCCGCCGTGGGGGCAGCAACACCGCTGGGTTCCGCCGCCGCCGCCGTGTATGGCGAGATGGTCGAAGATGGCGATGGTGGGCGGGATTTCTCCTACGCCTATCGCTGGCTGCAAACGCAGGAGCGCGAGGGGTGAGCGAGTTCCAGCAGGCGCGCGACTTCCTTCTCGCCCATCGCACCGATTATGCCACCGCCACCGCACAATTCCGCTGGCCGCAGCCGGAGTTTTTCAACTTCGCGCTCGATTGGTTCGACGCGGTGCTGGCGAAAACCCAAGACGTGGCGCTGCGCATCGTGGGCACCGGCGCGTGTGAGATGAGCTTCACCGAGCTGTCCCACCGCTCCAACAAGGTCGCCAACGGCCTGCGTGCGCTGGGCGTGTCGCGCGGCGACCGCATTCTGCTCATGCTAGGCAACGTCGCCCCGCTGTGGGAAGTGATGCTGGCGGCCATTAAGCTCGGCGCTGTGGTGGTTCCCGCCACCACGCTGCTCACCGCCGACGACCTTGCCGAGCGCGTGCTGCGCGCCCGCGCAAAATTCGTCATCGTCGCTGGTGCCGATGCCGCCAAGCTTTCGAGTGTGGACGCCGTTCGCATCGCCGTTGGCGGTGCCGAGGGCTGCGTGGATTATGCGACGTTTGAGGCCGCATCAGCCGAGTTCGAGCCAGACGGCCCAACGCGTGCCGATGATCCGATGCTGCTTTATTTCACCTCCGGCACAACCGCGCGCCCGAAGCTGGTGCTGCACACCATGGCTTCGTATCCGATCGGCCATCTGTCCACCATGTATTGGCTCGGTCTGCAACCGGGCGACGTGCATCTGAACATCTCCTCCCCCGGCTGGGCCAAGCACGCCTGGAGCTGCTTTTTCGCGCCGTGGATTGCCGGGGCCACCGTGTTCATCTGCAACCAGCCACGTTTTGACGCGACATCGCTGCTCGATGCCATCAGGGACAACCGCGTCACCACACTCTGCGCGCCGCCCACGGTGTGGCGTATGTTCATCCAGCATGATCTCGCGGCGTGGAAGACGTCTCTGCGCGAAGTGTGCGGTGCTGGCGAACCGCTGAACCCGGAGGTGATCGAGCAGGTCCGCGCCGCCTGGGGCCTGACCATCCGTGACGGCTACGGCCAGACCGAAACCACCGCCCAGATCGGCAATCCGCCCGGTCAGGAATTGCGCGTGGGCTCGATGGGGCGGGCACTGCCCGGTTACAAAATCCGGCTGCTTGACCCAGACGGGCATGATGCGGAGGAGGGGGCTGTGTGCATCGACCTGCATCCCGCCCCTCTGTCCCTCATGCGCGGCTACCAGCAGGACGATGGCAGCTTCACCGGCGTCTCCGGCGAGGCCTATCACACCGGCGACGTCGCCTCGCGCGATGTCGATGGCTACCTCACCTATGTCGGTAGAGCCGATGACGTGTTCAAAGCCTCCGATTACCGCATTTCGCCGTTCGAGCTGGAGAGCGTCTTGATCGAGCACCCCGCCGTGGCCGAGGCCGCCGTGGTGCCCGCGCCCGACCCGTTGCGCCTCGCGGTGCCGAAAGCGTTCGTGTCGCTCGTCGCGGGCTTCGAGCCAGACGCCGCCACCGCGCTCTCCATCTTCAAACATCTCCGCCAGCGCCTCGCCCCCTACAAGCGCATCCGCCGGCTGGAATTCGCCGACCTGCCCAAAACCATCAGTGGCAAAATCCGGCGGGTGGAACTGCGTCGTGCCGAAGCCATCGCCACCGCACGGCCCGCAGGCGAATTCCGCGAGGATGATTTCGCCGAACTGACGGCATCGAGCTAAGGCACCCATCATGGCCAGCAACACCGATTACGGCATGGATTTCGACCTCGGCGAAGATGTCGACATGCTGCGCGACAGCGTGCGCCGCTTCTGCGATGTGGAGGTGGCCCCACGCGCCGCCGAGATCGACCGCTCCAACGAATTCCCTGCCGATCTCTGGCAGAAATTCGGCGACCTCGGCGTGCTCGGCCTCACCGTGGAGGAAGAATGGGGCGGCGCTGGCATGAGCTACCTCGCGCATTGCGTGGCGATGGAGGAGATCAGCCGCGCCTCCGCCTCCGTGGGCCTGTCCTACGGTGCCCACTCCAATTTGTGCGTCAACCAAATCCGCATCAACGGCACACCCGCGCAGAAGGAGAAATACCTCCCCGGCCTGATCGCCGGCACCGCCGTCGGCGCACTGGCCATGAGCGAGCCGGGGGCGGGGTCCGATGTCGTCTCCATGCGGCTGCGGGCGGAGAAGAAGGGTGATCGCTACGTGCTCAACGGCACCAAGATGTGGATCACCAACGGCCCGGATGCAGACACGCTCGTCGTCTATGCCAAGACCGATCCCGAAGCCGGGCCACGCGGCATCACCGCGTTCCTGATCGAGAAGGGGATGCCGGGCTTTTCCTGCGCGCAAAAGCTCGACAAGCTGGGCATGCGTGGGTCAAACACGGGCGAGTTGGTGTTTCAGGACTGCGAAGTGCCGGAGAGCCACATCCTCGGCAGGCTTGGCGGCGGCGTGAACGTGCTGATGTCTGGCCTCGATTACGAGCGCGCCGTGCTGGCGGCGGGGCCGCTTGGCATCATGCAGGCCTGTATGGACATCGTGCTGCCCTACATCCACGAGCGCAAGCAATTCGGCCAAAGCATCGGTGAGTTCCAGCTGATGCAGGGCAAGATCGCTGATATGTACACCGTGATGAATGCCGCCAAATCCTACGTCTATACGGTGGCCAAAGCGTGCGACCGTGGCCGCACCACCCGCAAGGATGCCGCCGGGGCCATTCTCTACGCCGCGGAGAAGGCAACATGGATGACACTGGAGGCCATTCAGTGCCTGGGCGGCAATGGCTACATCAACGACTACCCGACCGGCCGCTTGCTGCGTGACGCCAAGCTGTATGAGATCGGCGCTGGAACGTCGGAAATCCGTCGCATGTTGATCGGGCGAGAGCTCTACAAGGAAACCGCATGAGCGCGCTTGAGACGGCCCTCGATCCACGCTCTGAGGCGTTCGCGGCAAATCGCGATGCGATGCTGGCGCTGGTGGTGGATTTGCGGGCGAAGGCAGCTGTGATCGCACAGGGCGGCACGGCGGCGTCTCGTGAGCGCCACGTGTCTCGCGGCAAGCTGCTGCCAAGGGACCGGATTGCGCAGTTGCTTGATCCCGGCACGCCGTTTCTGGAACTATCGCAGTTTGCGGCGTTTGGGATGTATGGCGACGAGGTGCCGGCTGCGGGGATTATCACCGGCATTGGCCGCGTGGCCGGGCAGGAATGTGTGATTGTCTGCAACGATGCGACGGTGAAGGGTGGCACGTATTTCCCGATCACCGTGAAAAAGCATCTGCGCGCGCAGGAGATCGCCCGCGAGAACAAACTCCCCTGCATCTATCTGGTCGATTCCGGCGGGGCCAATCTTCCGAATCAGGACGAGGTGTTCCCCGACCGCGACCATTTCGGCCGCATCTTCTACAATCAGGCCAATCTGTCGGCGGAGGGGGTGGCGCAGATTGCCGTCGTCATGGGCTCCTGCACGGCGGGTGGCGCGTACGTTCCGGCGATGTCTGACGAGAGCATCATCGTGCGTGGCCAGGGCACCATCTTCCTTGGTGGCCCGCCGCTGGTGAAGGCGGCAACGGGCGAAATCGTTTCGGCGGAGGATTTGGGCGGGGCGGAGGTGCATTCCAAAATCTCCGGCGTCACCGATCATCTTGCGGAATCCGACCAGCACGCGCTCGGCATCGCCCGGCGCATCGTCGGCACGCTCAACCGGGTCAAGCCGTCTCCACTGAAACTCGCCCCGCCTGCGCCCCCGCGTTTTGATCCCGCCGAACTCTACGGCGTCATCCCCGCCGATCGCCGCAAGCCGTTCGACGTGCGCGAGGTGATTGCGCGGATTGTGGACGGCTCGGTGCTCGACGAGTTCAAGGCCAATTACGGCACCACGATCGTCACCGGCTTTGCGCATATCGAGGGCATGCCGGTCGGGATCGTCGCCAACAACGGCATTCTGTTCAGCGAAAGCTCGCTGAAGGCCGCGCATTTCATCGAATTATGCTGCCAGCGCGGCGTGCCGCTTGTCTTTCTGCAAAACATCACCGGCTTCATGGTCGGCCGCAAATACGAGCAGGGCGGCATCGCCAAGGATGGGGCGAAGCTCGTCACCGCCGTTGCCACCGCCCGCGTGCCGAAATTCACCATCGTCATCGGCGGCTCCTTCGGGGCGGGCAATTACGGCATGTGCGGAAGGGCTTTTGGCCCGCGCTTCCTGTGGATGTGGCCCAATGCCCGCATCTCCGTCATGGGCGGCGAACAGGCCGCCAGCGTCCTCGCCACGCTTCGGCGCGATGCCGTGGAAGCCAAAGGCGGCTCCTGGCCCAGCGAGGAGGAGGAGGCGTTCAAAGACCCGATCCGCGCGCAATACGAAACCCAGGGCCATCCGTATTACGCCTCCGCCCGCATCTGGGATGACGGCATCATTGATCCTGCTGACACGCGCCGCGTGCTCGCACTCGGCCTGTCTGCCTCCCTCAACGCGCCCATCGAGCCCACACGCTTCGGCGTGTTCCGGATGTGACCCAGATGTTCGCCAAATTGCTGATCGCCAATCGTGGCGAGATCGCGTGTCGCGTCATCCGCACCGCGCGTGCGATGGGGATTGCGACGGTTGCCGTCTATTCCGACGCCGATGCGGATGCGCTGCATGTGTCGATGGCCGATGAGGCGTATCGCATCGGGCCAGCGCCAGCGCGGGAGAGCTATCTGCGGAGTGACGTTATTCTGGAGGTGGCCCGCCGGTCTGGGGCGCAGGCCATCCATCCCGGCTACGGCTTCCTGTCGGAGAACGCGGATTTCGCGGAGGCCTGCGCCGCGGCGGGGATCGTGTTTGTGGGCCCACCCGCCTCCGCCATTCGCGCCATGGGCGGCAAGAGCGAGGCCAAGGCGTTGATGGCGCAGGCGGGCGTGCCTTTGGTGCCGGGCTACCACGGCGAGGCACAGGATTTCGCGACGTTGCAGGCGGAGGCTGAGAAGATCGGCTATCCGGTGCTGATCAAGGCGTCCGCCGGTGGTGGTGGCAAGGGCATGCGTGTGGTGGCGCATGCGGATGCCCTGCAAGCCGCCATTGAGGGCGCGCAGCGCGAGGCGCGGTCGTCGTTTGGGGATGATCGCCTGCTGATCGAGCGCTATCTCACTCAGCCGCGCCATATCGAAATTCAGGTGTTCGCCGATCAGCAGGGCAATGTTGTGTATCTGTTCGAGCGCGATTGCTCGGTGCAGCGGCGGCATCAGAAGGTGATCGAGGAAGCCCCGGCCCCCGGCATGGCCGAGACGATGCGTGCGGCGATGGGGGAGGCTGCGGTGGCCGCTGCCCGTGCCGTCGGATATGTCGGTGCGGGAACGGTCGAGTTTATTGTCGAGGCCGACCGCTTCGCCTTTATGGAGATGAACACGCGGCTGCAGGTGGAGCACCCGGTGACGGAGGCCATCACCGGCCAGGATTTGGTGCAGTGGCAGTTGCTGGTGGCAGCAGGCGGCAGGCTTCCGCTTTTGCAGCATGAGCTTGCCATCACCGGCCATGCATTCGAGGCGCGGCTTTATGCCGAAGACCCGCAGCGCGATTTCCTGCCATCGATTGGCACGCTGAGCCATCTGCGGCTGCCGGAAGGCACGGCGCGCATTGATGCCGGTGTTCGGCAGGGCGACCGCATCAGCGTCAATTACGACCCGATGATCGCCAAGATCATCACCCACGGCCCCGACCGCGCCACCGCATTGGCCCGCATGGCACAGGCGCTGGCGGCGTGTGAGGTGGTGGGTGTGCAGACCAATCTGGGCCTGCTCGCTGATATCGTGGCGAATGCTGATTTCGCGGCTAGCCTGGTGGATACTGGCTTCATCGGCCGTCATCCCGAGATGCTGGCACCCGTCGCGGCACCTGATGACACGATCATTGCAGCGGCCGTGCTGGCCGTTCTGCAATCCCACGCGGCGGATGCTGATCCATGGTCGGCGCGGGACGGCTGGCTGCTCAATCTGCCGCTCGTGCAGACTTTGGTGCTGTTGAACAACGGTGAGCGGATCATTGCTGCCGTCTCCCCTGATCCAGGGGGCTGGCATGTTCGGTGGGGCGGAACCGAATGCACCGCGTGCATGGTCAATGGTGGCATCATCGTGAACGCTGCCCGCAGCAAACTGAGCGCCATTCTACAGGGTGATCGGGTGGTCGTGATCCAGGGCGGCATCAATTACGTGTTCGGCCTCGTGGACACGCTTGCTCCGCCCGCCGCGGCCCTCAGCTTGGGTGGCCAGGTGCGTGCGCCCATCCCCGGCCGCGTGGCGGGCGTGAACGTGGCTGTGGGTGATTCGGTCACGCGTGGTCAGGTTCTGGTGATGCTGGAGGCGATGAAGATGGAGTTATCACTCACCGCACCAGCAGACGGCGTTGTCAGCACTGTGCTGTGCGCTGTGGGGGATATGGTGGACGAGGGGCGTCAGCTTGTGGAGTTGGCGGCGGTCACCGCCTGACCTCGGCCGTACCGCCAATAGGGGGCTATAACTTAAAATGATACCGCCTGCGCCCGCCGTTTGGAAAGTCTCGGCACCTCCTCTGCCATGCGTCGGCAAGGCCACCATTCGATTTCTCGCCCACTGAAAATGGCGGTGACTCACCAAGGTGAGGATCTGACAGAATCGGTTCTGAGACCGATTTCATGTGCAAAACCGAATGGCTGCACGCCAGCTTGTTTTGCGTCTCCTAAATTTTTTTTGGATAGCCAGATGTTAAGAAAGTCTGCGGTCAAGCTCGCGAGGGGCACTGCCGACGTTTTCAAACCAAATCGTTAACAATGAGTTAACATCCTGAAATTCCTTGATTTTAAAATGAGAGCGATAGTTTAAAAGTAGTATAGGATTAATGTTCACGAAAAAGTGATCATCACCGTTCATCAAGTTAATTCACATTTATTTACCAATGCGCGAAGTCGTGATTTGCAGAAATGAATAGGATCGATAATTTTAATCATGGAGTTACAGCTGCACTTACGCATCTTCACAGTTTTTGCGCTTTGATGGGTGTGAGGATGCATTTTTTGGAAAGGAATGCGGTCATGAAGGGTAAATTCGCGGTTGTTCAAAATGACAATCTGCCGGTGATGGCGATACCGAATGCGATCGCAACGTTTAACTTTGCCGATGACAAAGTGATTGCGCGCCCTGCATCAGCACCAGGTGCTGCCATTGCCCTGATCCGCGGCACCATGCTGGAACTCGTCCGTCGTGATGGCCGTGATCTCACCGCCCGTCAGTTGACGACGCTGCTCACCGTCTACCAGGAAGACGAGACGCTTTCGGTCAGCCGCGTTGCAACGCTGCTCAACATCTCGCGTCCCGGTGTTACCCGCATTCTCGACCGTCTGGTTGAGGCCGACCTCGTCAGCCGTGCAGAAGATGCCACCGATCGCCGTCGGGTTCTCGTTCGCCGTACGCGCGCCGGTGCCCGCTTTGTTCGTGAGCTGATAGAAGTGGCCGATAGCGTTTCGGCCGAACTCGCGCAGCTGAGCTGATCATCCCTAGAGCGCGTTTCGACCAGATGGAATGATCTGTTCGAAAGTTCGCGCTCTAGAAATATATGACCCTAGAGCAACTTAGCCACGATCATATTGAACCAAGCTGGTTCAATATGATCGGGCG
>CAIJTR010000134.1 GCA_903823665.1 uncultured Rhodospirillales bacterium
GCTGAAGGAATTCAAGCGTGTGGCCATGCGAAGCTGCAAGACCGATACAAGCTTCGCAGCTATGATCTACCTTGGCTCTGCACTCATCAATTCACGATGAATCTCAACAGGCCCTAGATCAGCAGATACGGTCGGTGCCTATCTGGGCCTTACGCCTCGGCGAAAGCAGTCCGGTGCGCAGGACGTCAACGGCCGCATCTCGAAATGGGGTGACCGTCTGTTGCGGACATACTTGTTCGAGGTCGCCAGCGTGCTCCTGCACCGGACCCAGCGCTGGTCGGCACTGAAGGCCTGGGGCACGCGGCTGATGAAACGGGTCGGAGCCAAGAAGGCCAAGGTCGCTGTAGCGCGCAAGATCGCCATTATCCTGCACTGCATTTAGACTGACGGCACCAGCTTCGAATGGGGCTCAGAGAAGAAAGCGGCTTAAAAGGAAAAGAGAGATCCGGCCCTGCGGGTTCAGCAGCGCCGGTTGTCGTCCCTGCCGGGACGGTGGTGTTGGTGACCTCGGTCAATCGGCTGAAGACGAGAGCCTCGGACTTCGCTGCGCACGTTGAGGCACTCGCCCCCGAACACAATCATGAGGCACAGACCTCGGAAAGGACCGTGACCCTGGCATGGGCACACACCGGAGTTGACAGACACCCGCGATTAAAGGGCCGAAACACACGCTCAGCCCGAACATCTCTCGGGCATGGGCGAGCGCATCACGCTTCGCGCCGGGCGTTGCCATTTTTTCCGGCGAGTTCTTTCAACACCGCATTGTCGAGCAACGCGTCGGCCAGGAGCTTTTTAAGCCGGGTGTTCTCATCCTCCAGCGCCTTCAGCCGCTTGGCCTCCGACACTTCCAGACCGCCATATTTGGCCTTCCACTTGTAGAAAGTGGCGTCGCTGATGCCGTGCTTGCGGCACAAATCAACAGTCTTCGTTCCAGCTTCCTGCTCTTTGACGATCGCAATGATCTGCTCGTCCGTGAACCTGCTGCGCTTCATCTGTCTGGTCTCCTTGCGGGCCGAATCCTACTTCAGAATGGCGACATTTCAGGGGAGCACGTCAGGAGTACCACAGGATCGCTAGCTACATCAAAAATGTGGAGGAACCAAAGCAGCCTATATAATTATCCAAAAAATAATTAAAATGCAATAAAAAAATATCAATATTTCAATAAGGCGTTCCTATATGAAGATGGAGATCCAATCAAGGCCCGAACTGCCAAATCATCTAATTTATGTCCATTACTAGCGGGGCATTGATTGCGAATATTCAATGCATTTTCATTATTAATTGGCGCTCTCGCATTGCGGCTTTTTATTAAGGCGTCCACCATTGTCAGTTGGCCTTTGCTAAGTTCGATCAAGCTCAATTTCAAATCAGCTTCTGTGACATTCGTGCAAATTTGTGGGATTACCCCCAGTGTCTGTAGGGGCCAGCCTTGGGGGGCTTGTAAGCGACTCCAGGTTAATGATAAAGCGCCGCGGTTTTCGAGAGGAAGTATGGTCTGGACGAGCCCCTTCCCGAGGGTTGCACTGCCAACCACGACCGCTCGACCTTGATCGGCTAATGCAGCTGCAAAGACCTCGGCAGAACTTGCGGTGTTACCATCAACAATTATGATTATTGGCAAACCACGAGATAAATCATTACCGCTAGCAATATATTCAGATTGAGAAGCTGGATCTCGGCCAGTAGTTTTGACAATAATGCCGCCTTGACTTAGTGTGTTTACTCCAGCCACGGCTTCACGCAGTAGGCCACCGCGATTTCCACGTAAATCAATTACCATTATTTTTGGCGGAAATCTTACCTTTATAGCGCTAAGTATTCCAGATTCAAGATTTGCAGCCGTGTCGCGGACGAATCCTGAGATGCGTATATTAAGTGTATCTCCGTCTCGACTAAAAAACACTGCTTGGGGATTATATGACGGTATTTGTATTTCGACTTCGCGGGGGGGAGCACCTTCGGTAATAAGAGAAAAATGGACGAGTGACGATCCTGAGCCATCGAAAAAGTTAGCAAAATCTATTAAGTTATTCGCAATAATAATTTTTTTATTAACTTTCAGTATCTGATCACCCTGCCTGATTCCTGCTTTCCAAGCGGAACTGCCTGATATTACGTCGCTAACAAATATGCCCCTGCGTTGAAATGAAATATCGAAACCGAGACTTCTTCGACCATTTCGTCTGATTTTTTCCTCTAATGCTTCGCTCGGTGGTGCATATCGTGAATAGGGGTCAAAGTGGCTGAGTATTTCGTTCAGAAATAACTGCAAGATCCCAGCATTCCCAGCACGCCTTACGCCCTCGGAGGTATCCCAGGCCGCCCTGCAAAGTTGCGAAATTGCCATGCCCCATGCCAGTGGATCGTCCGCTCCGGATATCGGACCGAACGCAACGAGACGGCCGGCTAGCCTCAACTGTAAGCCGTTTGATGTGGCTTCTATCGACAATCGCGGATCGAGGCTTGTTAAGCTACGTAGACCCCAAAGGCTGAGCTCGGAAGCTGGAATTGGGTCGAGAGTGCGCGGTAGCATGAATGCTATCGCGGTGCTTACAACATTTGAAAATATCGTTTGATTAAAAGCTTCAGTTCTAGAAAATGGCTCAGCAATTGCTCTACCTGCAATTTGCAAATTTGCCGCGTTCGCTATGGCCAAAGCCACAGCCAAGAGAAATATGCAACGCTTCACTTTGAGCGGGTAGGCTTCCCTTGAGGGCCGATTGAAAAACTTGCACGTGTCGGTTTGATTGGTGAATTTTGTTTGAAAGGCTGCTCAAAAGCCGGCGGCAATTGCAAGATTTGGAACGTCATTCCACCGGTCACGGCGTGTGATTCGGATAGCCGAACTTCTACGTCCTGCGCAAGGTGAAAAGTAAGTCGACTGCTCCGTCCAGAGAGTGTCTGAGTCGCTTCGTCATGTGTGTAATAATCATTGGGCAGCGTCGAAAGCGGCACTAACCCAGAGGCACCATTGTCTATTAATGTTACAAAGAGCCCAAAGCGAGTCACACCGGAAACTCGAGCTTTAAAAACATGCCCCACTTTATTCGCCATGAACGCCGCCAAATACCTGTCCACCGCGTCACGTTCTGCCAGCGCGGAGCGGCGTTCCGTCGTTGTGATGTGGTCTGCTGTATCTGGAAAACGGGCGATTTCGTCAGGTGTTAGTCCGTCTTCACCCAGATTAAGGCCTGAGATGAGGGCTCGGTGGACGAGTAGATCTGCATATCGGCGGATCGGGGAAGTGAAGTGAGCGTATTTTGCAAGTGCCAGGCCGAAATGGCCAATGTTTTCTGGGCTATAAGCTGCCTGTGACTGGCTTCGCAACACGACCTCGTTAACGATGCGAGCCTGTTCAGTTTCGGCAACCAACTTGAGGACATGATCTATGTCGCGTGGGTGGATTTGGTTCCCCGATGGCAACGAGATGCCAAATTGACGGAGGAAACCGCGAAGATCGTCGAGTTTCTGATCGGTTGGTGGTGCGTGGACCCGATACATGCATGGGCGCGCCAGTCGCTCCAGTTCCTCCGCTGCGCACACATTGGCCAATACCATAAATTCTTCAATCAGCCTGTGGCTGTTCAGGCGTGGGCGCGGTGTTATCGACGTGACGCGTCCGTCATCGCCGAGTGTAACCTTTCTTTCCGGCAGGTCGAGATCAAGCGTTCCACGCTTATTTCTCTCGTCTAAGAGAAGGTTAAAAACGTCATACAGCGCAGTAAGTGTCAGATTTGTCTCGGTGCGGGCATCGTGAGTTTCTTGCACCTGCTCATATGTGAGGCGCGCCGCCGATCGCATTAGTCCCCGCCCAAAGCGGTGGCGGAGTTTTCGTCCTCGTGTATCGATGAACATCTCGACGTATAGGCATCCTCGATCTTCGTCAGGCTTAAGGCTACACCAGCCATTCGATAACTCCTCTGGAAGCATGGGCACGACTCGGTCTGGGAAATAGCAGGAGTTTCCTCGCGTCCAGGCAGAACGATCCAGTGAGCTCCCAGGCTGCACGTAATGTGAAACGTCGGCTATTGCGACGATCAAACGGTACCCGCCTTCGTTTGCCTCCGCAAACACTGCATCATCAAAATCACGCGCGTCGCCGCCGTCGATCGTGACCAAGGGAATGTCTCTTAGGTCATCACGATGTCTAGTCGGCACAGCACGCGCAGAACGAGCTTCTTCAAGTGCGGCAGCAGGAAATATCGTTGGAATATCGTGGGTCGCGATCACCAATATACTAACCGACCGTGCTTCCCCAAGTTTGCCCAAACGTTCTATTACTCGCGCAGGTTTTAGGCCGAACGCCGTCGTCGGCAGCGGTTCGGCCAGGACGATATCACCTTCCTCGGCACCGCCCTCTTCGCCGTTGGGGACAAACCATTCTGCTTTTGAACGCTTATCCGTTGGTTCGATTCGGAACCCGCGCGCCGCTGTGTGGAATACGCCGATCACACGTCCGGGGACATCGGACAAGCGCTTGAGCGTACGGCCCTCGTATTTCCCGGCTCCGATTGGACGGAGGCGCGCCAGAACCCGTTCGCCAGGGGCGAGGGCAGGGCGGCCCTTGGGCTCAGGGAGCATGACTACTACTGGCGGCTTAGTATCAGCCTGCCACCCAACCACTCTGGCAATGGGATCACCGCTGCTGTCCGTGCCGGTGACAACGACCACTCTGGCATCCGGTGAACGTATGGGCGCAGTAAAACGCTTATGCCCAGCAGGTACCACATCTCCCTCCGTAGAGAGTGATTTCAGTAACTCACGGAGATCGTGGCGGTGCTCAACCGTAAGCCCAAAATGTTGGCTGATTTCGCGTTTGCCTATGCGCCCAGTTGCACCAACGATGTAAGCACGCACAGCTTCGCGCGAAGGCATTGCCGCAGGGGGGGGGATTGGCCGGCGGGCCATCTTACGATGCGGCTTTCTTCTTTTCGGCAGGCTTTGACTTTGCGGCAGTCTTCTTTTTTGCGGCAGGCTGCTTTGCTACGGGCTTCTTGGCCGCCTTATTTGAGCCCTCAGCGGCGGCTACCGGCTTGGTTTTTTTCGCGGCTACTGATTTCTTTTTTGCCCCAGGCTTAGCTTTTAGCACTTTGCCTTTCTCGGCAAGTAGCGCGACCGCTTGTTCCAGCGTGACGTCTTCCATCACCATGTCGCGCGGGAGGTTGGCGACCGTTTGACTGTGCTGAGCGTATGGACCAAAGCGGCCCTTGCGGATCGTCACAGCTTCGCCATCCTTCGGGTGTGGCCCGACACTGCGCACGGATGCAAGCTTCTTCGCTAAAACATCCACCGCGCGATTGAGGCCAACGGCCAACACGTCGTCGTCTTTGTCGAGAGACGCAAAGACACTTGCCATCTTCACGTAAGGACCAAATCGTCCAATTCCGGCCTCTATGGGCTCTTTCAACTCCGGGTGAATTCCAACCAAGCGAGGTAGGGAGAGGAGGCCGAGAGCTGACTCTAGGGTAATGGTGTCACCGTCCACACCTCTGGGGAGAGACGTGCGGCGCGGTTTGACTTTGCTTTCAGGAACCTGCTCGCCCTGCTGGACATAAACGCCATACGGACCGCGGCGGACTGTAATGTCCTCGCCTGATTCGGGATGACGGCCCAAGTTGCGTTGTCCCTCCTTTAAAGTCGCCGCGCCGTTCTCATCCGCGCCATCGACCGCCAGCCTGCGTGTGTATTGGCAATCGGGGTAGTTCGAGCAGCCGATGAAGCTGCCGTGCCGCCCAAGTTTCAGCCCGAGGCGACCTTTACTGCACGAGGGACAGAGGCGAGCATCACCACTGCCTTCTTTTTCAGGGAAGAAGTGCTCGCCGAGGTCGCGGTCAAGCGCGTCAATGACGTCGGAGATTTTGAGGTCTTTGGTCTCTCCAATCGCCGCAGAGAAATCGCGCCAAAACGCCCGCATAACGGCGCGCCAATCGGCCTTACCGGCGGAAATATCGTCGAGTTGCTCTTCTAGGCCCGCCGTGAAACCTGTGTCGACATAGCGTTCGAAGAAGCTTGTGAGGAACGCCGTCACGAGCCTGCCACGGTCCTCGGGAATGAACCGGCGCTTGTCGATTTTAACATAATTACGTTCCTGCAAAACCGTCAGGATAGAGGCATAGGTCGATGGCCGACCGATGCCCAATTCCTCCATTTTCTTTACGAGGCTAGCTTCGGAATATCGCGGGGGCGGCTGGGTGAAATGCTGCTCGGAACTGACATTGGTGGTATTTGTGGTATCCCGCTCTGCCATCGGCGGGAGGAGCCTGTTGTCGTCGTCCTCGGTGCCCTCGTCGGCCGCCTCACGATATAGTTTCAGGAAGCCATCAAAGGCAAGAATTGAGCCGTTTGCACGCAGACGCGGTCCGTTGGCTTTGTCAGGCTCCGCCAAATCCACACTCACCTGATCCAGTTCGGCGGACTGCATCTGTGATGCTACCGCCCGTTTCCAAATCAGCTCATAGAGGCGTAGTTGATCAGGATTGAGGTAACGTGCAACGGTGTCCGGCGTGCGAGTGACATCGGTTGGGCGGATTGCTTCGTGCGCTTCCTGCGCGTTCTTGGCCTTGGAACTGTATTCGCGCGCTGCGCCAGGAATGTAATTTTCGCCGAACGCCTGTTTGACATGATCACGTATTTCCAGGATCGCTTCGCGCGCCATCTGAACGCCGTCGGTACGCATATATGTTATTAAACCTGTCGTATCGCCGTCGATCTCCACACCTTCATAGAGGCCCTGAGCAAGTCGCATGATCTGCTGCGCACCAAAACCAAGCTTGCGCGACGCGTCCTGCTGCAACGTCGAAGTTGTAAACGGGGCAGGTGGGTTACGCTTCACACGCCGCCGCTCAACGCTTGCGACCGATAGTTTTGCTGCTTCGACTTTGGCTTTGGCATTAGCCGCCTTAGCCGCATTGTTGATATCAAACTGATCTAACTTTTTGCCGTCGAGATGGGTCAGACGTGCGACGAAAGGTGCCCCCGCTGTCGTTAAAAGCGATGCTTCAACACTCCAGTACTCGCGTGGCTTGAAAATCTCGATTTCTGCCTCGCGCTCGCAAATCAGGCGCAACGCAACCGATTGCACTCGCCCCGCGGACTTGCTGCCGGGCAGTTTGCGCCACAGCACTGGTGACAGTGTGAACCCAACGAGGTAGTCCAGCGCTCTGCGTGCCAGATATGCCTCGATCAGCGGCTGATCCAGTTCCCGTGGATTGGCCATTGCGGTTTTGATCGCATTACGAGTGATTTCGTTGAAGGTTATGCGCTTAACTTCAACGCCCTTCAGAAGCTTTTTCTCTTCGAGCATGGCGCGCACGTGCCAGCTGATGGCTTCACCCTCGCGATCCGGGTCAGTTGCCAAATAAAGTGTTTTAGTGCCCTTCATCGCCTTGGCGATTGCCGCTATCTGGCGGCTGCCGCGTTCGTCTGCAGCCCAGTCCATTGCAAAATCTTCGTCTGGCCGAACGCTACCATCTTTGGGCGGCAGGTCACGCACGTGGCCAAAGCTTGCCAGCACCGTGAAGCCAGAGCCCAAATATTTATTGATTGTTTTTGCTTTGGCGGGCGATTCGACGACAACAACGTCAGCCATGTGCTCTGATATTCCCGCAGTTACAACCCACTCAATAATCCCTGGCCAGCAGCGCAACACGGCTGCCAGGAAGTGTCTCAACCCGTCCAGCCAACTCGAGATCGAGCAGCGCTGCACGTACCTCTGGTGCCGAGAACTGGCAGCGCCTGATCAGATCGTCAACTGAGGTGGGAGACGGGCTCATCAATGCAAGAAGGGATTGAAGGACTGGTGCGCGTGCCTCCAGAGCAATTTTAGGCGTTTCCGCCCGCTCCGGGATTGCAATTGCCGCAAACATCGGGTCTCGAGATAAGCCCTCACGCTTGGGGTGATCCGGTAGGTTCGCGACAATGTCCGCCAAGCCCTCTGTTAGGTGTGCGCCGCTTCTGATGAGCGCGTTTGTGCCCTGGCATCGCAGATCGAGTGGAGATCCAGGCACAGAAAACAACTCTCGGCCTTCCTCTAGCGCGATGCGTGCCGTGATCAGACTGCCAGATCGCAGTGCAGCTTCGACAACAACGACGCCCAGTGACAGCCCCGCGATCAGTCGATTGCGTCGAGGGAAGTGACGGGCCTGTGGGCTCGTACCAAGAGGTGCCTCCGCAACCACGGCACCCTTCATCGCTATGAGTTCCTGCAGCGCTACGTTTTCGGGGGGGTATGGACGATCAAGACCCCCCGCAACACAAGCGACCGTAGCACCGGACTTCAGCGCACCGCGGTGCGCAGCCGCGTCAATACCACGCGCTAGGCCGGATATGACGACGTACCCGGCCTCTGCAAGTTCATTTGCAAGCTTGCCCGCGAAATTCATGCCGTTGGCAGATGCATTTCGGCTTCCGACCATCGCGACGGAGTGTTTATTGAGCAGACCTGCGTTACCCAGGACTGAGATGACCGAAGGGGCGTCTTCTAATAGCAACATGAAAGCCGGATAGGCCGGCTCGTCCTGAAACAGCAACTGACCCCCAAGTTTTTCAAGCTGTGTGATCTCGCGTTCCGCATCTCGCATCGATGGTATTGCCGGTGATACAGCCCGTCCCGCGCGGCGGGTGATCTCAGGCAGGGCTGCGATCGCACTCTCCGCATTGCCGAAACGAAGTATCAAGCGGCGATATAGCACGGGTCCGACCCCAGAGGTGCGGGCGAGTCGTAGCTTATTCAGCTCTGCTGTCACTTCTGCCCGATCCTTGGCTCCGTCCCAGCCAAGAGACGCATTATGTTTTCATAGTGCCGAATGAAAACCAGAGCAGCGATAATGGCAGCCATCACCACCAAAGTGTCAGATCCTGTTATGGCCCAGACCAGCAGCGGTGCGGCGGCGAAGGTTGTAAGCCCAGCGAGCGACGATATCTCAAAAAGCTTTGCCATCACCAGCCAGACGGCGCAGCACGCCGCGCCAGCCAGAGGGTTGGTGGCGATTAGCACCCCAAGCCCGGTAGCAACGCCTTTGCCGCCTCGAAATCCCAGCCAAATTGGGAACAAATGGCCGAGCAGCACAGCGACGCCGCAGATTAGCTGGCCGTCCGGGCTTATGATGAACCTACCCAACAGCAGGGCTGCGCCACCTTTTAAGGCGTCTAGTATTAGCGTTGCCGCAGCGAGGCTTTTGTTGCCTGTCCTCAAGACGTTGGTCGCCCCGATGCTGCCGGAGCCGATGCTTCGGATATCGCCAAGGCCGGCAAACTTTGTCAGGATCAGACCGAACGGGATGCTTCCAAACAGGTAAGCGATTACTGCACCAATTTTCAGCAAATCCTGATCCATACCGTGCAGGTCAACATCAAACATATACGCGTCTTCCAGCTTTCCAGGTCCCAGTCACCCGCCCCTCCAGCGCCCGGCCGTCAAATGGTGTGTTCTGCGCTTTACCTGGCAGCGAGCCGACGGACACCTGCCAGACAATTTCCAGGTCGAACAAACACAGATCCGCTGGCAAACCCTTCGCGAACACGCCCGCCTCGCTTCCAAGCAATTTTGCCGGGGCGACAGTCAGCATCTCGATCGCCCGCATCAGCGGCAACTCGCCATTATGCACCTGAGCCAATGTGACGCCGAGTAAGGTTGCAAGCCCAACGCCTCCAGGTGCTGCTTGCGCAAATGGCAATCTCTTGTCATCAGCGTCTCGTGGTTGATGGTCAGATGCGATTGCATCAATGGTCCCGTCCGCCAGTCCTGCGACGACGGCCAACCTATCAAGATCGCTGCGCAAGGGGGGGGAAAGCTTGGCGAAGGTGCGGTACGAACCGATGGCGGTCTCATTGAGATCGAAATATGGCGGAGCCGTATCACAAGTGACCCGTAACCCGCGATCTTTGGCCACGCGGATCAGGGTAAGTGCTTCAGCGGTAGATATATGCGCAAAATGAATTGCCCCACCCGACAACTCAGCCAGTCTGATGTCACGTGCGACTATGATGGCCTCCGCTGCGGCGGGAATTGATGGCAAACCTAGCCGTGTTGCCAATTCGCCTTGGGTCGCAGTGCCACCAATTGCCAAATCAGGGTCCTCGGCATGCTGAATGATCATGGCGCCGAATGCAGCCGCATAAGACAGCAGGTTTCGCATCATCCGGCTCGATCGGATCGCCTTGGCGCCATCCGTAAACGCAACTGCGCCGGCTTCTCGCAGTAGCCCGATCTCGCAAATTTCTTCGCCGGCACACCGACGGGTTGCTGCCCCGTAGGGAAGCACGCTGATGCGTCCGGTCTCTTCGCCGCGCGATCTTAGCAAGCGGACCAGTGCTGGGTCGTCAACGGCCGGCTTGCTATCTGGGAGTGCGGCGAGCGTAGTTATGCCGCCAGCTGACGCAGCAAGAGCCGCTGAGGCCACTGTCTCACGGAACTCAAAGCCAGGTTCTCCAAGGTCAACCCGCATGTCGACAAGGCCTGGACACAATATGGCACCATGCCCATCGATGATCTCAATGCCGTCCGGACGCCCTAGCGCTGCGCCAAAATCAGTGATTTTACCATCGCGGACCAACATTCCGCCGATGTGGTCCAGCCTTGACGACGGATCGATCAGCCTGACATTTTCGATCAAAAAGTCAGACATTTCGAAATCCCTGCCGCGATAGAAGGTCGAGAACAGCCATGCGGACGGCGACACCCATCTCGACCTGTTCTTTAATCACCGAACGGACCGGATCATCAGCTACCGCTGAGTCGATCTCAACGCCCCGGTTCATCGGCCCAGGATGCATCACCATGGCGTCCGGCTTAGCGTAGGTTAGCTTTTCGAAATCCAGGCCAAAAAACCGGAAATATTCCCTGGCAGACGGCACCAGTCCCGCGCTCATGCGTTCACGCTGAACTCGCAATGCCATAACGACATCGGCATCAGTTAACCCCTCGACCATGTTGTGAAATACTTCGACGCCGAGGCGTGCGCATTCTGCCGGGATCAAAGTCGGTGGCCCCACGACACGTACCGAGCTCCCCATCGCCGACAGCAAGTGGATGTTAGAGCGTGCAACGCGGGAGTGAAGAACATCACCGCAAATAGCAATTTTAAGCCCTTCCAACCGCCCTTTTCGACGGCGAATGGTTAATGCGTCCAGCAAGGCCTGAGTCGGATGCTCATGCGTGCCATCACCCGCATTGATAACCGCTGCATCAACCTTCTGCGCAAGCAGATTGGGTGCTCCTGATTCCCCATGCCGCACGACCAAAAGGTCGCACATCATGGCATTGAGCGTTGCGGCCGTGTCGAGTAGCGTCTCGCCCTTGTTCACGCTGCTGTTAGAAACGGACATATTTATCACGTCCGCACCCAAACGCTTGCCCGCGAGTTCAAAGCTTGTTCGTGTCCGCGTGCTATCTTCAAAAAAAAGATTAATCAGCGTTCGACCGCGCAAAAGGTCGCGTTGCGTCTTGCCGGACCGATTAAGCAGGACATAGCTCTCCGCCAAATCGAGCATGGCTGCTATTTGCGGCGGGTGCAGGCCCTCGATCTGAAGCAGGTGGCGATGAGGCGTGGTCACAGCGATGTCCCCTGCTTAATCCGAACGCCCACATGGCGTGCCACAGACCAACCCCTTCTCGCAATACGTCGTTATCGCAATGCAACCCGTTGCCCCTCTTCCCCAACCGCCCCGAGAGTGCAATCACTGGCATCAATTGAACACTTGCACGGCTCACAACGGATGCCTCGATGATCCTTCTGATCGACAATTACGACAGCTTCACCTTCAATTTGGTGCATTTTTTGGGAAATCTTGGGGCTGTTTGCGAGGTCGTGCGCAACGATCAGCTTGGGGTTGCGGATGTTATGGCACTTAAGCCCGAGGCAATTGTAATCTCACCAGGGCCTGCGACACCTAACGATGCTGGCGTTTGCCTAGGCGTTATAGAAGCCGCTGCAGGCCGTATTCCATTGCTTGGCGTCTGCCTCGGACATCAGGCGATTGGCCAAGCCTTTGGCGGAGAGGTGGTAAGAGCAAGCAGCCCGATGCACGGCAAGATAAGCCCGATATCACATCGCGGCACAGATATCTTTGCTGGGCTACCTAGCCCGTTCAACGCCACTCGATATCACTCGTTGATCGTGAAGAACGACACGCTACCGGACTCGCTAGAAGCCACCGCGCACACTGAAGATGGACTTGTAATGGGACTACGCCACCGAGCCTTACCAATATTTGGCGTTCAGTTTCACCCTGAGAGCATTGCCAGCGAACACGGGCATAGAATTCTAAAGAACTTCCTCGATATTGCGCGCGGCTCAAACCAATCCGCCCAATCAAAGTGAATAAGGCAGCGACTGAATGAGCGGCAATCTTAAGCCGGTTCTTGCCCGGCTTGCACAAGGTAACACGATGGATGTCGCCGAGTCGGAGGAGGCGTTTGGGATTATCATGGCCGGTGAGGCCACGCCGTCTCAGATCGCTGGATTGCTAATGGCACTTCGTGTCCGGGGTGAAACAGTAGCCGAGTTGACCGGTGCTGTTCACGCCATGCGCGCGCGTATGATCCCCGTTGATGCACCCGAAGGTGCATTGGACGTGTGCGGAACGGGCGGTGACGCTGCCGGCACGCTCAACATCTCTACGGCTGTGACGTTTGTGCTGGCTGGTGCCGGCATCTATGTGGCCAAGCACGGCAATAGGGCACTTAGTTCACGCTCAGGTGGTGCCGACGTGCTCAGCATGCTTGGCGTAGACGTGGACGTGCCCCTTGAGCGCTTACCGGGAATTTTGAGCCGGGCGCACTGCATTTTTATGTTTGCCCCGCGCCATCACGCGGCACTGAGACATGCAGCAGGCCCGAGGGTTGAGCTTGGCACGCGAACTATCTTCAACTTGCTTGGCCCATTGGCAAATCCGGCACGCGTGCGCCGGCAATTAACGGGCGTGTTTGCACCGCAGTGGGCTCGACCAATGGCTGAGACGCTGCGCAATCTCGGCAGCACTGATGCATGGATCGTGCACGGTCAGGGCCTAGACGAGTTGACCGTTGCGGGCGAGAATCAGGTGGTGGCATTGAAGGATGGGGTAATTTCTGAATTCACACTTAGTCCTGAGCAGGCTGGATTGGCGCGCGCACCAGTTTCTGCAATTACTGGAGGTGATCCTGCCACAAATGCAAATGCCTTACAGGCTTTGCTAAATGGCGCACTGGGAGCTTACAGGGACACAGTTCTATTCAACGCTGCGGCGGCTTTGAATGTTGCCGGACGCGTGGGTTCGCTCGAAGAGGGGGTGGTGGTCGCCGCTCACTCGCTAGATAGTGGGGCCGCCCGCTTAGCGTTGGAAAATCTAAAGCGAGAAACAGTATGAGCGACGTGTTAGCGGATATTTGCGTCGAGACCCGCGCTGAAACAGCGCGGCGGATGTCAGTAACTCCTCTAGACGTCGTCCGCGCGCAGGCCCGTTCCGCAGGTGCCGTCCGCGGTTTTGGTCAGGCACTTATGCAGACCGTTACTTCCCACTTTGCCCTGATTGCAGAAATTAAAAAGGCCTCTCCGTCAGGCGGTTTGATCCGTCCAGATTTCGACCCTGCAAGCTTGGCTCGTGCTTATCAGCGTGGGGGAGCAACGTGCCTATCGGTTCTCACTGACACTCCCTACTTTCAGGGCTCAGCCGATTATCTCCGGCAAGCTCGCGGGGCTGTTGATCTCCCAGTGTTGCGCAAGGATTTCATTCTGGAGCCTTGGCAGGTGTACGAGAGCCGGGCGATGGGTGCCGATTGCATTCTTCTGATCATGGCGGCGCTGACAGACGACGAGGCTCACTCGCTGGAGGAACTTGCGTTTTCGCTGGATCTAGACGTCCTAGCAGAAGTACACGATAGGCCAGAATTAGAACGGGCGTTGTGCCTTCAGACCCGGCTGATTGGCGTGAACAATCGAAATCTCAAAACTTTGGTGACCGACATTAATACCACTCTCGAGCTGGCCGCACATGTTTCTCCGGATCGGTTCGTCATTGGAGAGAGCGGGCTTCGTGAGCACTCCGATTTGTTGAAATTGGCTGACTCGGCCGTGGAATGCTTTCTAGTTGGTGAGAGTCTGATGCGACAGGATGACGTGGAAGCTGCAACCCGCAAGTTACTGTTTGGATGAAAAAAACTCTAACACACTTCGATGCGGGCGGGGCGGCCGTGATGGTCGACGTTTCATCAAAGCTGGAAACCGAGCGCAGTGCGACAGCAAAGGTGCGAGTGGTGATGCAGCCTGAAACACTTTCTCTCATTCTGGAGGGGACGGCGAAGAAGGGTGACGTGTTCGGGGTAGCTCGCCTTGCAGGTATTATGGGTGCAAAACGGACGTCCGATCTCATACCCCTTTGCCACCCATTGCCAATATCCGCAGTGAGCATCGACCTGCAGGCGCAAGACGGCAACGCTGTGGAGATCACAGCGACAGTGCGCACAACAGGGCGGACCGGTGTGGAGATGGAAGCGCTCACGGCAGCCTCGATCACGGCGCTTACTGTCTATGACATGGTTAAGGCCGCCGACCGTGCTATGCGGATTGAGGCTTTGCGCGTGGTTCAGAAATGTGGCGGGAAGTCTGGTGATTTTAGCCAGGAGTAAGGAGTGATGATCTCCATCCATGAAGCCCAAGCCCGCGTGCTGGATCGATTGCAGCCGACTGGTGTGGAGGTGGTCCCACTCGCCGACGCATTGGCGCGTGTTCTTGCTACCGACATTACCGCTCGCGTCACACAGCCGCCGCGCGATGTTTCTGCCATGGATGGCTATGCAATAATTGCTGAAGATTCAGGCACACGCCATGTTGTTGGTAGCGCTCCAGCAGGGCATCCATGGCAAGGATTACTTGGGCACGGTCAAGCTGTTCGTATTTTTACTGGAAGCTTTATCCCCACAGGAGCTGACACAGTTGTTATTCAAGAAGATGTGGTTCGCGAGGCTGATACGCTCAGGTTGAATGTGGCGGTCGGAAAGGGCCAACATATCCGTAGTGCCGGTACGGATTTTCAGAGTGGCGAAGTCTTGGTTCCAAAGGGCGTAAAGCTCACGCCTCGGCAAATTGGGTTGATCGCGGCTGGAAATTACGCTTGGGTCAATGTTTATCGCCGCCCTGTCATTGCCATATTAGCCACGGGTGATGAGATCTCATTGCCCGGTGATCCTGTTGCGGACGGGGGAATCATCAGCTCGAACTCTCACGCGCTGGCCGCGATGATTAGAGCGTGCGGCGGCATTCCGCTGGTTTTGCCAATTGCCATTGATCAGCCAGAGGCGATTGCTGCCAGCGCTGCATCGGCGTCGCATGCAGATATGCTGGTCACCACTGGTGGTGCCAGTGTTGGGGAGCATGACCTCGTTGCCACAGCTTTGGCCGGACAAGGCCTGGAACTGGCGTTTTGGAAGGTTGCTATGCGGCCAGGAAAACCGCTGATGCATGGCCACATCGGCCGTCTGCCGTTGCTTGGGTTACCTGGCAACCCCGTTTCCGCATACGTGTGTGGGCTGCTGTTTCTCAAGCCGGTTATTGAGCGGCTGAGCGGATTGGCTGCCGATTTGCCACGACCAAGCATTGCCAGATTAGGATCTGACCTGCCGGCCAATGATCTGCGTGCCGATCATTTGCGATGCACACTTGTTCAGGACGAAACGGGTGCTTGGTCTGCCTATCCAGCGACTCGGCAGGACTCAAGCCTACTGCGTATTCTAGCGGACTGTTCGGGTTTGATCCTGCGCGCACCCTTTGCGCCCGCAGCCTCTGCAGGCTCGGAAGTCGAGGTCTTGCGTATTGATTTGATGGGCCTTTAACGAAGTCGACGCTTGACGGTGACATAAGAACCAATATAGAACAAAGCCTAAGTTGCCGGTTTGTTCCAGTTGGATCAAACCCGCTTCGTCAGGAGGCTCACATGTTGACGCGCAAGCAGCACGAATTGCTTCTTTTCATCGACAAACATCTGCGTGAAACAGGCTTTTCGCCGAGCTTTGAGGAGATGAAGAATGGCCTGTCTTTGAAATCAAAGTCAGGCATCCATCGGTTGATCTCAGCGCTTGAGGAGCGCGGCTTTCTAAGTCGGCGACATCATCGCGCACGCGCTCTCGAGGTAACCCGGTTGCCTGAAGAGACCATCCGGAAATTACCTGTATCGGTCGAATTAGCGGCACCGTTTGCACCCAATGTAATTCGTGGTGATTTCAACAAGAATTTTCTGGGTGTAAAAGCTGCGGGCGATGCGAAAGCAGTTCAGCTTCCTCTTTATGGGCGTATTGCAGCAGGACTGCCAATCGAAGCGATGACCGATACGACTAGTCACATTGAGGTTCCAACAACCATGCTTGGCAGTGGTGAGCACTACGCCCTGGAGGTTGCAGGTGAATCAATGATTGATGCGGGAATATTAGACGGCGATACCGCAATCGTTCGACGTGGAGAGATCGCAGAAAATGGCCAGATTGTCGTGGCGCTAGTTGACGAAAATGAGGTTACCTTGAAAAGGTTGCGTCGCCGAGGTGCTTCTATTGCATTAGAGCCGGCGAACGCCAGACACGAAACACGCATTTTCCCGGCGGATCGTGTCCGTATCCAAGGACGGCTGATCGGATTAATGCGCCGTTACTGAAGTTTCACGAAAAAGTCGGCAAAAACTTTGCTCATCAGAGGAGCGCGAGTGGCCCAGTTTTGTTCTGCTGCCTCAATATCATCTGGCCCCCGTGAAAACTCTAGAGCGGTAGGCAATTTGGATATCGGCCAATATATCGCCGTACAAAATGGATAATCACGAACCCGCCATTCTGGGTTGTGTGTGGTAAACAACGCGAGGCAGGGCACACTCCAAGCGGCAGCGAGATGAACGATTGCAGTGTCAGTTGAAATAACGGCTTTCGCATGGCGTATTAGGCCGCATAGATCATTAATACTATGGCACCTTTCAGCGATGGTGACATTAGGTAAGCTGTGCTTGCGTTGACTCACAATTTGATGGGTTTGAAACTCCTGTAGATACAAGATCATTTTATTTGCGACCTTATCGGGGATGCTTCGCAGGTGCATCGAGCTGTCTGGGCAAAACAGAACGTAGTCTAAAGGTAGATTCGTCGGCCGTATAGGATTGGCCCGTCTCGCGAGCCAATCATTTTGCTTCATTGCCGATGGTACGCGCTCCTTGTCGACTCTCAGTTTGTCGAGGAAAAAGTCGATCATCGACACCCCCCGAAAGCCTGGGTTCAGGGCAAAATCACGCATATCAATGACTTGATCGAAGTTATTCTTTAAGTCGTGCGCTTCTATCGGCGGCCAGTCTGGTTCTAATGCTTGGATATCTGCGAGATCAGATGCCAGTTGATAGACCCCATCGACGATACCCAAACCTTGCCAGCGAAACAGGCATGGTTTTGGAAAATGACACACGCTCTGTGCCACAGAGAGCGCCTGTAGCCCGATCACTCCATCGCCCAGGCTTAGGCCGAACCCTCCTAAAATCGCGACGCGCCGGTATGGCATTAGCTCTCGTCAGATTCGACAATGGCTACGTCAATCAGCCTCGCGATGACTTCACCCTCTTGTGCACCAGCGATTGCGTGACGACCGGCGACCACAAAACAAGGAACTCCATTGATGCCAATGCGGTGCGCTCTCAGATTTTCGGCATGGATTGCGTCCGCGTCGGCCTCACTGCTGAGGAATGCATACATTGCATTCCCGTCAAGGCGGACACTGCTGGCAATTGCCACCAGAGCCTGGGCATCTCCGATGTCGCGGCCTTCAGTAAAATGTGCGGCAAACAACGCCTCCACCATTTCGCTCCCACGGCCCACGCCCGCTGCAAATCGGACAGCGCGGTGGGCGTCAACCGATGACGGCGTCCTGCGGATACGGTCGAACCTGAAAATCAGACCTTCGGCATGTCCTATTTCTGTGATTGAGGAATAGAGCCTGCGCGCACGCTCCTCACCACCAAATTTTCGGGCCACATAGTCGGACCGTGCCATACCAGCGCGCGGCATATCCGGATTCAGCAGGAAAGGGCGCCATATAAGCTCGAAAGATATATCTGGCCGCTTCCGGAGAGTGCTGAGCAGCCTTCGCATTCCGAGGTAGCACCAAGGACAAACGAGATCATGAACGATCTCGATCGATAGGCGGGTTGGCGATGAGATGATGGCGTTCATCAGTTATGTATCGCGCCGTCTAGTGTTTCTTGCTACCCCTCTGATGCGTCAGCTTGTGTTTGCCCAATCATTTGGTCCGTGCGGAATTCGTCTACCAAGAACTCTATCATCGCCCGCGTGCGTGGGGCCAGGAAGCGCCTTGATGGGTAGACTACGTAAATTGGCCGCATCGGAGGGCACCACGGGTGCAATATTTGGCGTAGTTGCGAGGAGTCGTGCTCTGCTCGCATCATCCACAATGGCAGCAACGCGATTCCAACACTAGAGATCGCCGCCTCCATGACGGCTTCTATGCCGTCGCACCGCAATCTTCCTTTGACATTAACGGCGATATCGCCGTCGGCTCCTTGATAGTTCCATACGTGCGGCGAGGAAAGTCTTGTGAAAATGATACACTGATGATGCTGTAGTTCCCGCGGGTGTGTTGGCACGCCGTAGTTGTCGAGATACTCGCGGCTCGCAACAGTTACGGCGCGAGAGGCGCCGATCCGACGTGCCACGAGACTTGCATCTGTGACTTCGCCGATCCGGATTGAAATATCGAGGCCCTCTTGGACAACGTCGACGACCGAATCAGAAAGCGACAGATCAACGCTCAGATCTGGGTGTCGATCTAGTAGGCGGTGAAGGCGGGGGGCTACGTACAGACGGCCGAAAACGGCCGGGCAGCCCAATCGGACCGTGCCAGACGGGGAGCCTCGCCTTTGTCCGATTGCAGCCTCGGTTTCCGCGACAGCTTCGACAACCAGACGTGCATGGCCAAGCAGGTCTCGACCATCCTCCGTCAGGGTGAGGCTGCGTGTGCTGCGCTGAAATAAGCGGACAGCGAGGTGGCTCTCTAAAGACGCAACCAATCGAGAGACGGTGGGCTGCGTTGTCCCCATCTCGCGGGCGACCGAGCTGAAGCTACCTGTTTCAGCGATACGAATGAAGACACGAAATGCCGCAAGGAGGTCCATCGCGTGCTCGATCCTACGTTCCGTGGAATAGGCGATCAGGCTGCCCGTCGTTTTGGCATTCCGCAAACCCCGCCTCCGCACTGGGACTGCGCCGCGAGCAGGTGTAGACGTATCACATGCAGGACACATCGCTCAGACTTACTGAAATCCGCCTTCCACTCGAGCATGACGAAGTAGCGTTGTCGAAAGCTGTTCAAGAGCGGGTTGGATCCCGAGTACCCGTTGAGTTTAGCGTCTTCAGGCGTGCTGTTGATGCGCGAAAGAAACCTCGGATATTTCTGACTTACACGATTGATGTAACCTTGCACGATCCCGCGCTGCACGCCGCAGTTGCTGTGAAACCTGGTGTCAGGCCTACGCCGGATAGCACATACCGCCTTGTTGCGCGTGCGCCAAAGTTGCTTAGGCATCGCCCAATCATCGTGGGAACCGGTCCGTGCGGGCTGATGGCCGGGCTTGTGCTGGCTCAGATGGGCTTTAAGCCGATTATCCTGGAACGTGGGCGTGTCGTGCGGAAGCGAACACAAGACACCTGGGGGCTTTGGCGGCGCGGCGTACTCGATCCTGCAAGCAACGTGCAGTTTGGTGAAGGTGGAGCAGGGACGTTCAGTGATGGTAAGCTTTGGAGCCAGATTAAAGATCCAAACCACCTAGGTCGGAAGGTCCTGGAGGAGTTTGTAAAAGCCGGCGCTCCTGATGAAATATTGTATGTTGCGCATCCTCACATCGGCACATTTCGACTGGTGAATATGGTTGAGAGTATTCGTGCGCAGATTGAGCAGTTAGGTGGCGAATATCGATTTGAAAGTAAGGTTGTTGATATCTTACTTGAAGAAAATCAGGACGGTAAAACCCGTCAAGTGCAAGGTGTTGTTCTAGAAAATGGTGAGACACTAAAATCGGATCATGTTATTCTCGCTATTGGGCATTCTGCGCGTGAAACATTTGAAATGATTGAAGTAAAAGGTATTTACATCGAAGAGAAGGCGTTTTCAATAGGTGTGAGGATAGAGCATCCTCAGTCATTGATTGATCGTGACCGTTGGGGTGAGAGAGAAGGGCACGCCAAGCTAGGAGCGGCGGAATATCGGTTGGTTCATCACTGCACCGGTGTTGCCGCCGGCCGCACGGTGTATAGCTTTTGTATGTGCCCTGGCGGGACAGTCGTTGCGGCGACGTCCGAACCCAATAGAGTTGTGACGAATGGTATGAGCCAATATTCGCGCAATGAACGCAATGCCAATTCAGGGCTTGTTGTTGGTATTGCACCCAATGATTATCCGGGCGGCTTGATGTCTGGAGTTGCATTCCAACGCCATTGGGAAGGACGAGCTTTTGTGGCTGGTGGGGGGAATTACCGGGCCCCTGCGCAGTTGGTAGGGGATTTTCTGGCGGGTAAGCCTAGCACTGCTCTGGGGAAGGTTATCCCTTCCTATCAGCCCGGCGTAACGCCGACCGATCTGGCACTTTGTCTGCCGGATTTTGCAGTGGCGGCGCTGCGTGAGGCGTTGCCTGCCTTTGGAAGGCAGATTGCAGGTTATGACATGCACGATGCGGTGATGACTGGCGTTGAGACGCGCACTTCCGCCCCGGTTCGGATAACGCGCGGTGCGGATTTTCAAAGTTTGAATACACGCGGCTTATTCCCTGCGGGAGAGGGAGCAGGGTATGCTGGCGGTATTTTGTCGGCCGCTGTAGACGGCATCAAAGTGGCTGAGGCTGTTGCTCTTGATATAATAGCTGTACAATCTACTTATATTTGATTATAGCCTCCAATGGTAGAATCCCCTGCCATTCATCGTCAGGGGTCTAGGCTCAGGACTTCTGTGGTCGCCGCCCGTGATGCAAGAGGTCTTCGTATAGGTTAGAGCACGTTTCGACCAGATGGAATCATCTGGTCGAAAGTTCGTGCTCTAGAAACATATGACTCTAGAGCAACTTAGCGCCGAC
>CAIJTR010000135.1 GCA_903823665.1 uncultured Rhodospirillales bacterium
CAGCTGATGGTGGGAGAATTTCAGCTGCCCTGGGGAACGCTCGCCGCTGGCGGCATGCTCTCCATTGCGCCTGTCGTCATTCTGTTCGCCATCGTCAAGCGTGCTCTCGTGCGAGGGCTCACGGCAGGTGCCGTCAAGGGTTAGGTTGGGGTTCAAGGCGGCGAGACGTGCTGGGCGTGGTGCCGATCAATGAGCCGGCGATTGGCGGCGAGCACATCGGTCAACACCGGGCCGCCCTTATTGAGGCTCGCCCAAACGGTCAGCCGAGGTCAAAGTCTTCGTGACAGTCAGGTTCTATAGATCGTCGCTGATGTCACTCTTGCGCGTCCAGACTTCGATGAGCCTGTCGAGCGGTGCAAGTGATCCATTGATCAAACGCCCGCTTCAGACACGTGAGAACGCCCGTATGGTGAAAAATATCTTTCGGCAGGGCAGGCAAATCTCGAGATTGCATGGACGATTCTCCAGGCTCGGTGTCCCGGACCGTCCCTCAAATCTGATCCGCCGCGCGTCGGCTGTTTGGAGCCGGAAGCTACTCAAAACGGGCATACTCAGGCCGTTCAAAACTTCAAATAACGCAGCATTAGCGTATTGGCCGCGATGGCGAGCACGACGATCAACAGAACGATCGCGGTTGTGAGAGGCACATTGTGCTGTGCCATGCCGCTCACCAGCAAAAATCCCAACCCCCGCTGTGAAGAAAACATCTCCCCAATGAGCACGCCCAGCAGGCTCAGCGAGAACCCGATACGCAGGCCAGCAGTGATGTCGGGCAAGCACGACGGCACCAAAATCCACGCGATGATACGTGACGGCGGCAAACGCAGCACGCGGGCGGTTCGCAGCAACGTCGGTGACAGGTTCCGGATTGAGGCCAGTGTGAGGAGCGTAATCGGCACCATTCCATGCATCACACCAAAAGCCACCTTGGCGGACATCCCAAGACCCGCGATCAGCAACACCACCGGATAGAGTGTGACTTTTGGAATTGTGTAGAACCCAGCGAGGATCGGCTCCCAAACCTCCCCGGCAAATCGCCATACCCCAAGGACCAAACCGAGCAACAGCCCGAGCACCGCCGACAGCACGAACGCCATCAGAAATGCCGCGAATGTGGCACCAACATGACCCCAGAAACTGCCCTGCCCCATCAGGTCCGCCAAATAGGCAAGTGCAACCAAAGGCGGTGACACGGCGATACCATTCGTCCAACTCGCAACAGCTTGCCAGAGGACCAGGCACACCAACAGCAAAGCGACACCATCAAACCTGCGGCGGCGGCGCGCGGGCAGAGGTGTTGTGCCCGCCATCACGTCACTCATTGGCGTGACCGGCGGCGCGAGAGCCGAGCCTCCCAGCCGTAGAGCAGCCCGTTGGCAGTCACAGCGATCAGCAGCACGAACAACATCGCACCATACATCGCCCGGTTGTCGAAGCTCTGATAGGCGAAAGAAATAGCGTAGCCGAGGCCGGTGCCAGACAGCAGGAACTCACCGGCGATCACGCCGATCAGCGCATAGCTGAGTGCCAGCTTGAACCCGCTGAACAGCCGTGGCAGCGCCTGCGGCAGCACAATCCAACAGAGTGTGCGCAGCCGCCCCAGCCGCTGTGATCGTGCGAGTTTCAGCAAAACGGGTGGTACACCATCCAAGCCCGAGAGGGTGCTGATCACCACCGCCGGTGTGGCCGACATCATGCCCAATATCACCAGCGGCGTTTTGCCCAACGCAAAGATGGCAACCAGCAACGGGTAGAAGATGAAAGTCGGCACGGAGTAGTACGATGCCAGCAACGGATCGAGCACCGCACGGAGGCGCGGTACCCGATGCAGCACCGCACCCGCCAGCGTGCCCAGTGCCAAAGCAAGCACGAAGGCTATGCCGATGGTGGAGAATGTCTGCGCCATGCCTTCATTGAGATCGCCCGAACCGACGCGCTCGATCATCGCGTCAAACATTTCGCTCGGCGGCAAAATAGCGAGTGAGTCAATCACGCCGTTACGGCAAAGCACCTCCAGCACCACCACCGCGCCCACCAAAAGGGCAAGGCGCACCAGAAAAACAGCGCGCCCGCGGTTCACGCCACCCGGCCCAGCGTTTTCATCGATTCAGGGCGCAATGACGACCAAAGTCGTGCTGTCAACTCTCCAAAATGCGGGTCAGAGACAACGCGACTGTCGCGATCACGCGGCCAACCGGTCTCCACCACGTCGATAAACCGGCCAGGGCGGGCGCTCATCACACCAACACGGTCAGACAGCATAGCCGCCTCATCCAACGCGTGAGTGATCAGCAGAACCGTGGCACCCGTCTCGCGCCAGAGCCGTAGCAACTCATCGCCCATTAGTAGGCGGGTCTGCTGGTCAAGCGCTCCAAACGGCTCGTCTAGCAAGATAAGGCGCGGCCGCAGCACCAGAGTGCGGGCAATGCAAACACGCTGGCGCATGCCACCTGAGAGCTGGGCGGGATAATGGCCAGCAAACTGCGAAAGCCCCATGAAGCCGATGGCATGCTCCACTCTGTCCTGTACCTCACGCTTCGGCAGCCAGGACAATCGCAGACCAAACGCGATATTCTGCCGTACGCTGAGCCAAGCGAGGCTGGAGTCCTCCTGGAACACCACACCAATCCCATCCGGCACCTCGCCGTGCAATTCCTTCCCCTCGAAACGAACGCTGCCGGAAGTGGGTTTTGCAAGCCCACACAGCACATCCATCAACGTTGATTTACCGCAGCCGGAGGGGCCCACGACGGCAAAGAACGCACCTCGTGCGAGTTCCAGATCAATCGGCCCCAAGGCGTGAACCAGAGGTGGCCCGGCATAATGCCGCACCACCCCCCGCATTACGACATGCGGCTCGCTCGTAGAACTCACCGCATCGCCTGAAGGTCGGCGGGGAGGAACGAGGTATCAACATATTTCGTCCAGTCGATCGGCCCCTCCTTGAGCTGCCCGGTGATCTGTAGGCCCTCGACCATGTGGTTCATGGCATCATAGTCAAGCTTTCCGTCGCTCCAGTAATCTACGGCATTGAGGCGACGCAGATGCGCGCGGAACAGCTCGGCATTGGGGTTGTTGTACGCTTTAGCCACGATATCGGCCGACTCGTCCAAATGCTCGCGCATGTAGCGCAGACCGTCACGCCGTCCAGCAATCAGGCCCTTCACCGCATCCCGGTGGGTGGCGGCATAGTCGGTTGCAATCACCAGCACGGTTTGCATCATCTTGGGCGACATCACGTCGCGCACCAGGAACAAGGGCCGCACAAGCTCGGTGTTCTGAGCGTAGACCAACTCGTCCGAGAAGCCCGCCGCCACAGCACCAGAGCTTACAGCCGAGAGGTTGGCACCGAGGTCACCCGCCGGAACCAGCTTCACCTGTTTGGCCGACATGCCATTTGCCTTCAGCGCCATCAGGATAACCATATTGCTGACCGAAGCCGGCGAGGTGAAGCCGATAGACTGGCCAACCAGTTCCTTGATGCTGGTAAGCTTGCTGTCCTTCTTCACCACCCACATCTGGTCGGCGACCGTGGTTACACCTGCACCAACAATGGCAAGCTTCTGCCCGGCGTTGATGGCCTGCACCGCGGCGGCCAACGAAACCTCACCAAACGGTACGTCACCTGCCTGGGTGTTGCGCACCGCCGTGCCGCCGCCGGCTGCGGTCAGGATGCCGGTGACATCCACAGGACCATCCTTTTTGAAGAAGCCCTTCTCCATGGCTACCGCATAGGGCACGCCGTAAAACTGGCCACCCCAATGGGTGACGGTGATAGTTTCAGCCTTGGTGCCACTCGCAAACGCACAAAAGGCGAGCCCCATGGATAGTGCAAGCCGAGCCAGGTTCGATCGCTTGAGCATATTGTTCCCTCCCCCTTATTTATGAACGCAATGATGACGCCGACTGCCACCCCGCCCGCAAGCGTCAATCGTTCGCCGGGCGCGTATTTCTCTCTGCAAGCCCGAAGCGGCGCTCGAATTCGTGTACCGCAGGGAAACCCATCAGCGTATTCATCTCAGAGAATGGCAGCAGGGGTGCCGGGCCACCAGTCGCGATTCCGGCCAATTTCAGGTGGGTGTAGCATTGCTGCAAGGCGCGGGCGGCCGTCAAAAAACCGCTGCCGGGGTAAAGCCCAATCTTGAAGCCCATGCCCGCAAGCTCTGCGGTGGACAGGTAAGGCGTTCGCCCCCCCTCCACCATGTTGGCCAGCAAATTGGCACCCTTGAACGTCTCAGCGACGCGACGAAGCTCTTCCAGGCTCTCGGGACTTTCGACGAAAAGCACATCGGCACCGGCTTCTAGAAAGCGCTCGCCGCGGCGAAGTGCCGCGTCCATCCCCTCGGCATAGCGGGCGTCTGTGCGTGCCACGATCAGAAAGTCGCGGCTTGGCCGGGCATCCACAGCCACGCGGATCTTCGCCACGGCGTCATCAGCCGGGATCACCCGTCGGAACTCGGTATGGCCACATTTCTTAGGAAACTCCTGGTCTTCCAACTGAATGCCTGAAGCACCGGCGGCCGCGTAACCGCGCACCGTGCGATCAACATTGAGCAGGCCGCCGTATCCGGTGTCGCCATCGGCGAGGAAAGGCACGCTGGTGGCACCAGCTATGCAGCGCACACGGTCGAGCATTTCGGAGAAAGTGGCGGTGCCCGCATCTGCCACGCCCAAGGCAGACGCAACCACACCGTACCCCGTCATATAAAGCGCCTCAAAGCCACAACTGGCAGCCATGCGGGCGGAAATTCCGTCAAACACTCCAGGGAGCGTGAGGCAGCCATCCTGCTTCAGCATTTCGCGCAATGTCATCCCGGTGTGTCCCCTCTATTTGACCGAACGTTTCTTGCATCTGGCTGGAACAACGTTTTCCCAGGCTTTGTATCTGTTCATCACATTTCCGGTTTGAGCAAGGGAGAGAATGCCAATCACGGCAATGACCACAGGCGTCGCCCCCGCAGTCGACGGTCATGTGAACGCAGCACTGTGTTGACGCTCCCCGCCACGATCACCAGCAGCAGGGTGCGACGCCGGAACTCGACAATCATTGCCTCTTCCACAGGCGTGAGCATGGTGCTGGCGGGAGCGCGCGGCCCCATCGGGGCATCGGCGGTGTTTGTGCGTGCCCGCCATTTGGCCACCGTGGTTCGGCTCA
>CAIJTR010000136.1 GCA_903823665.1 uncultured Rhodospirillales bacterium
GGCGCGGACGGACGAACATACTGCCCCGTCACCACCGGGATCATCACCGCCAGCCCGAACCGCGTCACATGACGCCACAGCACAACCCGGCCCTTCGGCGTCATAAAGCCGCGATAAAGCCCATCCAGCCCGCCCCGCTCATCCGTGACGAGGCCGGGGTCATGCTGAAACTCCAAGTGCGCATAACGCTCCTCGGTCAGCAACCACCCCAGCATCGCGTGCCGCAGCGACGGGCAAAGGCCACAAATCACCATCAACTGCATCAACACATTCAGCCCCTCCGCGCCGCGCACAGCTCGGCCCATGATGCAAAGCAGCACCAACGGATCAGGCGTTGCGGGAGAGCGGGTGACGGTCATCGGGGCGGGTTCCTGTGTCAGAGAAGAGGTTATTCCCTATGACACAACCGCGACCAAAATGCAAGAAAAATTAACGAAAGGTGCAATCCGCTTTGGGATTGCACCGCCGCCAAAACAAACAAGGTGCAATCCCCAAGCGCGGCGCACCCCTACAAAATCAAACCCTACCGCGCGTCCCCATAGGCACGCCCAGCATTCGTCGGGCACGAACACCCAGCCCCCACCGGGGTCGGCCGGTCCAGCGGGCACACATACGGGCCGGCATAGCACCGCGCCCCGGCGTAAATTGGGGCAGGGGCGGGGGTCACATAAACCGGCGGTGGCGCGTAATAAACCGGCGGCGGCACATACACCGGCGGTGCAAATAACGGCACGCCTACGAACACGCGCGGGCCATAAAAATAGTGATACGCGTGAGCCGGGTTCGGCATCGCCAAAGCAGCGACAGCCAGCACCGCAGCGGTGGTCCGAAGCACAAACTTTCGCATCTGCATTGACCTCGAAACTGGAAATTGAGCCTGCAAAATACGCTACCGCGACCCACCAATCCAGTTTCCAAGTATTTCATTCACGCAATCCGGCCGCTCCATCGGCGGCAAATGCCCAGCGCCCTCGATCACCCGCAGCACCGCCCCGGGGATCGCGTCGGCCATCTCCACCGAAAGCTCCTTTGGCGTCAGAATATCATGGCTGCCCACGCCCACCAGCGTCGGCACGGCAATCCCCGCCAGCATCTCACGCCGATCCGGCCTGCCCAGAATCGCCTGTTGCTGACGCAAAAACGCGTCCCGTCCCACGCGCTCGGCCATATCCAGCACATGCTGCGCCACCGGTGCCGCCAGATGATCCGGGTGCAGCAGTTGCGGCAGCAATCGTGGCGTGACGCCTCTGAAAGTATTGCCCCGCGTCATCGCCATCAGCACCCGACGCCGTCTCGCCTGTTCCGGCGTGTCCCCCCGAGCCGAGGTGTCGAGCAAACACAACCGCGTCACCCGCTCCGGTGCCTGCGCCATCACCGACAGCGCCACATACCCGCCCATCGACAAACCGCACACAGCGAAACGATCCGGCATCGACGCAATCGCCCGCGCCGCCATGATGTCGATGTCGTCGTCAAGTGTGAGGTCCGCCACAATCGCATGCGGAAAGGCGGCAAGTTGCGCCTGCCAAAGCCGGTCGTCACACAGCAATCCCGGCAGCAAAAGCAGATCTTCGGACATGGGATGCTTCTAAGCCCCTCGCACATAGCCGCCAACCTTGACTTTTGCGACCTATTTCTCGATATGCAGCGCAACGCGTGGCCATCTCGCGCGTTCTGCCGTGCGCATTCGCTGGCGCCGCCTTGGAAGCACAGAAAACTTGATCGAGACACAAACGCCGCCTGACATCCACTCCGCTCCTGCGGAGCAACCGGATCTGCCGCATCAAGCGGTATCCGATTCGATGGATTTTGAAATTCTCCCCGAGGAAACTCTCGTGGAAGAGGCTCACATTCCTGAGCCTGACGCTCATGCGCCTTACGCCGAGGCCCCCGCCGACGAAGACGACGAAACGCCCGTCAACGGCTTCGAAGCTCTCGGCCTGTCCGAGCCCATTCTCCGCGCCATTGCCGAGATGGGCTATCTCACCCCCACGCCGATCCAGGAGCAGGCCATCCCGGTCGTGCTGATGGGCCGTGACGTGCTCGGCTGCGCGCAGACCGGCACCGGCAAAACCGCCAGCTTCACGCTGCCCATGCTGGACATCCTGCAAGGCAGCCGCGCCCGCGCCCGCATGCCGCGCTCCCTCATTCTGGAGCCCACGCGCGAACTCGCGCTTCAGGTCGCCGAGAACTTCGTCAAATACGGCAAGCACCTCAAGCTCACGCACGCCCTCATCATCGGTGGTGAGAGCATGAGTGACCAGAAAGATTTGTTGAACAAGGGCGTCGATGTCCTCATCGCCACCCCCGGCCGCCTGATCGACATGTTCGAGCGCGGCGGCATGCTGCTCACCCAAACCTCGGTTCTGGTGATCGACGAGGCCGACCGCATGCTGGACATGGGCTTCATCCCGGACGTTGAGAAAATCGTCGCCATGCTGCCCCCCAACCGGCAGACGCTGTTTTTCTCCGCCACCATGGCCCCCGAGATCAAACGCCTGGCGGACGCCTTCCTGCAGAACCCGAAGGAGATCACGGTCTCCAAGCCCGCCTCCGTCGCCACAACCATCACCTCGCGTCTGGTCATGGTGAACGAGCTCGACAAGCGTGAGGCCCTGCGCCGCCTGATCCGGTCAGAAGATGTGCAAAACGCCCTCATCTTCTGCAACCGCAAGAAAGACGTCGATATCCTCTTCAAGTCGCTGCAAAAGCACGGCTTTTCCGTAGGGGCCCTGCATGGCGACATGGCGCAATCCGTCCGTTTCGCCACGCTGGAGAAGTTCAAGGCCGGCGAACTTCGCCTGCTTTGCTGCTCAGACGTTGCCGCACGCGGTATCGATATTGGCGGCCTCAGCCACGTCTTCAATTTCGACGTGCCGATCCATGCCGAGGATTTCGTCCACCGCATCGGCCGCACTGGTCGCGCTGGCAAAGAAGGCCGCACCTTCATGCTGGCCACGCCGGAAGATCGCCTCGCCACCGAGGCCATCGAAAAGCTGACGGGCCACAAGATCGAACTCATCACCATCGACGGCCTCGATGAAGTCGAATGGTCCGAAGGTCGCGGCAAGCGCGGTCGTGGCCGTGGCAAGCCTTCTGTCCCCGCCAAGCCGGAAAAGGCTGCCAAGCCCGAGAAGATCGAAAAGCCGCGCAACAAAATCGCCGCTGACATCGCAGCCGAGATCACCACGCCGTTCGTCAAGCCCGCGAGCGAAAAGCCAGCCGGCGAAAAGCGTGCGCGCCCAGAGCGCAAAGACCCTCGTCACGAGCCACGCGCCCGTAAGCCGGAACCCGCCGTGCTCCCGCTCGACGCACCGCAGCCGGACATCGCGTTCGTGCCGCGCCCAGAACGCGAGGCCGAGCCTCGGTTTGAGCGTCAGCCGAACTTCCGCCCAGACCGGGAGCGTGATCGCTTCCGCGACCGCCCGCGCCGCGAGGAAGATCTCGGCCCGCCCGTGCTCGGCTTTGGCGATGAAACACCCGCCTTCATGCTGGTCGCCGCCATGCCGAAGCGTCATAATGCTCCACCGGCGCAGACATCAACTCAGGACGCCGAAGCGACAGGGGAATAAGCCATGAACGTTGTCACCAAGATCGAACAGGCCCCAAAGAAAACCGCTTTGGCCCCGTTCAAATGGGACGACGCGCTGATGCTCGATGGCCAGCTTTCGGAAGAAGAGCGCGCCATCCGTGATTCCGCGCATCAGTATTGCCAGGAAAAGCTGCTCCCCCGCGTGCTGCTCGCCAACCGCCACGAGACGTTCGATCGCGAGATCATGAACGAAATGGGCGAGATGGGCTTCCTCGGTGCCACCCTCGACAGCCATGGCTGCGCTGGCGTGAACTATGTCAGCTACGGCCTGATGGCCCGCGAAGTCGAGCGGGTGGACAGCGGCTACCGCAGCGCCTTCTCCGTGCAGTCCTCTCTCGTCATGCTGCCCATCCACACCTTCGGCTCCGAGGAGCAGAAGGACAAATACCTGCCCAAGCTCGCCCGCGGCGAATGGGTCGGCTGCTTCGGCCTCACCGAGCCCGACGCAGGCTCCGACCCCGCCTCCATGCGCACCCGCGCCAAGAGCGTGCAGGGCGGCTATCTGCTCAACGGCTCCAAAACCTGGATCACCAACTCCCCTATCGCAGACGTGTTCGTCGTCTGGGCGAAGGACGATGCCGGCGATATTCGTGGCTTCATCCTCGAAAAGGGCATGCCGGGCCTCACCGCTCCCAAGATCGAAGGCAAGTTCAGCCTGCGCGCAAGTGTGACTGGCATGATCATGATGCAGGACGTTGAAGTCCCCGCCGAGAACATGCTGCCGCATGTCAAAGGCCTGCGCGGCCCGTTCACCTGCCTCAACTCCGCCCGCTACGGCATCTCCTGGGGTGCGCTCGGTGCCGCAGAATTCTGCTGGCACGCAGCGCGGGACTACACCATGCAGCGCATGATGTTCGGCAGGCCTCTCGCCGCCACCCAGCTGATCCAGAAGAAACTGGCCGACATGCAGACCGAGATCACACTCGGCCTGCAATCCGTCCTCCGCCTCGGCCGCCTGCTTGATGAGCACAACGCGGCTGCCGAAATGATCAGCCTGTGCAAGCGCAACAGCTGCGGCAAGGCGCTCGACATCGCCCGCGTCGCGCGTGACATGCACGGCGGCAACGGCATCGCCGACGAATACCACGTCATCCGTCACGTCATGAACCTCGAAGCCGTCAACACGTATGAGGGCACGCATGACGTTCACGCGCTGATTCTCGGCCGAGCACAGACGGGAATTTCCGCATTCGGGGCATAAAACTGCCGGACCCTGCCGATATCCGCATCCAGCGGCTCGGCAGTGACGGTGACGGCGTAGGCGAAATGCCGGCAGGGGAAAGGGTCTACGTCCCCTTCACTCTCCCCGGCGAACTCTGTGCCGTCCGCCCTGCCTCGAAGCGTGGCGAAGGTTTCGCAGCCGTTGCCGACATCATCATCGAGCCAAGTGCGGACCGCGTCGAACCGCCCTGCCTGCATTTCGCCACCTGCGGCGGCTGCGCACTCCAGCATTGGAAACCCAGCGAATACCTCGCCTGGAAAGCCCATCTGCTGACCGGAGCCCTCCGCCGCGCAGGCTTCGAACCCGATCCCGCGCCCATCATCGAAACGCCCCCGTTCCAGCGCCGCCGCATGGACCTCGCCATCAGGCGGGATCTCGGTATCACCCTCGGCCTGCACGCCGCCCGCGACAGCACGGTGATCGACCTCACCGAATGCCACGTCCTGCACCCGGACCTGTTCCGCCTGCTCGCCCCCATGCGCGTGCTGCTGCGCGGCCTGAACGCGCTTGGCCGTGAGGGTTCTGCCATCGTCAACCTGCTCGACAGCGGCCCAGACCTTCTGCTGCGGACGGACCGCCCGTTGAGCGTCGTCGATCGCACCCGTCTCGCAGCGTTCGCCACCGAACACGGCATGCCCCGCGTCATGTGGGCGCTGAACACCGCAACACCTGAGATCGCAGCCCTGCTCCGACCGGCCACGACGAACTTCACCGGCACCAACGTCATCCCACCACCCGGCGGCTTCCTCCAAGCCTCCCGCCCCGGTGAGGCCGCCATCATCACAGCCGTCATGGCCGGCCTGCCGCCCAAGCCCACCGCGAAATCGCGCGTGCTGGAACTCTACGCCGGCAGCGGCACGCTCACCTTCGCCATGCTGAAACACATGCGCGTCCACGCCGTCGAAGGCGATCCCGCCGCCGCCGGCTCCCTCAAAGCCGCCGCCGATGCCTCCGGCCAAACCGGCCGCCTCACCGTCGAAAAGCGCGACCTGCAACGCCAGCCGCTGTCAGCGAAAGAAATCGACGCCTTCACCTGCGTCGTCCTCGACCCACCGCACGGCGGTGCCGAGACGCAAACCGCGCAAATCGCCGCCTCCAAAATCAAGCGCGTCATCTATGTCAGCTGCAATCCCGGCGCGCTGGCGAGAGACGCCGCCATGCTCCGCGGTGTCGGCTTCAAACTGATCTCAACCCAACCGGTCGATCAGTTCCTCTGGTCCGCCCGCCTCGAAAGCGTCAGCGTCTTCACCCGCTAAGCCGGATAACACCCCGCGTCACGAGCCCGCTGCCGCACCAGCGCCAGCACCGTCTCGCAGGTCGGCATCGCATGGCCCGTCAGAGCCCCAAGCTCCACCACAGCCCCCAGCAGCGCATCAATTTCCATCGGCCGCCCGCGCTCCAAATCCTGCAGCATAGAGGTCTTATGAACGCCCACCTCCGCCGCCCCATCAATGCGCTTTTCCACATCAATGGCGAACTTAACGCCCAGCGCCTCGGCAACACCCTGCGCCTCGATCATCATCGTGCGGCAAATCCCACGCAGATCAGGCCGCCCGGTCAGAATATCCAGCGTCGCCCCGGTCAGCGCCGAGAGCGGATTGAAGCAGAGATTGCCCCACAGCTTCACCCAGATCTCATCACGGATCTTTGGCCGCACCGGGGCCTTCAACCCTGACGAAATCAGCAACTTCGAAATCGCCTCAATCCGTGGCGAACGCGACCCATCCGGCTCGCCCAGTGAGAACCGGTCGCCATAGGTGTGCTCGATCACCCCAGGCTCGATCACCTCCGCCGCCGGATAAACCACACACCCAATGGCCTGCGACGGCGGCAGCAACGCGGACAGCACGCCACCGGGATCAACGCTCTCCACCCGATGACCTTTGTGCGGACCTTCCAGCCCATGGAAATACCAATACGGCACCCCATTGACCGCCGTGATCAGCGCCGAATCCGGCCCCATCATCTTGGCGATATCCGGTGCCGCCGCCGGCAACGAATGCGCCTTCAGCGTCACGATCACATAATCCTGCACGCCCGCCTCAGCAGCCGACCCCACGCAGCGCGGATGCACATGAATGGTCTGCCCACCCGAATGCATCACCACGCCATTCGCCTGCATCGCCGCCAGATGCGGACCGCGCGCGATGAACGTGACGTCCGCACCGGCCTGCGCCAGCTTCACACCCATCATGCCGCCAATGGCACCAGCGCCGAAAATCGCAACCTTCATGCGGACACGCCGAGTTTTGCGGCCAGACCAATCCGCATCAGCTTGCCCGTCGCACCTTTGGGAATCTCCGGCAGGAACACGATTTTGCGCGGCACCTTGAACGCCGCCAAACGCTCATTGGCGAAATCACGGATCGAGTGCTCGTTCTCCGTAGCCCCCTCACGCAGCACCACGGCAGCCGCCACTTCCTCACCCAGCTTCGGATGCGGCATGGCAAATGTCAGCACCTGCGCCACGTCCGGGTGCTCCATCAGCACGTTGTCCACCTCAAGCGGGCTCACCTTCTCGCCACCGCGATTGATGATCTCCTTGAGCCTGCCGGTCAGACGCAGATAACCGTCCTGATCGAGATAGCCCTCATCACCGGTGCGGAACCAGCCATTCGTGAAAGCCTTCGCATTGGCCTCAGGATTGTTCTCATACCCCGCCGTCACGTTGCGCCCACGAATGACAATCTCGCCCAGCTCACCGGCGGGCATCATCGCGCCATCCTCAGACATGATCGCCACGTCCGGCCCGGCCGCGATCCCCACGGAGCCTGGGAAATGCGCACGCGGCGGCAGCGGATTGGCCGCCATCTGGTGTGCGGCCTCCGTCATGCCATAGCTCTCGATCACCGGAACCTTGAACATCTCCTCCATCTCAATCATCGCAGCAGGCGGCAGCGACGCGGAGGAGGAACGAATGACGCGCAAACGGCCACGCGCGATCAAATCAGCATTGCGCGCCGCCAGCGGCAGCAGCGTCTGATGCATCGTCGGCACTGCCGTGAACCAGGTCGGCTTCACCTCATCGAACTGGGCGAAGAACTTGAACGCGTTGAAGCCCGGCGTGCAGGACACCGAAGCACCGGCGGCCAGCGAGGACAGCACGGCTGCAATCAGCCCATGAATATGGAACAGCGGCATGATGTTGAGGCACACATCGCCCGGCGTCAGCTCCAGCGCCTCACCAATGTGAGTGGCCGAGGCCGTCACATTGATCTGCCGCAGCGGCACAATCTTCGGGCGCGATGTCGTGCCGGAGGTGTGCAGCACCAGCGCCACATCCTCGGCCTCCGCTGCACCCGGATGCGCTGCCGTGCCCGTCAAATCCGACACCAGCGTGAAGTCCCCGGCCAACTCGCCCGGCACCAGCTCCACAATCGCAATGCCCTTGGCCGCCGCCACCGCCCGCGCCGGCGTCTCCATGCCCTGCTGCACAATCAGCGCGCGGGCATTGAGGTCGGACAGATAGAAGTCGAACTCATCGCTCTTGTAAGCCGGGTTGAGCGGGGCCGTCGTCACCCCGCATGCAGCCGTCACAAACAACGCCGCCATCTCCGGCCCATTCGGCAACACCATCGCCACCCGGTCATGCCGCCCAATGCCCATCGCATTCAGCGCCGCCACGGTGCGAGCGGCCAGTGCCCGCAGCCCGGCATGGGTGAGGGAAGGGCGGCCTGGTGCGCCAATCGCCGGTGCATCATCGGCCCCGCGCGCCAGCAGCTGGGTCATCGTGTCGGCGTGATAGATGGTCATACGAACCTCGGTTTGAATGCGGTGCTCTTACGAGCGATTTATTCTGCAGGCAAAGCCTGAGATGCGATGCGTGCATTCGCCTCAGCCGTGCGCTCAGCAGCCCGCTCGGCCATCGAGCGGCGGATGAACGCCCGGCGCATCGGCTTCAGTGCGAACAACGCCAGCAAGGCTGCGAGAATATTCACCCCAGCCGCCACATACAGCACAATCAGCCAATCCCCGGTCATCTCCCGCAGCACCGAGCCCAACGGCACCAGCAACGCCGCCGTGCCTTTCGCCGTGTAGAGCAGGCCATAATTGGTGGCAGCAAACTTGCGCCCGAACGTGTCACCGCAGGTGGCTGGGAACAGCGAATAAATCTCGCCCCAGGCAAAGAACACCATGCCGGTGAGGATGACGAACATCACCGGGTCATGCGCATAGGCAATCAGAGCAAAGATGCCCAGCCCTTCGAGCAGAAACGCCACGAACATCGTGTTTTCGCGGCCAATCTGGTCCGACACCCAGCCAAAGAACGGCCGCGTCAGCCCGTTCAGAATCCGGTCGATCGACAAGGCAAACGTCAGCGCCGGCATGGTCAGGAAGAACAGCGTCACCGGTGTTTTCGCCACGCCGAAATCCGTGGCGATCACCGATAGCTGTGCGGTGGCCACAAGCCCGCCTGCACCGACGAGAACGAAGATCAGATACATCATCCAGAACACCGGCTCACGCGCCACCTGTGTCGGCGCATAGTCGCGGGTCAGCGCGTGCAGCGGGGAGGGGCGCGTGGCGTTCATTCCGCCCGGCGACAGTACCGCGACATGTGTGCTCTCCTGTCCCGGTGGTGCGCGCAACAGCATCGACACCAGCAGCACGATCACGCCCTGGCCAATGCCGAATGCGAGAAACGTCGCCTCATACCCGGCGCTGGCGATCATGTTGGAGATCGGCACGACGGTCACGGCCGAGCCAGCCCCAAAGCCCGCCGCCGTCAGCCCCGCCGCCAAACCGCGCCGGTCCGGAAACCATTTGATCGCGTTGCCCACCGTGGCCCCGTAGATGAACCCGGCCCCGATCCCACCCAAGGCCGCCGCCACATACAGCAGCGTCAGGCTGTCAGCGAAGCTGTTCAGCACCCACGCGCCGCCGATGAACACGCCGCCCGCGGCCACCGTGAAGCGAGGCCCCACCTTGTCGATGACATAGCCTTCCAGCGGCAGCAGCCATGTCTCGCAAATCACGAACACGGTGAACGCCACCTGAATGGCGGCGCGCCCCCATCCATGCGCCTTGTCGATTGGCAGAACGAACAACGTCCAGCCATATTGCAGGTTGGCGATCATCACCATGCAGACAATGCCGAGGATCAATTGGCCCCAGCGCGAATGCAATGCGGACATCATGGACGGAATCCCCTTCGGACAAGCACACGGATGCGTGCGTTTGCGACAAATCCTCATCACCGGCAATGATTTAATTACGAATTAATGTCAACGCACGTAATTTTCCGGCGTGGAAGCGCCATTTTACGAAATGTCAGGTAATCCGCCATCATGCCGGACCTGATCCTGGAGCATCGGCTGGGCGGCATTGTGGCCGGGCTCGATGAGGTCGGCCGAGGCCCTCTCGCCGGCCCCGTCGTCGCCGCCTGCGTCGTGCTGCCGCGCGAGTTGCCGGAGGCCGTGGCCATGCTACTCGACGACAGCAAACGCCTCTCCGCCGCCGCCCGCCTGCGCGCCTATCACGCCCTGCGCGCGAGTGACGCCCATATCGGCATCGGTGCCGCCTCCGTCACCGAAATCCTGCACCTCAACATCCTGCAAGCAAGCCTGCTCGCCATGCGCCGCGCATTTTCCAGGCTCACGCTGCCCATCGACGCCGCATTGGTTGACGGCAACAAATCCCCCGGCCTGCCATGCCCCACCCACTGCGTCGTCGGCGGAGACGCCATCAGCCTGTCCATCGCCGCCGCCTCGATCATCGCCAAAATCACCCGCGACCGCGCCATGACCCAGCTTGACACGCGCTATCCCGGCTATGGCTGGGCCAGCAACGCCGGATACGGCACCGTCACGCATCTGGCCGCCCTAAAGCGCCAAGGCATCACCCCGCACCACCGCACCGGCTTCGCCCCCGTGCGCGCTATAACCTCTCCAACAACGGAAACGCGCTGAGCACATGCGGTGCCGTCACCGCCTCAACAGGACGCAAATATGTCCCATCAAGCCCCGCAAACGACGAAAGCCCCAGCAGTCCGAGCGTCTCGATCACCTCGATCTCCAAAAGCTCGATCACCCGCACAATCCCCTCCGCCCCGGCGGCGGCGAACCCATAGACATAAAGCCGCCCGATCCCCACCGCGTCGGCCCCCAGCGCCATCGCCTTCACCACATCGCTGCCCCGGCTGATGCCGCCATCGACAAACACCAGCGCGCGCTTGGCCACGGCCGCCGCCACCTCCGGCAGCACCTCAATCGCCCCCGCCCCATGATCCAGCTGCCGCCCGCCATGGTTGGAGACGTAAATCCCGGCCACCCCCATCTCCACCGCGCGGCTGGCGTCCTCGGCGGTGGCAATCCCTTTCAGGATCAGCTTCACCCCCGGATGCTTTTCCCGGAAGCGCGCGATATCGCCCCAGTTCAGCGCCGCCTGAAACTCCATCCCGGAATTATATGCCCGCCACGGCTTGGCGAACCGATTGGCGATATCCCGCTCGCGCCTGCTGTACAGTGCGCTGTCCACCGTGATGCAGAACGCATCATACCCTGCGTCCATCGCCCGGGTCACGTGCTCATCGATGAAGCTGCCATCGCCGCGCGCATAAAGCTGAAAGATCTTCGCACCGCTCGCTGCCGCCGCCACGTCCTCAATCCTCTGATTGGTCACCGAGCTGATCAAAAACGGCACGCCCGCCATCCCAGCGCCCCGCGCCACCGTCATCCCGCCGCCGACACCCAACTGATCCAGCCCGCCCACCGGTGCCAGCATCACCGGCAGTCGCACCCGATGACCAAACAACATGGCCGAAGCATCAACATGCGAAACGTCATTCAGCACCCGCGGCCGAAACCCGATCCGGTCCAGGGCATGCCGATTGCGCAGCATGGTGGTCTCGGTGCCCGTCGCACCCACCACATAATCCCACAAATTCTGATTGAGGTTCAGCCGCGCTGCGCGAATGATCTCATGCAGCGTCTGAAAGCGATCTTGCAGGGCGTTCGGCAGCGACATCGGGGCGTTTCCTGGATTTTCTCCCAGCCTGCCCCAACGCCGCCCGCCCGCCAAGAGTGCTCAGAACGGCTTGCCGCTCCGGTTCACCGAGTAATCAAACGCCCGGCTGAACGGCAGGAACTTGTTGATATACTGATCGATCCACAAATCGACCTCGCTGATCCGGTTGCGCGGCACGAACACGATATCGCCCGCCACCAGCGGCACATCGTCATGCCCGGCCTCACCATGCATCAGCCCACGCAGATCCACCGTGCGCAGCATCGGCTTGTTCTGCGGATCGCGGCGGATCAGCACCACCTCATCCATCCGCGCCTGCGGATCAAACCCGCCCGCCAGCTGAATGGCCTCGAACGAGCCATGCCGCCCGACAAGCGTATAGGCACCCGCCTTGCCGACCGAGCCACCGACAAACACCTGCGCCCCCGGCGTTTCCACCAAAGAAACCGTCACAATCGGCGAGGTCAGCATCGGAGCGGAGGCCTTGGTGATATCGGCCTGTAACACCGTGGCGGTTTTGCCCACCGCCTGCACGTGGCCAGCCGCGCGCACCGCGATGATGCCATCCGGCCCCACCGTCGCATCCTCGGTCAGCTCCGGCGTGAGCAGAAACTGCACCTTGATCTTGTCGCCGGACTGGAACTGATACTCTGCCACCGTGTCCGTCCATTTCGCAAAGCCCTGTGGCGTCTGCTCCACGGGGCTTACGGATTGCGTGGTCGAGAAGATGGAATTGGCACAGCCGCTCAACACCAGCAGCGCGGCCATCGCCCCCGAAATCCATGTCGTCTGACGAGACCGTGCTGCCATCATGCCTGCCTGCCCGAAAAAAGAGCGCTTTCGCGCGTAAAAACAAAACCAAACCGGTGATCGCTGGCCTGCTGCAGCAGCGTGCTCAACATCGCCACTCCCGAAGGCTGCGAATGCCCGGCGCGCACCACCAGCACATCCAAATCCGCGTTGCTCGATAACCTGCGCGTGACGTGCCCGGCGGTGCCGTGGGCCGAGACGACAATCACGAAATCATGCACCGAACGCAGCCGGGCCACATGCAGCTGCAGCTCGCCACCCAGCGCCGCCCAATCGCCCAGCACGGCACTGGCCACGTTGGCCATCGCCACCACTTGCCCGCTCGGGGCTGGGATGGTCACCGAAATCTCCCGGCGTGAGGCCGTGTTGGCCGTTCTGCTCCCCGGCTCCGGACGATCCTGGATGATGCTCTCGATGAACCCGAAGCCGTCTTGTTCTAGATGAACCACCAGCACGCGCCCGCCACGCTGGGCCAACAACGCCGCCGCCAATGTGCGAGCCACAACCTGGGCACCATCATTCTCGGCGGTCCCCGCAAGGTGCAGTCCCGTCACCGGCCCGCCCTGCTCATTGGTTGTGGCGAGCAATTGCCGGGCGAGATCGGCCAATGCCAATTCAGGCAACTCCAACGGCTCACCGCGCCGCCAAAGCACCAAATCGGCCAGTGCGGGCAGGCCCAGATGTTGCTCCACCTCCGCCGGCACGGTGTAAAATTTCTGCCGCCGCCGTGATGCCAGCAGGCCGAACAGCCCAAACGCGCCGCCACCGGCCAGCCCCGCCGCCACCGAATGCGTTCCCTGCAACCATGACGGTAGATCAGCAATTGGGGCCTGCAGAACCTGCAGATCATCCACCCGGTCCGCCGTCAGCGTGTCCTGTGACTGCAGTTGCGCAATCTCCAGTGAAAGTTGCCGCGTCACCGCCTGCTGCACTTCCAGCTTCTGCGTCAGCATCGCAAGCCCGGCCTGAGACGCGCCCAAACCATCTGCACGCGCGTTCAACGCCGTCTGCTGCCGGGTGATCTCGGCCTGCTGGCTTGCGAGCGACGCATCCTCGCCTTCAAGTGCCGCAACCTTGCCCGACAATGTCTCAAAGGCCGGATTGCGCTGCATCTTGCTGACCGTGTCCGTCACCGGCCCGCGCGGCTTGGCGACGATGGCAATCTTGCGGTCGAGTTCCTGAATGCCGGGGTAGTCCTTGCTGTAAAGCTGCGCCAAATGCGCCCGCTCCAGCTTCAGCCGCATCAGCTCATTGGTGCTGGTCTCGCTGATGTCATGCGTTGACACCTCTTTGCTGAACGGGATCTGCTCCGGCGTCTTCTGCAAAAGCGCCCGCGCCTTGCCAAGCTCCGCCTGAACCGCCGTCTGCCGCTGCAGCACCCTGCTCGCCGAAGAGGCGAGGGCGCTGGAGGCCTGCGTCACGGCCGCAATGTCGCGGCTGATGTCCAGCACGTTGTTGCTGCTATGCATCCTCCCGATCGCCGTCGTCGTCTCAGTCAGCGCCCGCTCGGCCTCGTCCAATTGCGGCCGCAACGTCTCTGCCCGTGCGATCGCAAAAGCCCGTTTGCGAACAGCAAGCTCGGCCCCAATTGCCCCGCGCAGCATATCAATCGAAACAGCAGGGTCCGGGTTGCGCGCCGTCAGCCGAACCACCCGGCCGTGATCGGAGCCGGGGAAATCGCCGTCTATTTCGGCCACAAGATTGTCGGCCGTCCTGGCCGTCGCGCAGTCCATCAGCGCATCGCCCGCGGCACCAGCGCAAGGCTGCCAAACGGCGCTCAATGGATAAGGCAGCTTATAGCCCGCAATCACCCGCGCCGGCCCGGCCTCCTGCACCGCTTTGCGCAGAATGTCCTGGCTGCGCAAAATCGAAATCTCGGTCTGCATCGCGGTCGCATCGGCGTCACGCGCCAACAGCAGCGCAGACGCAGAGGGCGGGCTGGCGAAAAGGCTCGCGGCGCCGCCCACTCCGGTGCCCACTATAATAGAGGCGAGCAGCAGCCATTTGTGCCGCCACGCCAGATGCCACGCATCGCTTGCCGCAAATCCGCGCTTGGGAGGTGTCGGCGCGGCGGTGCGGTGGAAGCTGGCATCGCCAAAGCCACCCAATGGAATGCCGTGGGGCGCGCCATGCGGTGTCACATCCGGCGGTGTACCGGACAAGCTAACCGACCAGGAATGTCCCGAAGGGGCTCCATCATTTTCCATTTGGTTTGCATATCATGCGTTGCTTTCTTTTTAAAGTCTTTCCAGAGAGTAAAGAAATGTCATCATTAAATAGACTTAAGAGAATATAGTGCGGAATACCGTCTGAGTGGCCGTCATATTTCCATTAATAGCGTCTCGCACGCTGGCTTGGTACTGCGCAATTCCCGGTGAGCGTCTTCCATACGCTCCATTGTATGCGCGTTGACCCATGCGCCGGGGGCGGTGCCGATCGACTGCGAAGGCCTGCTGCCGCGTGGCCGCAGGTTATTTTAACGGCAATGCCGATTGTCGTTGACATCCTTTCCTCGACGGGAGTAGAACGCGCCTCCCGAACTTGGTCGGCTCCGAGAAATCGGTTGGTTGGCTCCGCTTCGAACGCTCTTTGACAAGTATATCAGGAATGGAAGGGATACGTTGGCGGCGCTCCTTGTTGGTGCTTATCAGTGATGGTTTGTATCGAGATTGTGTTTTGGTGGTTTGGTTTGGGTTTTGTGA
>CAIJTR010000137.1 GCA_903823665.1 uncultured Rhodospirillales bacterium
ATTTCAAATAAAATTCTCAGTATATTCGATAATTTCTTGTTATTGTACATTTCCAGTGCATTATTATAAAGTTATCTGTTCAATAACGTTAAAATAGAATCAAACGCGCAATTTTCATAAAAAATATTTACAATCAATGTGTTGTGATCTGTTTTCGTCTTATTGCGGTTGTGAATATGTCCACATCATCGCCGCTGTGAAAATCCCGCCAAAAGTGATATTGATGGCTTGGAACCGTCATCAAAATGTCGATTGGCACGAAAAAACCCGGGCAATTCAACATTGCCCGGGCTCATTATCACGCAACCGTGAACAGCAAAACGCGCGCTATATCAACCGCGTGCGTCAATACCTACGTAATCACGCGTAGTCGCACCCGTGTAGATCTGGCGCGGACGCCCGATCCGCTGGGACGGATCTTCCATCATTTCTTTCCACTGGCTGATCCAGCCCACGGTGCGTGACACGGCGAAAAGTGCCGTGAACATGCTGGTCGGAATGCCCATCGCCTTGAGAATGATGCCCGAATAGAAATCAACGTTCGGGTAGAGCTTGCGCTTGATGAAATACTCATCGTGCAGCGCGATCTTCTCAAGCTCCACAGCCAGTTCCAGCATCGGGTCGTTCTTGATGCCAAGCTCGGCCAGCACCTCATGACAGGTCGCCTGCAGGATCTTCGCGCGCGGGTCGAAGTTCTTATAGACGCGATGGCCGAAGCCCATCAGGCGGGAATGGCTGTCCTTGTCTTTCACCTGATCAAGGAACGGCTTCACGTTCTCAACCGTGCCGATCTCGGCCAGCATCTTCAGCACCGCCTCGTTGGCACCGCCATGCGCAGGCCCCCACAGGCTCGCGATGCCCGCAGCGATACAGGCGAACGGGTTGGCCCCGGTCGAGCCCGAAAGCCGCACGGTGGCCGTTGATGCATTCTGCTCGTGATCCGCATGCAGGATCATGATGCGGTCCATGGCGCGGGCCAGAACCGGGTTCACGTGATAAGGCTCCGCCGGCACCGCGTTCATCATGTAAAGGAAGTTCTCAGCGTATCCGAGGTCGTTGCGCGGATACATGAACGGCTGACCGATGGTATATTTATAGGCCCAGGCGGCAATCGTCGGCACCTTGGCGATCAAGCGAAACGCGCTGATGCGGCGGTGCTCTGGGTTATTGATGTCAAGGCTGTCATGGTAGAACGCGGACAGAGCGCCAACCACACCGCACATCACCGCCATCGGGTGAGCGTCACGGCGGAAGCCCTGATAGATGCTGCGGATCTGCTCGTGCAGCATGGTGTGCCGCATCACGCCGTCGTCGAACTCTACCTTCTGGGCGGCGTTTGGCAGCTCGCCGTTGAGCAGCAGATGCGCCACTTCAAGGAAGGTGGACTGCATCGCCAGCTGTTCGATCGGATAGCCGCGATGCAGCAACACGCCGGCGTCACCGTCAATGTAAGTGATCTTGCTCTCGCAGGCCGCGGTGCCGCCGTAGCCCGGGTCGAACGTGAAGATGTCCAACCCCGCATAAAGCTTGCGAATGTCGGCCACGGGCGGGCCCATCGTGCCTTGGATGAGCGGCAGGGTGATCGATTTGTTGGTGCCGTCGAGCGTCAATGTAACGCTTTTGGGCGGAGCTTCGCTGTCCATGTGAATTCCCTTCCGTGGGCGGTCCCGCACCGCCGCTGTGTCATCAGGTTGTGGGACTGACGATCTCACAGAAAGTTACGGGGTGTGTCCCGGCAAAGCAACCTTAGCACTTGCAGCATACGTAGGAGTGCGTCCCGCTTGGCGGTTTCTTCGGATCAGCCGCGCGCAATCTGCTCTGGTGCAGGCGCGCGATTGCGGTTGAAACGTTGAACGACAAAAGGAGATTGCCGCATGGCCAATGTCGCACGTGTGTTCATCGACGGTGAAGCCGGAACCACCGGTCTGGGCATTCGCCAGCGCCTGGAACGCATGGCGCAGGTCGAACTGCACAGCCTGTCGGATGCCAGCCGCAAGGACCCAGCCGCGCGGCGCGACATGATGCGCTCGGTGGATCTCGTGGTGCTCTGCCTGCCCGATGACGCAGCCCGCGAATCGACCGCCCTGGCCGATGGCCTCGGCTCCTCCGCGCCCAAGCTGCTCGACGCCAGCACCGCGCATCGCGTTGATCCGTCATGGGTTTACGGCTTTGCCGAACTCGTGCCGGGCCAGAGCGAGCGCATCGCCCAGGCCAGCCGCGTGGCCAACCCCGGCTGCTACCCCACCGGCGGCATCGCCCTGCTGCGCCCGCTGATCGAGGCCGGCGTGCTGCCGCAGGATTATCCCGTCACCGTCAACGCCGTCAGCGGCTATTCCGGCGGCGGCAAGGCGATGATCAACAGCCACGAGGCCACCGGCGGCCCTGCGTTCGAGCTTTATGGGCTCGGGCTGGAGCACAAGCATCTGCCGGAACTGCAGGTCTATTCCCGCCTCACGCGCCGCCCGATCTTCGTGCCCAGCGTCGGCCATTACCGCCAGGGCATGCTGGTCTCCATCCCGCTGCATCTGGACATGCTGAACGGCTCCGTGCGCACGGCTGATCTGCACGGCATTTTGGATGCGTATTACGCGCAAAGCAGCCTTGTCTCGGTCGTAAAGCCGGGTGCCGACGGCAAGTTGGAGCCGGAAAGCCTGAACGACACAGACATGCTCGAACTGCGCGTCCACGGCCATGACGGTCACGGTCAAGCCGTGCTCGTCGCTCGTCTGGACAACCTCGGCAAGGGAGCCTCCGGTGCCGCCGTGCAGAACCTGTCGCTGATGCTGGGACTGGAGACGCAGCATGGATGACCGGCGCTTCCTCGTGTTTGAGGGGATCACGCCCACGGTGGACGCAACCGCCTTCATCGCCCCCACCGCAATCCTGATCGGCGATGTCACCGTTGGCCCGTCATCGAGCGTCTGGTTCCACTGCGTTTTGCGCGGTGACACCAACCACATTCGCATCGGCGCGCGCTCCAACATCCAGGACGGCACGATCATCCACGTCAACGCAGGCACGTTCCCCACGCTGATCGGGGACGACGTGACGGTGGGCCACGCCGCCATCATCCACGCCTGCACCCTGCACAACCGTGCCTTCGTCGGCATGGGTGCGACGGTGCTGGACGGCGCGGTGATCGAGGAAGGCGGCATGCTCGCCGCCGGCAGCCTGCTCACACCAGGCAAGCGCATCGGTGCTGGCGAGCTCTGGCAAGGCTCGCCCGCCAAATTCAGCCGCGTGCTGAGCCCGGAAGACGCCGCCCGCTTCGGCCAGATTGCCCCGCATTATGCCGAACTCGGCAGCCGCTACATGAAGACTTCGTAAGGCACGGGCTGCAACCAAACGCAGCGTTCCCACGTAGTGCTCACAGCGCCACAGGGGTATCGCATCATGAAGTTCTCAAAACCGGCGATTTTGTTTGCTTTGCTCGCCACGTCCTGCACCGGACCATTCAAGATCATCGACACCGCATTGCCGCCGCCAAGCCTGGTGGGACGGGGTGATCCCGACATAGCAGCGCTGGTCGAAGCGAACACCATTCTCGGCCTCGGCGCACCGCCGCCGGCCACGCCGCAATTGGCGGCACGCGGGTTGGCGGACGTCGATTACATCGCCGGCGCGTTCAACACGCATATCCGGTGGTATGAGGAAAATCCCGGTGCCCAGGAACAAATTCTGATTGCCCGCAGGGAAATTCGCGCTGCCATCGGCGTTGCTGACGCAACCCCATCACAAGCCCTGGTAGACAGTCTTTTTGCCGCGTCAGCCGCACCGGATGACGCGGCAATGCTGAAGGCACTGGCCAACCCGATCTTCACCCTCGGCCCAGAAGCCACACTTGAACGCCTGCGGCATCTGCCGAAGCTCGAAACGACACCCTACGCAATCACGCATGTCGACCAGGGCCGGACTGGCTATGACGTGGACAACCGCTAGAGCAATACACGATCAGATTGAACTGAACCGGTTCAATCTGATCGGGCGTTGCCCTGGTCAGCAAGCAATGTGATCAGCCGGGCCTAAACGCTGATCACCCGTCCACCCCAGGTCGGCAGCAATTCCGCACCGGCCTGATTGCGCGGACCGATCAGCAGGTCCGGCCGCAGCGCGTAGAGCAGTTCCGCCGTGTTGTTGCTATCGATCATCACCACCAGATCGACGCAATCAAGCGATGCCAGTTGAGCTGCACGCACCGCCTCGGGCCGCTGTTGGCGGTCCTTGCCGTCGCGTTCCAACCCGATCACCAGGCGATCCGCCGCATCCCGGCTTGCCTGCAGCGCCGCATGGACCTCAGGGGTGACGACGTCGTAGGCCCCAATAGCCATTGCGGTCTGCCAGCCCTCACGCCGCCAGTTCTCCACCCGAGTGGCTGCCGCCTCCAGGCTGACAATGCGGCGCAGTGCGCTGCCATGTGGTGAAATAGCAGCCAGCAGATCGCCTTCACGGGCCACTGAAATGCCGGTCCGGCCGAGCACGACGCCATTCGCAATGGTGGCAATGCGCGATGCCATCGCCACGTCCAGGCTCGCTGCGAGGCCGGCACCCAACGCGGCCACAGCGGTGTCGTTGGCACCAGACACGTCAACCAGATCATGGGTCTCGGCCTGAAGATGCAAAATGCCCTGTGGCCCGGCCAGCGTCATGCCTTCCTCAAGGCGATTGACCAGCACTGCGCCAAATTTATGCTGCGCGCGCAACTCGGCGGCAGCCTCGGCAATGGCAGCATCCGTCGCCATCCGCCTGCCGAAATGCCGCGCAAGATCATAGGCGGTTGGCAGAATAAGATCGGCCCCGGCAAAACGGCTGTAATCCCCGCCGCGCGTATCCACAACCACCTTGCGGCCGGAGGTCTTGGCGGCGGCGATGATCTGCGCCGGCATATCACCGGACAGCACGCCCTTGCCGTAATCTGACAAGATTGTCACCGTCGTCGCCGCCATCGCGTCCCGTACAATGCGCAGCATGCGCTCGGCCAGCTTGGGGTGAACCGGGGAGGGGTCTTCACGATCCGTGCGCAGCAATTGCTGGCCCTGCGCGACATAGCGCGTTTTGCGCGTGGTGGTGCGGCTGCCCTGCACCAGCAGCCAAGGCTCCACGCCTGGCTGGCTGCCGATCAGCCCGGTGAGGTCTGAGCCCGCCTGATCGTCACCCACGACCGAGACGAACGCCACCGCCACGCCAAGAGCGCCAAGGTTGCGCACCACGTTGCCAGCGCCGCCCGGCACCGCCACCTCGCGATCGACAGTGAGCACCGGCACCGGCGCTTCGCGGCTGACGCGCTCGACGCTGCCGTAAATGTACCGGTCGAGCATGGCATCACCGACCACAAGCACGCTGGTGCGGGCGAGCTTTCGGATGGCGTCGGCGAGTGCCACGTGGTCCGGCTCTCGCTGGGCGGCTGCAGCCGGGCTGGAGGGGATGTCAGCAGCGTGGGATTGTTGCACTTCGTCCATCGCCTACCGCTACCGCCGGTGTCTTAAGCACGCAAGCGTCCTCATCGGTACATTTATATGCAGAAAGGTTCCATTAACCTGATCAAGGCAGACTGATGCCATAGCGTTGCCGCATCGTGCCAGAAAATCTGTGATCTTCAGCAGGTCAGCTTGGATCGGCACGGCACCGGCAGCGCGTGTAGCGATTTTGGCCAGAATGGGCCTGTCAGGCGAGAAATGAGCGTGGTCGTGCCGTCTGTGGTCGATTCTGCCCCGGCGCTGGAGCGTCGGCTGCGTGCTGTCGCGGGCACCGCTTGATGAATATTTCTCTCCGTCGCCGCGATCCGGCATCCGCCCAGGCCAGCGCCGCCGAACGTGATGCCGCGGCTCTGGCCGATGTCGTCCACGAATGCCAGGTGGCGGGCATCGCCCGTCATGCCTGCGTGGTGCATCTGTCGCGCCTCCCGTCCAACCGGGTACGCCCGCATCACCTGCGCATGGCCCGTGCGGCGCTGGAGCCGTTATCCCAGGCGGATCGCGGGCGGCTGTTCACTCTGCCAAGCCTGGACATCGTGGTGGTCTGGCGCAACGCGAGTGTGCGGGCGCTGTCACAAAGCCGCGATGCCATCATGCTGCTGTTCGCCAACGATGACATGGCCAGCGCCGCGCTGCAGGCACTTTGGGAGGATTTGACGCTGCCGGTGGATGGCCCTCGGCTGCTCACCTTGGTGGAACCCACCACAGCACCGGATGAGGAGGCCGCTTTCGCCCCGGCCCAGGAGGTGGAACCTCAGACAATTGGCGGGTTGCCGCTCGACCCAGTCGCACTTGCAGCCTTGGAGGCCAATCTCGCGCAAGCAGACATGACCCGCTTCGCCCGTAGGCGGCCCGTGGCGGAGCGGCTGGCCGATGGAAGGTTCCGCAGGCGCTGGGAACGCCGCGTGCTGTGCATCGACGAAATCGCCGAGACCCTGGCCCCGGATTACACACTTCAGTTGGACCGCGTGCTGTTTCGCAGGCTCACCCGCACGCTCGACCGCCGGATGCTGGCGCTGCTGGCCGCACCCGATGAACTGACGCTGGCCGGTCCGTTCTCGGTCAATCTCAACGTCGCCTCCATTCTGGCGCAGGAATTCGTGCGGTTTGACGCAGCCTTGCCGAACGCCCTGCGCAACCGGGTGATCCTTGATCTCAGCCCCGCCGATATTCTGGCCGACCCCGCGGCCTTCCTGTTCGCGAGAGACTTTGCACATGATCGCGGCTATGCGCTGGCACTGCATGGTGTGTCCGCTGACATTGTGGACCAATTGCCGCGTCGCGTGATGGGCCTCGAATGGCTCTCGTTGCGCTGGTCCGAGGCGCTTTACCGAGCCGATCATGGTGCCATCATGGCCGACGCAGAATCACTCGTGCTCACCCACGCGCACACACAGGCTGCCATCAACTGGGGCGTGGCGCGCGGCATCACAATGTTCGAAGGCCGCGTCGTCAGTGCGGCCCTGCGCGGGGTGCCGCGGGGCGCGTGACGCTTCGTTGCAGCCCGAAGCATCTGAACGCCATTTTCGGCTAAACATGGCAGCAGACACGCTGTGGGAGGGAAATGCCGATGGCCGATATTGCGCCGGGAGAAATCGCTCGGTTTGCGTCCCTGCTGAGTGTCGGCGCGCGGGCGAACATCCTGCAATTGCTGCTCGACGGCCGGGCGCGCACCGCGGGCGAACTGGCGGCGGCGGCGGGCGTGTTGCCACAGACGGCGAGCGCGCATCTGGCCAAGCTGTCCGAAGCCGGGCTGATCCGTGTCGCCGTCCAGGGCCGCCACCGCTATCACCGCCTCGCCAATCCTGACGTGGCGGCGGTGATGGAGGCGCTGTCGGTGCTGGCGGGTTCGTCCGCCCGCCCGTTCCGCACCACCGGCCCGCGCGACGCACAGATGCGAGAGGCCCGCACCTGCTACGACCATTTCGCCGGCAAACTCGGCGTTGCCATCGCCGACGCGCTGCGAAGCGCTGGCGATTTGATCGAGGAAGACCAGAATTTCCGCCTCACTGGGGCCGGCGAGAGCAAACTCACCTGCATCGGCATCGACATCTCTGCCCTGCGCCAGGACAAGCGCGTGCTCTGCCGCTGGTGCCTCGATTGGAGCGAACGCAGGCCGCATCTCGCCGGTTCGGTCGGGGCTGCGATCACCACGCGGTGCTTCGAACTTGGCTGGGCCGAGCGCACCGGCAAAACCCGCGCTGTCAGAGTGACGGCAACAGGCGAGCGCAGGCTGTTTGAGACATTGGGCTTGCGATGGGGGATGGTGGCGCAAACAACTTAAGTTTTATATCCCGCTGGCAATTTAACCGCGGGGTCCGGCATGAGCGAGGAAATCAAGGCACTCCCCTCGTTTGGTGAGGCCGTGCGGGTGTGGCTGCGCATCGGCTGCCTCTCCTTCGGCGGCCCGGCCGGGCAGATCGCGCTCCTGCATCGTGAGGTGGTCGATGACCGCCGTTGGATCAGCGACAAGCGGTTCCTCCATGCATTGAACTTCTGCACGCTGCTGCCTGGGCCGGAGGCTCAGCAATTGGCCACCTATCTCGGTTGGCTGATGCATGGCGCGCGCGGCGGGCTGGCGGCGGGGGCACTGTTCGTCATTCCTGGCGCACTGGTGATGCTGGCGCTGTCGATCGTCTACGCAACACTCGGCACCGTTCCCTGGATCGCGGCTGTTTTCTTCTGCCTGAAATCCGCCGTGCTCGTGCTGGTGCTGGAGGCAGTGCTGCGCATCGGCAGGCGCGCGCTGAAAGGCAGCCTCGCCTGGGGGCTCGCGGCAGTGGCGTTCGTGGCCCTGTTCTTCTTTGGCGTGCCGTTTCCGGTGGTGGTGTTGACGGCAGGTCTGATCGGCTTCCTACGGCCCGAGAGTTTCGCAGGCGGAGCGCACGGGGCGGCCAAGGACGGGCCCATGGCATTGATCGACGCCGCACTGGACGCCGATCCCGGACTTGTTCAGTCCCGCGCGGCCAGCGCGCGCCGCGCCGGGTTGATCTGCCTCGCCTTGTGGCTGGTCCCCGTGCTGGCGCTGCTGCCCTTTGGCGGCGTATTTGCCGATGTGGCGTGGTTCTTCTCGAAAATGGCGGTGGTGACCTTCGGCGGAGCCTACGCCGTGCTGGCCTATGCGGCGCAGGAGGCGGTGCAGGGCTATCACTGGCTTTCCGCCCCCGAAATGCTGGCGGGCCTGGGCCTTGCTGAAACCACACCCGGCCCGCTCATCCTGGTGCTACAATTCGTGGGCTTCCTGGCCGGATATCGCGGCGCGGGCGGTGTGGTCGGCGGCGTGCTGACAAGTGCGCTCACGCTTTGGGTGACGTTCATGCCATGCTTTGCGTATGTGTTTCTGGGCGCACCCCTGATCGAACGGCTGGCAGGCAACCGCGCCTTGTCCGGGGCGCTGGCGGAGGTGACGGCAGGCGTGGTCGGCGTCATCGCCAATCTCGCCGTTTGGTTCGCGCTGCACACGTTGTTCAATCAGACCGTGCCGCTTCGTGCGGCAGGGGCGGCGTTCGACGCCCCCGTGCTCGCCAGTCTCGACGCATGGGCCGCGGTGATCGCCCTGCTGGCAGCCGTGGTGCTGATCGTCCTCAAACAGGGCGTGTTACGCACGTTGGGCGTGTGCGTGGCGGCCAGTGTGGCGCTTCATTTTGGACTTGGGGCGATCTGAATAAGCAAAAAATTTTGCGAAGCTTCATGCATTCGAATGATGTGACACCGGATTAGACGTGCCACGCTTATCAATCTTCAGGAGAGTGCCGTGTCCGGACCCATTACCCAGACCCCGACATTGACCACGATTGCCAATTTCTCAACAAGCAATGGCACCAACCGGTCCGGCGTGGTGTTTGACAAGAATGGCAATCTGGTCGGCGACGCCTTTCAAGGCGGGTCATCACTCAATGACGGGACGATCTTTGAGATCGTCAACCGCGACGGCACGTTCGACAGCGCGCCAGTCACACTTATCACTTTCCCGAATATTGCTGGGTCAAATCCTGTCGGTGGTCTCTCCGTCGACTCGAGTGGCAATTTGTTCGGTGCCACCTCATCAGGTGGTGCCTCGAATAACTTTGGTGCATTTGGCGAGGGGACTGTGTTTGAGCTTCAGCCGCTCGGTTCCGGCTATTCCAACGCGCCGATCGCGCTGACAACTTTCGTCAGTGGCCCAACCTCGGCCACCACGACTCTTGGTCAGAATCCCAACGCCGGTGTCACGCCCGACGCCGCCGGTAATCTTTATGGCACCACCAACAGCGGTGGCACCTATGGGTATGGCTTGGTCTTCGAGCTGCCCTACACGCAGCCATTTCCCCCGTTCCCTGGCAGCTACCCGCAAGCGCCTGTCGCGCTCGCCAGTTTCAATGGCACCAATGGCCAATATCCCAGCTCCAATCTTCTCGTCGATGCGTCGGGCAACGTCTTCGGCACGACGCGATCTGGGTCTGGCAACGCTGGTGAGATCTATGAGGTCGCAGCCGGGTCTGGGTCGATCACTGTGCTTGCCACCTTCACCGGCTCGGTCACGATTGGGTCCAATCCCAGCGGGGGAGGGGCCTCACCCTTGGCTGGACTGGTTGAGGATGCGAACGGCGATTTGTTCGGCACGACCTTCTTGGGTGGTGCCAATGGTGAAGGCTCCGTCTTCGAGCTGGCTTACACCAGCGCGGGCTATGCCAGTGCGCCCACCATTCTGGTCAGCTTCAACGGCGATGATGGGCTATTGCCGTCGGGTGGTCTGCTGATTGACAGCGCCGGAAATCTGTTCGGCACAACCAGCGGCAATACTTTCTTCGGCACAGCAACAGGTGCCGCTGCCAACGGCACTGTGTTTGAAATTCAATACAGCACCACCACCGGCTATGCCAGCACGCCGCTGACCCTGGCCACTTTCCAAAATCCCGCCGCCACCGGTGCCAATCCGGGAACCACGCTCACCGTCGATGCATCGGGCAATCTGTTCGGCACGACCGGCAATGGCGGCACTGGCAGCAACGGCACCGTCTTCGAAATCACCAACAGCGGCTTCGCCACCACCGCCTGCTATCGCGAAGGCACGCGTCTCGCCACGCCCACGGGTGAGGTCGCCGTTGAAGCGTTGCAACCCGGCGATCTCGTCACCACCCATTCCGGCCGCGCACGGCCCATCCTCTGGGTCGGCCATCGCGTCATTGATTGCCGCACCCATTCCTCGCCCATTGATGTCTTGCCAATCCGCATCAGTGCACACGCGTTCGGTCCAGGGCTGCCGGCGCGCGATCTGTTCGTCTCGCCGGATCACGCGGTGTTCGCCGGGGGCGTGCTGATCCCGGCGCGCTATCTCGTGAACGGCCGAAATGTGGTGCAAACGCCATGCGACGAAGTCCGCTATTTCCACGTCGCCACCGAAACGCATGACGTGGTGCTGGCGGAGGGCCTGCCGTGCGAAACCCTGCTCGACGCCGATATGCCCAGCCGTTTCGACAACGCTGCGACCGCCCCAGTCCTGCGCGGCTTGCTTGCCCCCTTTGCCCCCGTGATCACCCAGGGCACCCGGCTGGAAGCCGTTCGTCACGTCCTGCGTTCGACCACAAATCCGCGAGTAGCGGCTTAGCAATCACATTTTTGAATTTTTATCGCACGCCTGTCAGCCAGGTTTGACGCTCTATTTGGGGCTATTCATCACGGAATAAATGGCACTTTTTTAAGACAAATCATCCGTCTAGTGATTAAAGCGCAGCAATGGCGTGGCCACGACTGCGCGTCTTCAGGAGTTCGTCATGACCGGTTCGATCAGCCAGACCGCCACGTTGACCACGATTGCCTCCCTATCCTCCAGCGACGGCATCGATCCGTCCGGCGTGGTCTTCAACGCGGCGGGTGATCTGATCGGCACCGGCAACGGCACTGGCGTCTCGGGCAGCCTCGGAGCCATATTCGAGATCCTGACCAACAACGGCACGTTCAACCCCACGCCGCAGATATTGGTCACCTTCAAGGGAAGCGACGGTCAAAACCCTTTCGGTGGTGTGGTTGTTGATTCGAACGGCAATCTGGTTGGCACCACCTCGCAGGGCGGCACCAGCAGCGCCGGCACGGTCTATGAGGTCGCACCTTCTGCTACGTCAGCGACCGGATACGCGGCCGACACCACGATCCTGACGAGCTTCAACAATTCCATCACACTCTCCAAGAACAACGGCGATCTGCCGGAAACCGGGCTCACAGCGGATTCCAAGGGCAACCTGTTCGGCACCACAAATTCCGGTGGGGCGAGCGGTTTTGGCGAGGTGTTTGAGATCACCAACACCAGCGGTGTTTACGCCACAACGCCCAAAATCATCGCCAGTTTCCCCGGCGTTGCCACCGAAAATCCGTCCAACAGTCTCCTGATCGATTCAGCCGGCGACATTTTCGGCACCACAAGCTCTGGTTCCGGTGGCTTGATCAGCGGTGAAATCTACGAAATCGGCGCCGGTTCATCGTCCATCACCGTGCTCGCAACATTCAACGGCACCACAACGACCATCAATCCAACCGGGGCGGCTGCCACACCGAACGGTGCCATGGTCGAGGATTCGAAAGGTGATCTGTTTGGCGTGACCACGAATGGTGGAACAAGCGGCCTCGGCACGGTGTTTGAACTGGTCCGCAACGGCAACGTCTATGCCAGCGCACCCACCATTTTGGTGAACTTCAACGGCACCAACGGGCAGGCCCCGAAGGGTGGTTTGCTGATCGACGCCCTGGGCAACCTGTTCGGCACCACGTCGGCTGGGACATCGGGGAGCAGCGCACAATACGGCAGCGTGTTCGAGCTGCAGAACAACGGCACCAGCTATGCCAGCACACCGCTGACGCTGGCCAGCTTCTTGGGTGGCACCGCTGGCTTCGCCCCCGAATCATCGCTCACCGTGGACAAATCAGGCGATCTGTTCGGCACCACCTATTACGGCGGTCCGACCGATTACGGCACGGTCTTTGAGGTGACGAACACCGGGTTCGCCACGACAGCCTGCTACCGGGAAGGCACCATGCTCGCCACGCCGTCCGGTGAGCGCGCGGTGGAGACGCTGCGGGCTGGCGATCTTGTGATCACGCATTCCGGTGCCGCGCGCCCCATTCTGTGGATTGGCCATCGCACGATTGACTGTCGCACCCACGCGTCGCCCACTGATGTCTGGCCGGTGCGCATTCATGTGGATGCGTTCGGTGAAGGTCTGCCAGTGCGTGACCTGTTCATCTCGCCGGATCACGCGGTATTCGTCGACGGCGTGCTCATCCCCGCGCGCTCGCTGGTGAACGACGTCAATGTGGTGCAGATGCCGTGTGACGTTGTGCGCTACTTCCACGTCGCCACCGAAACGCATGATGTGGTGCTCGCCGAGGGACTGCCGAGCGAGACGCTGCTCGATCTCGACATGCCAGAACGGTTCGACAATGCGCCAACCACCCCGTTGCAGAGCGGGTGGCTCACGCCCTACGCCCCGGTCATCACACAAGGCATCCGTCTGGAACGCGTGCGCAACCAGCTCTTCGCCACTGCAAAGCAGGCTGAGGCCGTTTCGTGATCATTCAAGCTTTGATCGGCGAGGTCGCATCCTGCCGCATATTCTGCTGATCAATCCGAACACGTCGCAGAAATCACTCGCGATGATGCTGACGGTGGCGGAGCGCGCTTTGCCGCCCGGCTTCACACTGGCCGGAGCGTGCGCCGCAACTGGCCCCTCGATGATCACCAATGCCGAGCAGCTGGTTGGTTCGGTGGCGGAGGTGGTGCGGATCGGACGCACAGCGTCCAAAATATCCGCCATCGTTGTCGCAGCGTTCGGTGATCCCGGTGTGGCGGAGTTGCGCGACATTATGGATGTGCCGGTGATCGGCATTGGCGAAGCGTCGATGCAGGAGGCGCATGCGGGCGGGCGGCGTTTCGGCATCGCCACAACAACGCCGGGGCTGGTGGCGTCGATCACGGCGATCATTGAGCAGCTTGGGTTTGCTGGCGCGTTTACAGGTGTGAGACTGGGCACGGGCGACCCGCTTGCACTCGCGGCTGACCCGGCAGCCCAGGAGCGGGCATTGGCCGAAGCCGCGCGGCTTTGCGTGACGCAAGACGGGGCTGAGGCAGTGATTATCGGCGGCGGGCCATTGAGCGCGGCCGCCGCAGCGCTTGGTCAAACGGTCATGCTGCCAATAATACAACCCGTACCCGCGGCGATCCGGCGCATTGCTGATCTCGTTAAAATTGGGTAAACGCTCGTAACATAATCTGTTGAGAGGGCGTCGTGATGTCGTGGATTTCATGGATCATTCTGGGCCTCGTCGCCGGCTTCATCGGCGGACGGATCGTCAACAACTCCGGCGCTGGCTTTTTCCGCAACGTGATCCTGGGCATCATCGGTGCCGTGGTCGGCGGCGAACTGTTCTCCGCATTTGGCGCGCATTCGGTGAGCGGGTTGAACATCTACAGCATGATCGTGGCCGTGGTCGGCTCTGTGATCGTGCTCGTCGCCTATCACGCCGTCATGGGCAACAAGAACACCTAATAGGCTTGGCGGCCGAGGTGGGAGCGCCTATGCGGGCGCTATGAATACCATCTCTGTCGTCCACCTGAGCAAACGCTACGGCGACACGCTTGCGGTCGATGATATCGGCTTCGAGGTGTCGCGCGGTCGCACGTTGGGCCTGCTTGGCGGCAATGGGGCGGGCAAAACCACCACCATCGCCATGCTGCTCGGGCTGCTGATCCCCACCTCTGGCAGCATCACCATTCTCGGCCACGACATGGCAAAGGACCGCTTCGCCGCCCTGGCGCGAATGAACTTCTCCTCGCCCTACGTCGCTTTGCCCGGGCGGCTGACCGTGGAGGAGAACCTGCGGGTCTACGCCCATCTCTACGGCGTGCGCGGCATCGACAGGCGCATCGGCGAACTGGCCGAGCAGCTTGATCTCGGCGCATTGCTCAACCGTGCGGCCGGCGAACTCTCCGCTGGGCAGAAAACCCGCGTGGCGCTTGCCAAATCGCTGATCAACCGCCCCGATGTGCTGCTGCTCGATGAGCCCACCGCGAGCCTTGACCCCGACACCGGCGACCTCGTCCGCTCCTGGCTGGAGCGATATCGCGCCGAAAGCGGCTGCACCATCCTGCTCGCCAGCCACAACATGGCCGAGGTGGAGCGGCTGTGTGACGAGGTGGTGATGCTCAAGCAAGGCCGCGTGGTCGATCGCGGCGCACCGGCTGATCTGCTGGAACGCTACGGGCGGGACGATCTGGAGCAGGTCTTCCTCGACATCGCGCGCGACCGTGCGCTGACGCAGGAGGCGACATGAACGCGTCGGTGATGGCCTCCGGGCAGCGCGTCTGGGGGCTGATGTATCGCCATCTCGCCCTGTTCCGCCGCAGCTGGCCGCGCCTGCTCGAACTGGCCTATTGGCCGGTGCTGCAAATGTGCATCTGGGGCTTCACGTCGAGCTTCCTCGCAACCCGCCAGGGCAGCCCGGCAGCTCTCGCGGGCGGCGCTTTGATCGGCGGCGTGCTGCTGTGGGAGGTATCGCTGCGCAGCCAGATGGGCATGTCGATCACCTTTCTGGAAGAAATCTGGTCGCGCAACCTGGGCCATGTGTTCGTAAGTCCGCTGCGTCCATTCGAGCTGGTGGCGGCACTGATCGGCATGTCCGCCATCCGTATGTTCGCAGGCGTGATCCCGGCGGCGCTGCTGGCCTGGGCGCTGTATGCGTTCAATGTCTTCGCCATGGGGCCGGTGATTTTGCTGTTCTTCCTGAACCTGATGGTGATGGGCTGGGCGGTGGCACTTGCGGTGATCAGCCTCATCCTGCGCCACGGGGCAGGGGCCGAGGCACTGGCGTGGTCGGTGCTGTTCGGCCTCACGCCGTTTGCAGCCGTATTCTACCCGGTCTCGGTCCTCCCGCTGCCGCTGCAATGGGTGGCGTTCATCGTGCCCGCCAGCCACGTGTTCGAGGGCATGCGCGCAGCCTTGGGCGGCGTGATCGCCTGGGATCAGCTGGCTCTGGCGGTCGGCATGAACGTGCTGTGGCTGGCAGGCGCGGCATGGATCTTCCGCCGCCAGTTCCAGGTGGCCCGCACGCGTGGCGCTTTGATGACGATTGGGGAATGACATGACCAAATTCTGGCTTATCCGCCACGCACTCGTGGAAGAGAACGCCCGCGCCATGCTCTACGGCGTGATGGACGTCGAGCTCTGCCCGCACACGCTGGAAGCGCAGGCACCGCATTACGCGCTGTTGGCCAAGGCTCTGCCACGCAACGCCACATGGTATGTCACGCCGCTGTCGCGCACCCGGCGCACCGCCGAGACCATCATGCGCCACGGCTATGGCGAGGTGCCGTATGGCGTGGAGCCCGGCCTGATCGAGCAGAACCTGGGCAGCTGGCAAGGCCTGCCACACGCTCAGCTTCCGGCTCTGCTCGAAACCCCAGCACATCCGTTCTGGCCTGTGTCCGGCGATGAGCGTCCGCCTGGAGGAGAGAGCTTTGCTGAGATGATCGACCGCGTCGGTGATGCCATGGAAGCTCTGGCCGCCAAGCATCCCGATCAAGATGTGGTGATCGTAAGCCATGGCGGTGCCATCCGGGCGGCGGTGGCGCACGCACTGGGCATCACGGCGGACAATGCGTTGCATCTGTCGGTGCAGAACATCTCGCTCACCCGCATGGAACGGCTGCCCGAGGGCTGGCGTGTGGTGTGTGTGAACACCATGCTCGCCTAGAGCACGTTTCGACCAGATGGAATCATCTGGTCGAACGTTCGTGCTCTAAAAATGTATGATTCTAGAGCAACTTAGCGCCGAC
>CAIJTR010000138.1 GCA_903823665.1 uncultured Rhodospirillales bacterium
GCATGGATTTGATTTTTGTGGCGCGGGCGATTTTGGCGGACCCGATCTGGCCGCTGCGGGCTGCGCTGGCGCTGGGGGCACCGCTGGATATTGCGCCGCAATATCTGCGGGCGGGGTTTGGCCGGAAGTAGGGACGGTGTCGTAGGGTGCCGTCTGATTTGGTATTGCACCGTGATTGCGGTCAGGCGGTGCGGTCCGAAAATGGACTGCACCCTACGGATTGACCGGATATTGCTCTGTGGAAATCAAGGTCAGGTCTTGGCAGCCGGCAGCCGCATCAGGCGTTGCTTGGCCCAGTGGAGCAATGGGGCGGCCACGACGGCGATTGCGATGCCAAAAAGTGCTGCTTGGAGCCAATCCGTCAAATCAAAGTGCCAGAATGGCGTGGGTGGCGTTGCCAGCCACTGTCTGTACATTGTGGCCAATGCCAACCCCAGTGGGAGGGTAAGGTTGGTGAAGGTCAAGCGGATCGAAGGGGGAGCGCCGGACTGGATCGTGGCACCGGGGCCATGCCGAATGCCGGGGATTGTGATTGGCAGGCCTTGGATTGCAAGCAGCACAAGGTTGATCACCCAACCTGTCACCAGCACGGCACCGAATACAAACGTGAACTGGGCGATGTAAGTGGCGTTCACCAGAAGCGATCCGGCGAGGGCGGTGGCGATGACGAATGAGATCAAAAGCAACCAATTTCGATAGGCCTGCATTTGTATTAACTCCGGCGGGACATCGCTTTGATGCGGGCTTGGCGGTCTACCCAGTAATTCGTGGCCGTTGTGACGGTGCCGAACAGTGCAGAGGATGCGAGGGCGCGGAACAGGTCCGCCCAGCCGAAGCTCCAGAATGGGGTTGGGTGGAGGGCGAAAAGCTGCGTCATCATGAAGCCCCAGCCGAGGCCGAGCGGAACGCCGTGGCGGACAAGGCGGCTGGGGAAAGGCAGAAGGTCGGAGGCGCGCTGCCTCGGGAGGTGATTTTCCCAGGAGGTTGGCCGGGCAGGATTTTGGTCGCCGCTGGCCGATTGGATTTTGGATTTGATCGCGGCTAGCACCAAGAGTGGCGCGAAGACCAGCGTCGTCAGCTCCCAGACCGGGAGAGTGGGCATAAGGGTGATGGCGATGGCGGTTGCCAAGATCTCCCAAACCGCCATCGGCCAGATGAAGTCGCTGTATCGGCGTTTCAAATTTCGAATCCTATCTCACGGCAATACGTTATCGGAATGACAGACCTGCATCAAAACCTATCTGATTGGAGCGCTCTTATAATTCTGATATCGTCTCGATAGCTCTTCTGTAGGGTGTCATGAACAATAAAATTGGGTTTCGGGTGATGCTGACGGGTGTGGCCGTGGCGGTCGTGGGCACACTGAACGCGTTGGTCAACCCTGTGGCGACGTTGATCGCGGGGCAGTCGGCGGCTGGGCAGTTCGCCAATTCGAACGCGGATTATGTGAGTTCCACGCTGGGTATGCGGTTTGGCGGAATGCTGGGTGTGCCTGGATTTGTGTTGCTGGCGGTGATTTTGGCGATCTGGTGGGGGCCAATCCGCGCACGTTTCTTTCCGCTGGCGTTGCTGGCGCTGCTGGTGCCGCTGGGGGCGAACCCAGCGCAAGCGTATTACGACAAGAGCGACTTTGCTGAGGCCTATTTCATTCTGCCGAACGAATCAGCATTTTATATTCCTGACGCTGGGGCCAACAAGGATGGTCAGGCCAAGTTCGGCTCGATGGAGTATCTGGAAGCCAACAAGGTGGCGGCCAAGCGGTTCACCATTCCACATGTGAAGTTTTCCGGCAGTGGCACCTGGGCAGATTTCTATGTGCCCGCCGGACGACTGATCGTGGTGGATCGCACTCCGTATAATCGCGAATGGACTGCAACCAGCAACCGTGGCACGTCTGCCCGGAACGAGAGCTTTCCGTGCCAGAGCCAGGAAGGCTTGAACGTGACGGTTGAGGTGGCGATTGCAACCTCAGTTTCCGAAGAGAATGCGGCGCGATTTCTGTACTGGTTCGGCGTGCGGCCACCAGCGGGCAATCGGGCGGACCCGGCGGTGATTTTCACCTCGGTTTACGCGGGCCGGAATCTGGCTGAGATCATGGACACGGTCGGGCGCGGCAAGGTGCAGTCTCTTGTGTGCCATGAGATCGGGGCGCGCACGTTTGACCACGTGAACAGCGAGATCAACGGCATGATGGACGCGGTGCAGAAGAATGCCGAGGCGTTCCTTAGGGATCGCGGCATTACGCTGGATTATATCGGCTGGGCAGGCACCTTTACCTTCGACAAGGACGTGCAGCAGGCGGTGAATGATCGTTACACGGCGGAGAAGATCGCACCCGTGCTGCCGGTGCTGCAGGCGAAGGCGGCGCTGATCGCGCTTGAGAAATGGGATGGCAAGTTGCCCTCCAACCTGTCCGGCCTGTGGCTGTTGCCTCCAGATATGTGGGCGCTGCTGGGAAGCTGGGTTAAGCCCTCGAAGTAAAAAATATCAATTTGGCTTTACAATGGTTGGATGTGTTTTGTATGATTGTAGTAGGACATTCGGTCAAGACATGCCACCTAACCTTTCAATTGACCCAGCCAGTCGCACGCCGATCTATGTGCAGCTTTGCGCCCAGATCCGCGCCGCCATCGGCTCCGGCGCGCTGTCTCCTGGCGAGCGGATGCCGACCATGCGGGCGGTGGCGCTGGAGGCGCGGATTGATCTGAACACGGTGCAGAAATCCTATAGCGAGTTGGAGCGCGAGGGGTTTCTGTCCACCAGAGGCAGCCGGGGGACGTTTGTTGCCAGTGTTCCGCCCGTGCCTGATCCTGCGCGCGGCGCTGCGGAGATGCTGGCGCTGGCGCGGCAATGTGTGGCGTCGGCGCGGGTGGCGGGTCTGGAACCGGCGGAACTTGGCCGTCTTATTGTTGAACTTGCAACGACAACTTCTCATCGGGAAAGCTGAACGCCATGCTGGTTTTTGCCTTCGCTCTTGTTGCTGTGCTGGTCATTCTACTGGCGCTCGGCTTTCGGATTGCAAAGCCGTGGGAGCGCGCGATTGTGCTGCGGCTGGGCAACATGAACGCTGTGCGCGGCCCCGGTCCGTTCCTCTTGATCCCCTTCATCGACAGTGTGGCGCGGATGGTGGACACGCGCATCACCTCCACCCCGGTGCGGACGGAAAAGACGCTGACCCGCGACACCACGCCGGTGACGGTGGAGGCGGTGGTGTTCTGGATGGTGCATGACCCCGAGCGCGCGACGATTGAAGTCGGCAATTATCAGCAGGCGGTGGAATTGGTGGCGCAGACCAGTTTGCGTGAGGCGATTGCGGCAGCGGATTTGACGCAGTTGCTGGCTGAGCGTGAGGAGGTGGATGCCAAGTTGCTTTTCAATATTGGCCGCAAAACCAGCGATTGGGGGATTACGATCAAGTCGGTCGAAATTCGCGATGTTGATCTGCCAGAATCACTGCAGAACGCAATGAGCGCGCAGGCGCAGGCCTACCGCGAGAAGGATGCGCGGGTGACGCGGGCCTCGGCGGAGGTGGCGGTGGCGGAGGAGTTCAAGAAATCCGCCGAAGTGTATGATAGCTGCCCGACGGCGTTTCGCATTCTGTCGATCAACCGGCTGTATGACATGAGCAAGCAGCCCGGCACGCTTATTCTGATGCCGACGGACGCCGTGAACAGCTTTGCCAATGCGGCGGCGATCCCGGCGGCAATGACATCGGCGCGGGCCGAGCATGTCTAGGCTGACAGCTCACCTGGGGGTGCACCGTCCAGATTGGATTTGAGCCAGTCCCTGAACTGGGCTTCGGGCATGGGGCGGGCGAAGAAATAGCCCTGGCCTTCATCGCAGTCGCACGCTTTGAGCATGTCAAGAATCTTATGCGTCTCGATTCCCTCGGCGACCACGCGGTAGCCGAGTTTGTGGGCGAGATCAATGATGGCCCGGGTGAGGATGGCACGGCGCGGGTCTTGGTCCATGGTTCGGATGAAGCCTTGATCGATCTTCAGCACCTGTGCCGAGAGCCGGGTGAGATAGTCGAGATTGCTGTAACCTGTGCCGAAATCATCAATTGCCACTGTCATGCCCAAGGCCAAAATTTGCGTGATCTGGTCGGTGACCGCCGCATCGGAACTTGTGAGCGTGCCTTCGGTAAATTCGAGTTCGAGCCGGTCTGGCGTGACCATGAAGGCGCTCATCAACGTGCCCAGCCGCTCGGCGAAATTCGCTTGGTGCAGGGAGCTGGGGGAGATATTGACCGAGACCTTCAATCGGTCCCACGCCGGCGGCCAGGCGCGCATGTGGCGGAGAGCGGCCGTGAGGATCCAGTCTGTCAGCGGCACCATGAGGCCGGTGGCCTCGGCCAACGCGATGAACTCGCTGGGTGGAATGGAGCCAAGGGCTGGATGAGCCCAGCGGATCAACACCTCCGCCCCCTCCGCCCTGCCGCTGCGCAGATCGATGCGAGGCTGATAGGCGAGTGAAAGTTCGGTGTCGTGCAGCAGTGCCTGCCTGAGATCGGACAGCAACTGGAAGGCACGTTGATGTGCCTCGTCGGTGTTGCGGTTGTAGAATGCCCAGCCTTGCGGGCCGCGTCTGCTGTCCTGGGCTGCGGCAAGCACGGCGCGCAAATTTTCGGCTGGGGTGTTGATGAGGGCCGGCAGCGCGAGCACGCCGATGCCGACGCGGGTGACGATGGGCAGATCATCGCACAAAAGTGGGCGGCGGAAGCTCTGCACGAGGGTGTTGACAACGGCAGGCGCGCGCGCGGCTTCCTCGGCCGAGGTGGTCACGGTCACGAAGGCGAAGCTGAGGACACTGACGTGATAGAGTGTGCAGCCGGCCGGCAGCAGATGTGCGATCCGTTCCGCCCCGGCGCGGACCATGTGATCGGCAAATTCATGACCGAGTGCTCGCAGAATCTCGTTGAAATGCTTGGCATCCGCCAGGGTGAGCAGAACCAGCACCCGTGACGCACCGCCGGGTTGCAGCGGCAGGTCAGCGATGAAGCGGCGACGGTTCGGCAGCGAGGTGACGTGGTCGATCTGCCCCGGCATCGGGCGTGTTTCCGGTGCCACCAGCGGCAGAGTGGCCGCGTCGACGAAGATAGCCATGCGCGCGATGCCGCCTATTGTTTGATCGTCAGTGTTGGCGTCAATATCGCGGTAAACTGTAAATCAATGATGAAGGCAGCGTCGGCTAGAGCACGCTTCGACCAAATGGAATCATCTTGTCGAAAGCTCGTGCTCTAGAAATAGCTGACTCTAGAGCAACGCCCGATCATATTGAACCAAACTGGTTCAATATGATCGGGCGTTGCTCTAGCGGCTATTCCGGAGCAGGGCTTGCGAGCGGTTTGTCCTTGTCCACCACGTAGACGGATAGCACGCGGGTTTTTTTGGGACCGTTCTGCAGAAGGTGCGGCGTTTCTCGGGGGACCTGGAACGTGTCATTCGGACCCACGGCACGATCTGCCACGCCCTTCAAGCCGAAGGTGCCGCCGCCTTCGACGATGAAGCCGTCTTCGAGGCCGGGATGGGTGTGGCGGGCCACGAGCACGTTTGGCTCGATTTCGACCAGCACCTGCAGGGTGACGGTGTTGTCACCGGGATATTCGATGCGGTTGAGCACGGTGCGGGTGAAGCCCAGGGCCTGGGCGCGGGCACCGACTTCGGCGGCGAGAACACCGCCTGCGGCACAGAGTGCGCATACGGCAAATCGGCGGCGTGACAGCATGGCAAATTCCTCCGGTTATGATTTTTCAAAATCGTAACCGGAGGGGCATCGAATATCCAGCGCTTCGATGTTGTGCCGCGATTTACTCGCCGACGGCGTGGGTTTGCTTGCCGTCCCAGAACAGTGAGATCTTCTCGTATTCGCAGAGGTCGATGTTCGTCCATTCCGCTTTGTCGCCGTCGTTGTATTTGACGCGGATGTCGAAATGGCAGGCTTTGCCGCCATGCGGGAAGGTGATGTTGACGGAGGCCCCATCGGGCACGGCGTCCTTGCCCATGATATCGGCACCCCAGCTGTCGCTGGAGGCGGGGGAGACGTAAACCTCGTCGATCTGGTAGCCGGTTTTGTTGACGAGCTTGAAATCGGCGTCACTGGCGAAGGCTGCCCCTGAAAGGGACAGGAAGCCTGCGATGAGGGCTGCGTGGCGAATGGCGTTTGGCATGTTTGATCCCCTGAGTGGCCCAGGTTTGGGCAAGGCGGGGTCATGTTGCAGATGCTTGGTTTCCGTATCGTTAATTCGGTGTGCCGAGTGCCGCCAATACTTCTGCGGCGGCGGCGGAGGAGGGAGATTGGTTGGGTGGGCGGAGGCTTTCCATGACGGCTGCAAACCCGTCGCGTTGGGCTTGGGCGGCTTCTGGGTTGGACAGCAGACGCTCGACTGTTTCGGCTAGTTTCTGTGGCTTGCAGTCTTGCTGGAGCAGTTCGGGCACCAGTTCGCGTCCGGCGAGCAGATTGACCATGGCGACGTGGGGTATTTTGATCATGCGTCGTGCCATGGCCGCCGTGATGGGGTTTACGCGGTAGGTGACGGCCATGGGCACGCCGGCGAGTGCGAGTTCGAGCGTGGAGGTGCCGGATTTGGTGAGGGCTGCGGAGGCGGCGGCGTAGGCGTCGTGCTTGTCGTCAAGGTCGGTGACGATCAGCGGCTTTATGGCCCAGTTGGACGTGGCATGGCGGACGGTTTCGGCAACCGCACTGGCGACCGGCACGACGGGGACGAGGCCGGGGATGCGCGGGGCGAGCAGGTCGAGCGTGCGGCGGAAGACGGGAAGCAGGCGCGGCACTTCGCTTCTGCGGCTGCCGGGCATGAGGATCAGGACGGGAGCTTCGGCTGCGAGGTTGTGGCGGGTGCGGAAGCGTGTGGCGTCACCTTGGTCGGCACCCGATTCGAGGACGGGGTGGCCGACGAAATGGCCCTCCACGCCGCGTTCGGCGAACCAGGCGGGCTCGAACGGCAGGAGGCAGAGCAGACGGTTCCAGAGGCCGGGAAATTCGGCCACGCGGTGCGGTCGCCAGGCCCAGACCTGGGGTGCCACGTAATGCACGCGGCGGATTTCGGGGATTTGCTTCAGTACGCGGAGCGTGAAGCCGGGGCTGTCGATGGTGACGACGATATCGGGCTTGCGGGCTTTGATGTCCGCCACGGCTGCGGCGAGCAGGCGGCTGAGCTTGCGGATGCGCGGCAGGACTTCGAGCAGGCCCATCACGGCGAGCTCGTGCATGGGGAACAATGAGGTGAAGCCGAGTTCGGCCATGCGCGGGCCGCCAATGCCGGTGAATTCGAGATCGGGGCGGGCGTCTCGCAAGGCGCGGATGAGGCGGGCACCGAGCACGTCACCGCTTTGTTCGCCGGCGATGATGTAGATCAGCGTCATGTGAAGCGGGCGAGCGGGCAGAATGGCGGCAACGCTGGGTGGTCGCGGTGGTTGCGCACGGCTCCATCAGCGCGGACCGCATCGAGGCGGGCGCGGTCGAGATCGGCGAACAGCCAGTCGGGCGCGTCCATCTCGCCTTCAGCAACGATGCCGTCATCGGCGAAGCCGCGATCGACGGGGCCGTAGACGCCAGCGCGGCCCCGGTTTTCATCGAGGGTGGCGATGGCGCGTGCTGCGCCGGTTGTTGGGGCGATGGCGACGAAGCACTGGTTTTCCATGGCACGGGCCTGGGCTGCGATGCGAATACGATTGAAGCCAGCCAGAGTGTCAGTGCATACTGGAGCTAACACGAGCCACGCGCCTGCTTCGACCTGGGCGCGCACGAGAGTGGGAAATTCGAGATCGTAGCAGACGGCGATGCCGATGCGGCCCCAGGGCGTGTCGAACACGCGGGGCGGCTCACCTGCGTCGATGCGCCATAACTCGGCTTCAAAACGCGTCATGACGTGTTTGTCTTGGAAGGCAACACTGCCATCAGCGGCGATGAGGGGGGCGCGGTTGATGATGCGGCCTTCGTGTTCGAACGGCATGGTGCCGGGGAGGAGCCAGATGTTGTGGCGGCGGGCGATGTCTTGGGCGCGTTGCAGCGCGTGGGGTGCGAGTTCGATGGCGGTGCGGAGTTCGGCCTCGATATCCGGCACGCGCTGTGTGGCCATTTCGAGCGGGGCGTATTCCGGCATGACGAGAAGCTGGGCACCGGCGGCTTTGGTGATTTCGGCGTCAAGGCGGGCGGCCCATGCGTCGAGCCCCGGCGCTGGCCTCACCTGCCAGGGGAGGAGGCCGATGCGCAACGTGGTCATGCGACGGTTTTCGTCCAGAAGCGCAGCGTGTTCTCGACTTTGTCGGCGCTGTCGATCTGCTTCCAGACCATTTTGCAGGTGAGATCGGTCTGGGTGTAGCCGCGATTGCGCCAGAATGCGTCGAGCGGGACGGCGTGGGCGGGCTTTAGCGGATGTTCGCCGGGGCGCTGGACGGCGCAGAAGGCGGTGGTGGTGACGCCTGGGATGCTGCGGGCGTGGGCTTCGCGCAGTTCGAAAAAGCGGATGCCGATGCCATGGCCCCTGTAGCGTTCCAGCAGGACCGATTCACCGAAGTAACAGATGGTGGAGAGGTCGATCCCTGCCTCGCGGAAGGGCAGGGTGATGTGGGCGTCTTCCTCCGGCATGTGCACGCAGGTGGAGGCACCGACGGGTTCATCGCCGTCGAACGCGATGGCGATGCCGGCGGTTTTGCTCTCGGAAAAGCTGTGCAGCGTGTCGGCTTCCGAGGGTAGGGAGCCGTCGTAAAGGTAGGGCCAGGCGCGGAACACGGCCATGCGCAAGCTGGCGAGGTTGCGCATATGGGCGTCAATGGCCGGGCCGGTGAAGAATTCGATGCGTATCATGAGCGTGCGCATACCAAGCCGTTGGCATTAAAGCGAGAGATACGCCTCTCCTTCCCCGGGCAGGGCCGCCATGCTTCCCTGCCAGACGATGTGGCCGGTTTGCAGGATGACGGCGCGGTCGGCGACGCCTGCTGCGAAATTGGTGTTCTGTTCGGCGAGGAGGATGGAGACGCCTTCGGATTTCAGTGCGCGCACGGCTGCGGCCATTTGCTGGACGATAAGCGGCGAGAGGCCCTCGCTGGGTTCGTCGAGCAGGACGAGGGAGGGGTTGCCCATGAGGGTGCGGGCGATGGCGAGCATTTGCTGTTCGCCGCCGCTCATTTGCCCGCCGGGGCGGTTGGGCATGGTGGCGAGGTTGGGGAACAACGCGAACAGGCGTTCGATTGTCCAGGCGGGGCGGCCTTGGCGGGGCGGTTGGCGGCCGACTTCGAGGTTTTCGAGCACGGTGAGGTCGGTGAAAATGCGGCGCTCCTCCGGCACGTAGCCAATGCCGAGGCGGGCGATTTCGAAGGCGGCACGGCCCGCGATGTCTTGGCCGTTGAAGTGGATGCGCCCTTGGCTGGGGCGGAGGAGGCCGATGATGGATTTCATGGTGGTGGATTTGCCGGCCCCGTTGCGGCCGATCAGCGCCAGCACTTCTCCTTCGGCGACGGTGAAGTCGAGCCCCTGGAGGATGAGCGCGCGGCCGTAGCGGACTTGGAGCGCTTCGATTTCGAGCATCATGCGGCGGTGCCGAGATAGACGGCTTGCACCTGGGGGTTGGCGCGGATGCTGGTGGCGTTGCCCTCGGCGATGAGGCTGCCGTGGTCCATGACCAGAATGCGGTCGGCGCAGGAGAAGACGATTTCCATGTCGTGCTCGGTGAACAGCACCGCCATTTGGCCCTCTCGCGCGAGGTTGGCCACGAGGTCCATGAGGCCCGCGCGTTCGGCGGGGGCGACGCCGGCTGTGGGCTCGTCCATCAGCAAAAGGCGCGGCTGTCCGGCGAGGGCGATGGCGAGTTCGAGGCGCTTGAGATCTCCGTAAGCGAGTTCGGCGGAGGGGCGGGCGGCTTGGGTGGCGAGGCCTACTTTGTAGAGTAATGCTTCAGCTTCGGTGATGTGATGAGTGTCGGCGGCGCGCCAGAGTTTCCAGCTTTGGCGATGGTGGGAGAGCAGGGCGGTTTGCACGTTCTCGCGCACGGACATGGAGGCGAAGATCTGGGTGATCTGGAAGGTGCGGCCGACGCCGAGGCGGCAGATGTGGCGGGGTGGGAGGAAGGTGATGTTTTGGCCTTGCAAAAGCACTTGCCCGCTATCGGGCGGGAGCTGGCCGCCGAGCATGTTGAAGCAGGTGGATTTGCCGGCCCCGTTCGGGCCGATGAGGGCCAGCATTTCGCCGGGTTCGACGGTAAAGGAGACCCCACGGACAGCGGCCACTCCGCCGAAGCTTTTGGTGAGGCCTTGAACTTCGAGGATGCTCATCGTTTGGCGAGCCCGGCGATGCCTTGTGGGACGATCAACACGATGGCGACGATGGCGGCCCCGAGCACGAAGCGCCAGAGGTCGGTGGCGAGCAGGAGGGCGTCGAACAGGCCGGTGTAGACGATGGCGCCGATGATGGGGCCTGCCATTGTTTGCACGCCGCCAAGCAGGACCATCACCAGGGCATCGACGGAATGGCCGATGGAGATGGTGGTGGGGAAGACGGAGCCTTTGGTGAATGCGGCCAGTCCTCCGGCGAGGCCTGCGGCTGATCCGGCGAGGGTGAAGGCGGTGAGGCGGAGGCGTTGCGTGTCCAGCCCGATGGCTTCGGCGCGCTGGGTGGAATCTCGGGAGGCTCGGAGGGCGAAACCCCAGGGTGCGTAGAGCATCTTTCGCAACAGGAGTGCTCCGCCGGCGCAGAGGGACAGCGCCAGGAAATACATCGCCTGTGGTCCCGCCCAGGATGGCGGCCAGACGCCCAATATGCCATTGTCACCACCGGTCACGTCGGACCATTGAAACGCCACCGCCCAGACGATTTGCGCGAATGCGAGGGTGAGCATGGCGAGCGTTACGCCATTCAGCCGGACGACGAGAGCGCCCACGGCGAGGGCGACCATTCCGGCGGCGATGGGGGCGATCAGCAGCGCTATCGGCATTGACACGGTGAGAAGTTTTACCGGGAGCGCTGCGGCGTAGGCACCGATGCCGAACCATGCGGCGTGGCCGAAGCTGGCCATTCCGCCCGGGCCCATCATCACGTGCAGCGATGCGGCGAACAGGATCGCGATGGCCATTTCCGTCAGCACCGAGAGTGCGAAGGGGCCAATGACGAAGGGGGCTGCGATGGCGATGGCGAGTGTGGCCAGTGCGGCGAGTTTGAGGCTGGGACTGGCGGGTTTGATGCTGGCTATGGTGTCTGCCTCGCCTCGTGCGGCAGTGAGTTTGCGGCCGCGCAATCCGTTGGGGCGGACGATGAGGACTGCGGCCATCACCACGAACACTAGGACCAGCGTGGATTTCGGCAGCCAGATGATGCCGACAGCTTGCAGAATGCCGATGAGCAGGGCCGCGAGGTAGGCTCCGGAAATGCTGCCGAGGCCGCCGATGACGACGACGACGAAGGCATCGGTGATGGCGGTGAGGTCCATCTGCAAATTGGCGGAGGCTTCCGGCAGGGCGAGTGCTCCGGCCATGCCGGCGAGGCCGCTTCCCATGGCGAACACGCTGGTGAACAGGCGGCGTTGATCGACACCGAGGGCGGATACCATGTCACGGTCTTGTGTGGCGGCGCGGACGAGGGTGCCCCATCTGGTTCGGGTGAAGATCATCCAGATGATGGCAAGCACGATGGGGCCGAGCGCGATGAGGATGAGATCGTAGAGCGGGAAGCGTTCTCCCAGAATCACCACCGCCGAGCGCAGCCAGCGGCCGCGGGGGAGGGTGAGGTCTTCTGGTCCCCAAAGATGCAAGGTGGCGTCTTGCACCATCAGCACGACGCCGAATGTGGCGAGCAGTTGGAGGAGTTCGGGGGCGCGGTAGATGCGGCGGAGCAACGTCATTTCGAGTGCTGCCCCGATGGCGGCGGTGGCAAGGCCTGCGAGGATGACGCCGAGGGCGAAATATTCCGGGTCGCGCGGCATGCGGCTGAGGATGCTCCAGCCGATATAGGCCCCGAGCATGAATAGGCTGCCATGGGCGAAATTCACCACGCGGGTGACGCCGAAAATCACGGTAAGCCCCGCCGCCACCAGGAACAGCGAGGACGCCTCCGCCATTCCCGTCAGCAGCTGGATCAGCGAAGCGATCACGCTGGGCGCAGTGTCTTTACCATCGCGTCCGAGGGCAGGGCTGCGGCTCCATCGACGTAGCGCCAGTCTACCATCTCGCCGTGGCCGTTCTTCAGGGCGGTGCGGCCGACATAGGTTCCAAGGGTGGATTGATGGTCCTGGGCGCGCCAGGTCGCTTGGCCGAATGGGGTGGCGAAGCTGGCACCGGCAAAACCGTCGGCCATGGCCTCGCTGTCGGTGCTACCGGATTTGGTGATGCCGGCGGCGATGGAGGCGATGAGGGAGGCACCGACGATGGAGCCCATTTTTGGGAGTTCGTTGAAGCGGGCTTTGTAGGCGGCGATGAAGGCGAGGTTGGCTGCGTCCTTCACGGCGTTAACGGGGTAGCCGGTGACATACCAGCCCTCTGGCGTTTCCTCGCCGAGTGGGTCGAGATATTCAGGCTCACCGGTCAGCACGCTGACAACGGAGCGGTTCTCAAACAGGCCGCGCGTGTTGCCTTGGCGGACGAAGTTGGTGAGGTCTGGGCCGAAGGTGACGTTGAGGATGGCCTCGGGTTTCGCCTGTTCTAGGGCTGCGACCGTGGCCCCGGCGTCGATCTTGCCGAGGGTGGGGAGTTGGTCGGCGATGAAGGTGACATCAGGGCGCTTAGCCAGCAGGAGTTGCTTGAACCACTTCACGGTTGAGGTGCCGTATTCGTAGTTGGGTGCCACCGTGGCCCAGCGCTTGGCGGGGAGTTTGGCGGCGTCATCGACCAGCATGGCGGCTTGCATATAGGTCGAAGGGCGGAGACGGTAGCCGTAGCGGTGGCCTTTTTCCCAGACCAGGGCGTCCGTCAACGGCTCACCGGCTACGAAGAGTTTCTTGTTCTGGAGAGCAAAGTCGCTGAGGGCGAGGCCGACGTTGGACAGGAAGCCGCCGGCGAGGACATCGACTTTCTGGTCGGAGACGAGTTCACCGGCGAGGCGGACGGCATCGGCGGGTTTGCCTGCGTCGTCTCGGATCAGCAGCTCGATTTTGCGGCCGAGCACGCCACCGGCGGCGTTCACTTGCTCCACGGCGAGCATGAGGCCGTTGCGATAGGGCAGGGTGAAGGCGGGGGCGGCGGTGTAGGAATTCACCTCACCGATGCGGATGGGCGTGCTGCCCTGGGCGCGGACGATGGCGGGGGCTGCGAGTGTTGCGGAGGCGGCGAGGAGGGTGCGTCGTGTGAGCTGCATTGTTTGGTTTTCCTTGTTTGCTTCAGCGAAGTCCGTCACGACCTTCGGCTTGTTCGTGGGTGAGGCCGCCGATGCGGGGCAATGGGCGGCCGCTGTCGGTGACGACGATGGCGATGACGATTTCATCGCGGCGCGGGGCGTCGGGGACGCTGATTTCCATGGCGTCGAAATGGCTGCGGACATAGGCGGCGTCTTTATGGCCGAGTGGCACGTCGATGGCGGCACCCATGCCGCCGCGCTTTTTTGAGGAGGGGACCAGGGCGGCGCCTTTTTCCACGGCGACGCGGAGGGGGGCTCCGAGCTTGGGGTGCAGGATGGCGGCGGCGTGTTCGAGTTCGCCGTCCTCGCCCACGATGGCGGCTTTGCCGTAGCTTTGGGCTTCGGAGGGGGCGATGCCGAGGGCGGCGACCGCGCGTTCACCGAGGAGTTTGCCGAGCATTTCGCCGGTGGTGATGAGGGCTGTCAGATCCGCAGTGTGGGTGCCTGCGAAGGGGTTGGAGATCACGGCGATGGCGGCGGCTTTGCGGGTGGGGGGTGAGATAGTTTGCCCCGCTTCGGTGTGGGTTTCTTCGACGATGGTGATGATTTTGCGGATCATGCGATCTCCAATGCGGCAGCACCGCACACGATGTTTTGGCCGCGCAGGCAGAGCACGGCACCTTCGATGAGGTGGGATTGGCGAAGTTGGGCGGCGACGTGGTTGCCTGCTTCGAGGGCTGAGTGGATTTCTTGGGTGGTGAGGGGGCCGACGTCCCAGGTGATGGCGAGATCGCCGAGATCGCTGTCTGGGTCGATGTCGGAGGCAGGGCGACGGGTGATGGCGGGGTGACCGGGCAGGTCGATTGCGTTGGCGATGATGGTGGCGGCGGCGTCGGCTTGGGCCGCGGTTTTGGCAAGAACGCTGACGCTGTCGGCAATGCCGCGGGAGAAGCTGCGGCCACCGTGGCCTTTGCAGGCGCGGCCGGAGGTGGCGAGGCCTCGGGCGGGGGCGTGCGCTTCGAGCAGGAAGGCACCGTCGAGGGCTGGGTTCGTGAGGTCGCTGACGAGGCCTGCGCGGAGGGATTGGCCGGGGGCGAGGTGGAAGGCGATGTCTCCGCCGTTGTTGACGAAGGCTCTGGTCAGGTCGCGATCTTTTTTCAGGGCGGCGAGGACGGCCTCGGCCACGGCACCGGCGACGGCGGCCATGGGGGTGATGAAATCGGCGGTGAAGGGCGCCACGGCTGCGTGCATGGCTCTAGCGATTTTACCGGTGGGACGGAGGTTGGGTTGTGGCAGGCGGAGGATGGGGAGTTCTCGGCAAAGCTCTGGAAGAATGGCGGGGAATGCGTCCGCTGCCTGCCGGTAGGCGGCGTGGATTTCGGAATGTTTTCCCCATGCACGGACGAGGCAATCGATGGGGCCGTGTTGAAGATGCAGGCGGCCATCTGGCAGAAGGGCGATTTGGGTCATGCTACGGGAAAGCCCACGCCTTCGGGCAAGGCATCGAGTTTGCTGGCGCGGGTGATGTCGGCGAGGGGGCGAATGCGATCCGTGTATCCGCCGAGGCGTTTGTAGTCTTCGAGCGGCAGGGTGAATTCGATGGGGGCGACGAGGGCGGGCGTGGGCACATAGCCGAAGGCGTGGCGCGGCATGGTGGCGACGTCCACCAGATAGGTGATGCCGCCGCCGGGCCAGACGAAGACTGGGGCTCCGCCTGAGGTGACACGGGCTCTGCCGCTTTGGACGGATCGTGTCAGCAGCACGGGATTTTCGGTGGCTCCTGCGCGCAGTGAGCCTCCGGCACCGGCCATGAACAGCACGCTGCACAAAGCGGGTTCGCAGTTCTCACCGATACGGGCGACGGCGTCTTCGATCTCGCTGGGCATGGTGGTGGCGATGGGGCGGAGATCATCGTCGAGCACGAACCAGCCGGAGTGTTCGCCGGTGGTGGAGACCATGAGCAGACGCAGGCCGGGCCATGCGGTTTTTGGGTCGATTTTCTCGATGATGCTGAGCGGATCAGTGATGTCGGTGCCACCCCAGCCGAGGCCGGGTTGGGCGACCTGGAAGTAGCGGCCCGGTGTGGATTTGCGGCCGCGCACGCGAATGCCGGCTTGGCGCATGTCGAGGAAGCGGCCCGCCTGATGCTCGGTCAGCACGCCGGTGATGTGGTCGTCAACAACGATGACCTCATCAGCGAGTTTCTGCCATTGCGGGGCGAAGATGCCGATGGTGGCGGAGCCGCAGCCGACGCGCATTCGGTGCTCGGCCACGCCATCGACGATGGGTGGCTTGCCGGATTGCACGATCACCCGCGCGCTGTTGTCGATGATGAGTTCGACGGCCTCTCCGTTGGCGAGTGCGATCATGGCGTCACACGTCGCCACGCCCTCGCGTTTGCTGCCGCCGGTGAGATGGTGGACGCCGCCGAGGCTGAGCATCTGGCTGCCGTATTCGGCGGTGGTGACGTGGCCGATGGCTTCGCCTTGGGCTCGGACGGTGGCGGTTTCGGGGCCGAGATGGCGGTCGGTGTCGATTTTGACCTTCAGGCCGCAATAGCTGAACACGCCTTCGGACACGACGGTGACCATGTCCACACCGTCGATATTGCTGCCGACGATGAAGGGGGCAGGTTTGTAGTCGGGGTAGGTGGTGCCGGCGCCGATGCCGGTGACGAAGATGTCTCGTGCGGCGAGGGGATTGCCGTCCCAGTTCTGGCTTGCGAACTCTACCTGTTCCGGGGAGCGGGCGAGAATGACGTGCGGGTCCATGCGGGTGAGCACGCCGGCGACGTTGCCGTAGCGGTCACATGCCCCGGTTTTGTCGAGCCTGATACGGCACAGCACCGGACAGGCGTCGCAGGTGACGATCTCGTTCATTGGGAGAGGGCGGCCAGCACGCGGTCCGGCGTGGCGGGGATGTGGGTGATGCGCGCGCCGATTGCGTGTTCGATGGCACCCAGGATGGCGGGGGCGGTGGCGACGAGGGCGGGCTCGCCCACGCCTTTGGCACCGTAAGGACCGTTGGGGTCGGCGTGTTCGATCAGGATGGTTTCGATGGGCGGAATGTCACCGATGGTGGGGATGAGGTAGTCGTGAAGGTTGTCGGTGCGGCCTGGGAGATATTCTTCCATGAGGGCGAGGCCGAGGCCCTGGGCGATGCCGCCGTGGATCTGGCCTTCGACGAGATCAGGGTTCACGGCTCGGCCGACATCATGGGCGGCGATGATGCGCAGCGCTTTGACGGTGCCCAGCGACGTGTCCACCTCCACCAGCGCGCATTGGGCGGCGAAGGCGTAGGAGACGTAGGGGACGCCTTGACCATCGGCGTCGAGCGGGGTGGTGGGCGGATCGTACGTCCCGTCTCCGCGGAGGACGAAACCGTCTGCGTCTATGGGGAGGCTGGAAAGGTCGAGTGCCAGCTTGCCATCTTGCAGTTCGATGGTGTTCACGCGGCGCAGGATTTCGGCGCGGAGAGCGGTTCCTGCGAGATGGGCCGCGTTTCCGCTGACGAGGGTTTGGCGCGACGCGCTGGTTTTGCCGGCATCGGGGGTGAGGTCGGTGTCGCCGGTTGTCATGGCGAGGTGCTCGACCGGGATGCCCACGGCGTCCGCTGCGATTTGGGACATGACGGTGTTGGAGCCCTGGCCGATATCGACGGCGCCGGAGAGCAGAACGAATTGGCCGTCTGGTCTGACGCCAATGGCCATTTGTGATGGGTTGGACATCGAGGTGTTGCCGATGCCGTACCACATGCAGGCGATGCCGACGCCTCGGCGGTGGGGGCCGGATTGCGCGGCGTTGAACGCTTCCGCCTCAGCACGCAGTTCGTCGTAACGGGGCTTGATGGCGTCAAGACATTCGGGGAGTGAGGCTCCCGCGCCGAGAATTTGGCCGCTGGTGGTCGCGTCACCCACGCCGAGGGCGTTTCGCCTGCGGAATTCCCACGGATCGAGGCCGAGTTGGGCGGCGAGGGCGTCCATCAGCGCCTCACCCGCGATGGCGGCTTGCGGCACGCCGAAGCCGCGGAAGGCACCGGAGGGTGGGCCGTTGGTGTGGATTGCGGCCGTGGTGCAAAGCGCGTTCGGCACGCGGTAGGGGCCGCTTGCGTGGACCGGGACGCGGTTGGCAACCGTGGGGCCCCAGCTGGCGTAGGCCCCGGTGTCGAAATCGCCGTGGAAGCGGAAGGCGGTGAGATGGCCCTGCGCGTCGGCGGCGGCTTCGGCGGTGATGTGGCTGGGGTGGCGCTTGGTGGTGGCGAGCATGCTCTCCGCACGCGTGACGACCATGCGGATGGGCCGGTTGGTGAGCCATGCCGAGATGCAGAGCAATGGCTGGACGAACAGGTCGAGCTTGCCGCCGAAGCCGCCACCGACGGCGGTGGGGATCACGCGCACACTGGTTTTCGGCAGGCCCATGATGAGGGCGAGTTCGTCACGGTCCATATACGGCGTTTGGGTGCAGGCGGTGATCTCGATGCGGTCGCCTACGCGGCGGGCGAAACCGGCTTCGGGTTCGATGTAGGCGTGTTCGACGAAGCCGGTTCGGACGGTGATGCTGGCGTGGGCGGTGGCCTGGGCGAGGCCTGCATCGACGTCGCCGCATGCGAGGCGGCCTCGGCAGAGGATGTTGTTTGGGGCGTGTTCGTGGATGGCGTCTTGCCCGGTGGCGGTGGCGAAATCGACCGTGGGCAAAACCTCCCAGTCGATGGGCAGCGCCTTTCTGTCCACGGCGAGCAGTGCGTCCTCGTCACCCACGAGGGCGAGAATGGGGTCGCCTTTGTGGCGGACATAGCCTTCGGCGAGCACCATCTGGTCTTTGCCCTCGGGGTAGATGCCGTAACGGTTTTGGCCCGGGATGTCGGATGCGGTGAGCACACGGGTGAGGCCGGGGGTGGCGGCCAGCACCGGCTCGAAATCGCCCAGGGTGAAGCGAGCGTGGGCGTGCGGGCTGCGGATGACGTGGAGGGAAAGGAAGGGTGTGTCCGGCAGGGCGTCGGCCCCGAAGATCTCGCTGCCGTCCACGCGGGCACGGCCATCGACGCGGGTGAGGCGGTGGCCGACGGCTTCACCGGCGGCGGGTGGAATGGCGGACGGGTGCGGGCGGGCGTCCATCACGGCGTCTATGATTTTGCGATAGCCGGTGCAGCGGCAGAGCACGCCGCCGAGCGCGTCTTGCACCTGGGCCTCGGTGGGGGAGGGCGCACGAGAGAGCAGATCGGATGCGGCCATCAGCATTCCCGGGGTGCAGATGCCGCATTGGGCGGCACCGTGGCGGAGAAAGGCGGATTGCAGGTTGGAGAGGGTGCCGTTGTGGGCCAAGCCTTCCACGGTTGTGATCGTGCGACCGGCCACGCGGCCCGTTGGGGTCAGGCAAGCACAGACTTGCTCACCGTCGAGCAGGATGGTGCAGGCCCCGCAATCCCCGGCATTGCAGCCGATTTTGGTGCCGGTGAGGCCGAGATCGTCTCGCAGCACGTCTGACAGCCGGCGCGCAGGATCGGCATGCACGTCGGCGGGCTTGCCGTTGAGGGTGAAGCCGATGGCGATTGCGTTGGCCCTCATGCAGAGCATTCTCTCGTGGAGGGCGTCCATTCCGGCAATGAGAGGGGACGCGCCAATTTGATTACCATCTTGCGGCGCGCGCGATCCGGACAAACTGAACAAGTCCGAAGCCAAAGAACAGGACGCCCGCAGCACCGACGACCGTGTTGCTGTTTGGCTTGTTGAGCGTGTCAACGAACACGAAGAGACTTGCCGCTGTCATCAGAACACCCGCAATGAGCAGGAAGATAATGCGTGCTTTTGAGTAGGTTTGTGCTTGGGCTGTTAAAATATCGCGACTGGTCTGTTGGACGGAACACGGTGTCAGTGACCCTGTTTTGCGCCGCATCACGATGAAGTAATAAAGAAACACGAATGCATAGGGAGCGCCGAGAAGTTCTATTGTACGGAAGAAGCCGATGAACACTTGCAGAGCGATCTGCAACACGACGATTAGGCTCGCACATGTAAGCCACGACGTAACGAACTTTGTGATGTCTAGCTCTGCCTCGGCATCGACGAGGTATCCTCGGCTCATGATGCCATAGGGATAAGCCGCACGGCCTTCGCTGGTGTTCTTGAACATGAGGCTGGCTTGGTTCTTGAAATATAGCATGGCGCGTTTCTCTCAATATCGGTGCCAAATATGAATAGCGTATCGCATTTCCAGCTGCGTGGGCATGGCGGCAGCGCTCATGCAGCGAGCTCGGATGAGGTTGTGAGCGATGTAATCGTGCGTCGGATGAGTTCTTCCGCGGCATGGCGGCGGTAGGTGGCGGGGGCTCGGACGTCGTCGATGGGGCGGAGGGGGGTGAGGTGGTGCGGCTCGATGGTGGCGTGGGTGGGCTCTTGGCCGATGAGGGACGCTTCGAGTTCTGGAAGCCTTGTGGCGACCGGGCCGCAGGCTCCGACGGCGATGCGGGCCTCTGCGATGCGGCCTGCTTCCAGTTTTGCCCAGACGGCAACCATGGCGATGGAGATGACGAGGTAGGCGCGGGCACCGAGTTTCTCGAAGCGGCTGACACCGCCATGCTCGGGGATGTGGAGGGCGAGCAGCATTTCGTCTGGCCTGAGGGCGGTGCGGCGGGGGCCTTGGATGAAGTCCGCAAGTTTGAGGATGCGCCGTCCGCGTGCGCTAGCGAGTTCAACTGAGGCGTCGAGCGCCAGCAGGCAGGGGACGCCGTCGGCCGCTGGGCTGGCGTTGCAGATATTGCCGGCAAGCGTGCCTGCGTTTTGAATCTGGCGGCCACCGACCTGACGTGCTGCCTGTTTCAGACCGTCGAATGCTGGTGGGAGCGGGCTTGCCACCACGTCGCTCCAGGTGGCGAGGCAGCCAATGCGCCAGCCAGTTGGGTGCCGTTCGATGCCACGCAGGTCGGGGAGGGCGGTGATGTCGAGCATACGCTCGTCTGTGCGTGCGCTGGCGATCTGGGGATAGTAATCAGTAGCACCGGCCACGACGCGGAACCGAGCGGCACCAAGTGCGTGCAGGGCGGTTGCCAGATCAGCGGGGCGGAGATAGCTGTCCATGCGGCTTTTCCATGCTGCATCGCACGATTGGCCGCCATGCGCAGGCTGTCAATCCGGCTGGTGACGGTCTGGAGTGATATTCTGGCGCTGCTTGTGATACGACCGACTAGGTATTGATCACGATTGGACAGCAGAGTTTTGGCGGGACCACAGGAGATCCAGAACAGTCTGCTCACCGCCGGTTTCGCCCGGGTGGCGCGGCTGTGTGATGCCGGGCAGCTGCATGATGCGCTGGCCGAGGCGGTGACGCTGTACGAGCGGTTTCCGCATGCGCCGGCATCGTGCACCGGGCTGGTTGACACGCTGTTGGTCATGGGGCGGACGGACATGGCGCAGACCGTGCTGCGCCGTGCGTGTCAGCGCTTCCCCGGCGAGAGCTGGCTGTCGCTGCGTTTGGCTGAGATCTGCTCCGAGCGGGGCCAGTGGGCGGAGGCGGTGACGCGGTGGCGGGCGGCTGGCTTGCCCGTGCAGGGTTCGGCCAATCAGCTGGCGCGGTTTGCCCATGTCCTGGCGGCAAGTGGGCAGATCGAGGATGCCCTGGCCGCTGCCAGCATGCCGGGGCGGGATTCTGCGTCTCTGCGCCTGACACGGGCGGCGTTGTTAGTACGCACAGGCCACCTGGATCAGGCTGCATTGCTCTGGCGGGATCTGTCGGTGGATTTCACCCTGGCCGAGCCTGAATTTGCCGGTATCACGGCAGCACTGGCGTCACAGGCCCCAGCGGTGGAGCAGGCAGCGATGATCGGGATGCTGCTGGCCGAGCGCGACCCTGGCGGGGAGGATTGGCGTCCGGCGATTGCGGCGGCGATGGCAAATGTGCTGCCCGGTGAGCCATTCGCGGCACTTGTTCTAGCAGCACTGCCTTCTGCACCCTCCGGCACCGCGCGTGCCGTGGCGGCGAGGTTGGCGGGGGAAAGTGTGGGCTCTGACAAGATGGCGCTGCAGATTTCAGCCTGTGTGGCGGCTGGCAGAGTGGGGCTGGTGCCGCTGCTGGTTGAGACGCCGGGGACATCCGAGCGGGTGGCCGAACTGCGTGTGGCCCTTCGGCTTTACCTCAACCGCGCCTTCGCCAACCCGGAGCATTTCCACGAGCTTTCGGCAGAATCGGTCTGCGCGTTGCTGCAAATTGCGCGGGTGGCCGATCAGGCCTGCTTTAATTTTGTTGCCGAGTTGGTGCGCGGTCGCTTTGCACTGCCGGCGGAACTTGACCTGTCGCGTCCCGCGGATGTGGCGGCCGGTGTGGCCCATGCCCGGCCGCGTCCCTCAACGTTGTCAGCCGGCAAGCTGCGTGTGGCGGTGTGTGTGTCTGGGCGGATTCCTCCGGTTTTGGGTTCCCCAGAGCCGCTGCGTGCTTTGGGGCTGCAGGATCACGATGCGACTGTGTTCGCCCATATTTGGCGCAATTGTGGGCCGGAGACAGGACTTCCCTCGGTTGAGGCGGCGGTGCTGCATCTGCCACCCACGCTCGGTGCGACGATCGCCGCCGTGGCTGAGACGGAGGGGTTGGCAACGCTGCGGGCGCTGTATCCCTCGGTCATGCAAAGCCTGCCTGCTCGGCGCGACGTGGATACCAATATGGTCCAGCAGACGCTGCTGACTGAGCATGTGGTGGTTGAGGATGATCTGAGCCCGGAGTTCGCCGGGCGGGACGTCGCGTGGTTGGCCGCATACTCCGCCCGTCAATCGTATTTGATGGCGCAGGCATGCGGTGGCCAATTTGATGTGATGGTTTACCTGATGGCCAATGCCGGTGTTGGCATATCGGCGAACTGGCCGGTTCTGGCGCGTGATCTGCGGCTGTTCAGCCATCACGGCGGCGGCATGATGTTCGCTGATGCGAATTATCAGTTCGATCGAGCCGCCGGATTCTCGCTGGTGCCCAAGCTTGCCATCGCAACGCCGGAGGTGATGGAGATGATGGCAGGCGCATTTGATTTTGGCTGTGATCTGGCGATGGGAACAAGGAAGGTTTTTGGCGTGCGCCCGGCCGATGCGATGGCGCAGAGCCTCGCGTGGCAAATGCATCTGAACGGGATCAGCATCGAGATGCTTGATGGTTTGCTCGTTAGTGCAGGGACAAAAGTTGAGCGTTGGCCTGCAGCACACGCACTTTCCTTACTGTGGCGGGACATTCGCGCTAGGGCGGGGTCGCCGCGTGACAGCCAGCTGGTGAATGCGGCAATGGCGGATCTGACAGGTGGTGCTGCTGTGTGAGTGTTTCCCGATCCCAGCTTTTCTGCAGGCCACCCTCGCGCCAAAGGCTGGCCGGGTGCATGGTGTGCGGCGGCATTTTGGTTTATCGAACAATTTGATTGCACTTCGAAGGTTCTTGAATGTCTGACAGCCTTGACGATCGCCTCACGAAGCAGAAAGCCGCCGGTTCGGCGAAACAGCAGGCCTATGTGCAGGCCATGCGTGACCGTGTGGCGCGGGAGGAGGCGGAGCGGATGGCCAATCGCATTCCGCGCGCCGAGGCCTATTTCACAAATATGAAGACTGCCATCGCCGTTCGCATCGGCAAGCTGGCGAAGGCAAAGAAGGGCCAGCCCGGCCTCGAGTCGCTGGTGCCGTTCCCGGTCACCCCAGAATTTGATGGGTCAAAAGGGCCGGAGCGTGACGTGCGACTTGAAAGTGACACGGCGCACGCCGTTTGGGTCGCGTTTGTCGATTGGGGCACACAGAACGGTTTGGCGCTTGACATGGTTCCGCTGCCCGAGGGTGGCCAGGGCGTGCGGGTTTCGCTTCCGCAATAGGCCGATTTGGCAGCACGATGGGGGGAATGCGTATGCCAATCCCGCCCCGTCTGTCCGCCTACGCCATTCGCCTTGAGACGCTTGCACGTGCGGTGTTTCAGCGGTTCATGCTTGATCGCTGCCTGATAGGTGCCAGCGCACTCAGCTACACCACAATTGTCTCCATGGTGCCGCTGACGGCCATTGTGCTGGTGGTATTTTCCGGATTTCCGCAGTTCAGCGGAGGCCGGGACCGGCTCTTGATGCTGTTGGTTGAAAATCTCGCACCTGATCTCGGCAAAGACGCCGGTGAGTGGTTCACAACGGTTGCGGGCCATGCAGCGCAGAGCACGGCCATTGGCGTGGTGGCGCTGATTGTCACCTCCATTCTGCTGCTGGCGACTGTGGAGGAGCACATGCACTTCATATTCCGCGTGCATGCGCCGCGCCGTTGGGGTCAGCGCGTGCTGGCATATTGGAGCGTGCTGACGCTGGGGCCGATTCTGCTGGGTGTCGCACTTTCGGTGACCGGATCAATTGATCGGACATTGGCAGGCCTTGGGCTTTGGTCGAACAAACATGGCCATTCCGCTGGGTGGGCGACATGGTCCGGCCATCTGGTGGCCCCGGTGCTGACGATAGGGGTTTTGATGCTGCTGTATTGGGCGATCCCCAACCGTCGGCAGCCCTGGCATGCCTGTCTGGTGGGGGCGGTCGTGGCGTCACTGTTGCTGGAACTGCTCAAATTCGGATTTGGCATCTATGTGGCGCAGTTTGCCTCCTACAGCGCGATCTATGGTGCGCTGGCGGGCATCCCGATTGCGCTGTTGTGGATGTATATCTTCTGGGCGGTAGTGTTGCTGGGGGCGGAGATAACGGCGTGTTTGATCGAGGTTGCCGCAGGTTTGTCTTGAAAAACCGGGCCAGTTCGGTGTGTGATCCTTGTCTGTCCAGGAGATTGCCATGCAGGCTGGAACGCAGTTTTTATTGAGCGGGTTGCTGACCTTCGGTGTGCCGCTGGCAGTGGCCGTGCGCGAATTGATCGTACTGCGTAGGCCGGATCGTGGTGCTTGGCCGGGCGATGAGCCCAAACCAGTGGCACCGCACCCGTTGCCGCCGTCGGCCCCGAAGCGCTTGCCGGATTGTTTGATCCCGAACTTACCGCCTGTATCGGCGCGGGGGCGGGTGTTGGAGGACGCTTAGCGGATTTTTTCTTCAGAGCATTGCCAGCGGAACGGCGCGTTTGGGCGGTGCATATGCCGTGTCGATCTCGGCGAGGTCGGCGGGGCTGAGACTTAGATCGGCTGCGGCTGCGTTGTCTCGCACATGATCGAGATTCGTCGCCTTCGGGATTACCACAATGTTTGGGTGACGAATGGCCCAGGCCAGTGCGATTTGCGCGGGTGTTGCGTTGTGGCGGGTGGCCACGGCTTCAAGAGCCGCGTTGCGCAGCAATCGTCCGCCTTGGCCCACGGGTGAATACGCCATCATGGGAATGGCGTGGCTGGCGCACCACGGTAGCAGATCAAACTCGATGCCGCGATGCTCAGGGTTATAGAGCACCTGATTGATGGCGCAGGCGTTGCCGCCGGCGGCGGCGAGCAGTTCGTTCATGTCCGCCGGATCGAGGTTTGACACACCCCAACGGCGGATTTTGCCCTCGGCGATCAGTGCCTCGAATGCCTCCACCGTCTCAGACAAAGGCACCCCGCCGCGCCAGTGAAGGAGATAGAGATCAAGACGATCGGTGCCGAGACGCTTGAGGCTGGCCTCGCAGGCGCGTTTGGCCCGGCCGCGCCCAGTATTTTGAGGATACGCCTTCGAGACGAGGAACACCTCGTCTCGTCGCCCGGCGATGGCGGTGGCAACGACTTCCTCCGAGCCTCCCTCGGCATACATCTCGGCGGTGTCAATCAGCGTCATGCCAAGGTCTAGGCCGAGTTGGAGGGCGCTGGCCTCGGCAGCACGATCAGCCCCGCGCTCTCCCATGTGCCAGGTGCCTTGGCCGATGACGGAAATTTCAGAACCATCGGCCAAAGCAATGTGACGCATATTTTTAGCTCCCCGACGCCATCGCCATGGCGGCCAGCGGTGGCTCCACGCCTTCGGGAATCGGGCAGACATAAGGCGTGCCTGCGGTGCGCTCAGCGAGGTCGGCTTTGGCGCGGGCGATGAGGGTGGGGTCTTCGATGGCGGCAACCGCGGTGGCGGCCATCACCTTGGCCACGTGGATCATGCCTTTGTGTGCGATTGGGGATTTTCCCTGCGCCGTCAGCTGCCAGGAATGGCCAGGCGTGCCGATGGCGTATGTGGCGGCGTGGGCCTGCACGGTGGGGACGACCCAGCTGACATCGCCCACATCGGTGGAGCCGATCATTGGCACGCCGGTGACGTGGCGGGGCTTCACGTGATCATGGATCATCATGCCCTGCTTGGCCTTCACACCGCTGCGCTTGAAGGCGTTGGCGATGTCTCCGGCAGACAGCGTGGCCTGAATCTGGCGGGCGAAATCACGGTCCTGCTCGTCATATTCAGGCGTGCCGAGGCGGTCGAACACTTCCTGCATGGCCTGCTCCAGCGGCTCGTTGGCGAGCAGGTTGGAGACGGCTGAGAGCACCTCGATCTCCACTTTGGTGTCGGTCATCAGGGCTGCCCCACGGGCGCAGTTCTTCACGCGCTCCAGCAATTCGAGCATTTGTGGCAGGTCGATGGCGCGAACCGAGTAGCGCACGCGGGCACGGGCCTGCACCACGTTGGGTGCGATGCCGCCGCTGTCGATCATAGCGTAATGAATGCGCGCGTCTGACGGCATATGCTCACGCATGTAGTTCACGCTGACATTCATCAACTCCACCGCATCGAGTGCGGAACGGCCCAAGTGAGGGCTGGCTGCGGCGTGTGAGGCGCGGCCATGGAACGTGAAGTCGATCCGGGTGTTGGCGAGCGAGAGGGCGTCGGCCACCTCGAAGAAGGCGTTGGGGTGCCAGGTGATGGCGATGTCGACATCGTCAAATGCACCGGCACGGACCATGAACGCCTTGGCGGCACCGCCCTCCTCGGCTGGGCAGCCGTAATAACGTACACGGCCTTTGATGCCGTTCTCGGCCATCCAGTCTTTCACCGCGGTGGCGGCGAGCAGGGCTGCTGAGCCGAGCAAATTATGGCCGCAGCCATGGCCGTTGCTCTGGCCAGGCATAGGACGGTATTCGGCCACGCCCGCTTCCTGGCTGAGGCCTGGGAGTGCGTCATATTCGCCAAGAATCGCTATCACTGGACCGTCTTCCCCAGCTTCACCCATAAGGGCAGTTGGAATGCCGGCCACATTCTCTGTCACCCTGAAGCCTTGGCGCTGCATCTCGGCCAAATGCTCGGCGCACGAGCGAACCTCAGTGTAACAGGTCTCCGGCATGCCCCAGACGGTGTCTGCGAGTTGAATGAAAGGCTCGCGCTTGGCTTCAACGTGGGTCCAGATTTTTTCGCTGTTCTGCATCGGGGTGTCCTGTGCGGGGCAATGGGCGGGAAAGAGAATGGCACGGTATCCCACCTTGCCCTCTTAGACTACGCCGGTCGAAAGCATTGGGCCAGACGAGGCAATACCTACTGGAACGGAACAATCTCAAAAGATTGTTGTCGTCATTGTGAGACTTAAATGTTTATTATACTTACAAAATTCTTAAAAACATTGTTAAATTAAGAGATACTAAAAGAAAAGATTGGTAAAGTTTTGTGTGATTCGCTTGCTTTTGAGCAATCATATTAATAGTAATTTCGATGATCGACCGGGGTCAGGTGTGGATTTTCCCACAGGGCTTGTCGGTGGCTCGATTTGTCTTTGAAGGCGCATAAAATGGCGACGTCCGGGTCCGTTCTTCCGAAGCTCAACATTTCGATGTCCCAGGTTGGGTCTTCGAGCCAGTCCATCGGACCGGGCTCAGTGATCACCTACGCCATCACGATCGATCCAGCGGCGGCCGCCACGGCAGGTGCCAGCGCGGCGGATTTGATGGTCAACCTTGGAGCGGGGCTCACCCTCGTCTCAGGCTCGGTATCAACCACCGATCCCAATGCGCTCGGTGAAACGGTTACGCCCACGGCGTCTGGAACCGGTTTCTCACTGTCGTTTGCCAGCACTATCGCGGTATCTGCCAAGCCGATCGTCGTGACCTATCAGGCAACAGTTGCGAGCACTGCCACCAACGGGCAGGTGCTGACGCCGACGGCTGACATTACGTATCAAAACGCGAGCCCAGACACGATCGTCTACGGCACAAGCAACGTGCTGAATAGCGCTGGTAAGGGCTTCCTATATCAGGACGACATCACCACCGGCGTGGTGACGCAGTTCGGAACGTTGGCCAACCAGCAGGACAGCGTCGTCTTCGATGGCAAGGGTGATCTGATTTACACCGGCCAATCCGACGGCAAGGGAGCGTATGGCCTCTCGGAATACAATATCAACACCGGCGTCAACACGATCCTGGCATCCGGGCTTGGACAGGACGATCTTGCGATCAGCGCTGACGATACGCAGGTCTATTTTAACTCTACTTACAACGGCCATCAGAGCCTTTTCGATTACAATCTCAGCACTAACACCAACCGGTTGGTTGTGCAAAACACAGGAAGCAGCGGGTTTGCAGGCCTCGCTGTCGATAGTGCCAATGGGCAGTTGTTTGCCAATTATGGTGTGAACGCGACACCTTACAACACGCAAGGTAGCGGGGAAGTTGTTCAGGTTGACACAAACACTGGCGCAATACTGCGCAGTTCTGCCAATATTGGTCCCGTCGATGGCCTGGCCTATGACAGCTATTCAGGAAATCTGTTTGCGTCGGTGCTCAATGGGGGCAGCCAAAATCTCATTGAAATCAACCCGACCACGCTGCAGGTCGTTAAAACGTTCAATGTTGACAACGGTGCCGCACTCGATGGGATTTCGTCGGATAGCAAGGGCAACCTGTTCATCTCAGCTTATCACAGCCAGATCGTTGACCTGAACCTGATCAGCAACACGCAGACGCTCGATGGTTTGACGCCGTCAATTGACGACACCATTCCGGTGACCCCCGCCTCCACCATCTTCAACAGCACGGCCAGCGCAAGCGCGACGGTGGTGCAGGTTGGCACCATCTCAGGCGTTGAGTTTGTCGATCAGAATGCCGACGGCAGTCAGCAGGCAGGCGATGCCGGTTTGTCTGGCCAAACCGTTGAACTGCTTTCGGGTGGGGCTGTAGTATCCACCACCACCACGGGATCGGATGGTTCCTACAGCTTCGGCAATGTGGCTTACGGCAGCTATAACGTACAATTCGCAGCTCCGACTGGTGATCATTATTCGTCCACTGGCACCAGCACATCGCTGCCTAACAGCGCCGTCAACGGCAACGGCACCAGTTCTGCGATCACACTGGCAAGCACCGCTGTCACTGGCGTCGATGCTGGTGTGTATGCGCCTTCGACGATCTCTGGCACGGTGTTCAACGACCTGAACGCGGATGGCACACAGCAGAGTGGCGATGCCGGACTTGCTGGCCAGACC
>CAIJTR010000139.1 GCA_903823665.1 uncultured Rhodospirillales bacterium
AGGCCTTGGACAGGGCAAAAGATGCAAGATTAAAAATACTTGATATAATAAAGAAAGAGATACCCCTCTCCCAGTCTTGCGGATTTCCGGCAGCACTTTTTCGCAAACCCAGTCCCAAAATTCCTTCGCAGCCTTCTTGCGACTATTGCCAACAAGTCGGTACAGCCCCGACTCACTAATGATGAGGGTGTAGGGATTGCCCCCTCTGGAGGTAACATCGCTACTACCGATGTTACCTCCAGAGGGGGCAACATCAACCGTGGAGGACTCCCCCTGCGTCAGAGTAGTTGTCGCCCCGATAGAATTCACCAATCTGGGGCGATGATGGAAGGACGACGTGGCTCGATACGGACAGGGTTTCAAAGACAGGGCGGTGGCGAGGTTGCTGCCGCCGGAGAGTGCGCCAGTTGATGTCGTGGCGCGGGAGATCAGTGTGAGTGCTGCCACTCTGGAGCGTTGGCGCAGTGAGCGCCTGGCCCGACCGGCAACTGAACGCACTTGGACGGCGGCTGCGCGCATGGAAGCGGTGGTCGCCACGGCGGCCATGGACGAGGCCAGCAAGAGCGCCTGGTGCCGCAGCAACGGGGTGTTCCCGCAGATGCTCGACGAGTGGCGTACTGCGGCGATCCAGGCCCTGGCGGCGCCGGAGGAGTCTCGGGCCAGCCCGTCGGAGACCAAGCATGATCGGCGACGGATCAAAGAACTGGAGCGCGAGCTGCGCCGGAAGGAGAAGGCGCTGGCGGAAACCGCTGCCCTGTTGGTGCTCTCAAAAAAACTCGAGGCGATCTTCAACAGGGGCGAGGACGAATGATCGGACTCGAAGATCGCCAAATGACCGCCCAACATATCGACACCGCGCATCGGGCGGGTCCCAGACTCGACGTCGCTTGCGAGCTGGCCGGCATCAGCGTGCGGACGCTCCAGCGCTGGAAATCCGGACCGGGTCTGGTCGCCGGCGACCGCCGGCCGGCAGCTGAACGCCCGCTGCCGAGCCACGCCCTCAGCGACGAGGAGCGCGCCGAAGTCCTGCGGGTCGCCAACGAGCCGCGCTTCGCTGACAAGCCGCCGGCGCGCATCGTGCCGATGCTGGCCGACGAAGGGACCTACGTCGCAAGCGAGTCGACCTTCCTGCGCATTCTTCGCCAGAACAGCCAGATGATGCACCGTGGTCGCGCCAAGGCGCCGCGGAGCGGTCGCCCGCCCAGCACGCACATTGCCACGGCACCCGGTCAGGTCTGGTGCTGGGACATGACGTACTTGCCGTCCGATGTCGCTGGGCGCTGGTTCTATCTGTATCTGATCCTGGATCTCTACAGCCGCAAGGTCGTTGGCTGGGAGATCCACGACACCGATAACGGCGACCATGCCGCGCATCTCGTCAAACGCACCGCACTGTCCGAAGGGATCGCCGCCATGGAGAAAAGACCGGTCCTGCATGGTGACAATGGCGCGACCCTCAAGGCAACCACGGTGCTGGCGATGCTGCACTGGCTGGGCATCAAGCCGTCGTACTCTCGCCCGCGGGTGAGCGATGACAACGCATTTGGCGAGTCGCTGTTCCGCACGGCGAAGTATCGGCCAGAATTCCCGCTGAAAGGATTCCCCGACCTGGCGGCCGCACGTACCTGGGGCGCCCACTTCGTGCAGTGGTACAACATCGATCACCGCCACAGCGGTATCCAATACGTGAGCCCTGCCCAGCGACATGCCGGCCTTGACGTGCAGATCTTGAAAGCGCGCCATGAGCTCTACACCCAAGCCCGGGCACGCAACCCGGCACGCTGGTCGCGCCACACGCGCAACT
>CAIJTR010000140.1 GCA_903823665.1 uncultured Rhodospirillales bacterium
CGCGCGGCAGCCGATCAAGGCTCATGGTGATGTCCGAAGCCAGTTTCGATGCGTCGAGTTCAAAATGCCGGGCAACGCGGTGAAGATCGCTGTCCTGCGCCTGTAAAATCTGCTGCAGCCAATGCACCAGCTCCACATATGGATTGCCTCGCAGCTTGCAGAACACCGTGGCGCCCTCGATGGCCTTATACGCAATCGGGTTGAGCTTTCCGAACAGGGCAGCGCGACTGATTTCGGTCATGCGAATTCACCTATGGTGCTGGAAGCAGGAAGTTTAGAGTCTAGTTTGCGGGCGAGACTGTCGGCACTCATGTCGAGATAAAGATCGGTGGCAGAAGAGGTTTTGCGACGCGGCTGCAGCCATGTTGTCCAACCAAGAGAGCCCTGCTGCCCGAGCTTCATCGGCGGAACCTCCTCCTCGCGCAGCATCAGATTGACGTCCCACAACATCGTATCGCCCGTGTAGTTGCGAACGATTGCGATCAGTCGCCGAAAGCTGATGCCGCCGGGCAGCAGACGCTCATAGTCCTTCAGGCTCAACGGCCCCAAGATGACGCGAAATTTGTGCTGACGGGTCCAGACGCTTGAACCCAAAAGGACGCTTTGGCCCAGCGTTCCAGTTCTAGGGCCGACACCAAGGGCGGAGCAGTCCGATTTCGGCATCGTGAGCCACGCACCGATGAAGCATTCAACCCGCACCGGCATGGTGAAAAACGACGACAATATCGAGGCAAGGCCGGAGGCATGGCGCGTCTGATTAGCAAATAATCCGGTAAAATGCAGCTTGGTCAGATCAGGCATCGCATCGCGTTCGAGCAACGCCTCCTGACCGAGGCCCATCAACGCGCCGGCATAGGTTTTGAAACGGTCCTCCGCGGGCCGATCAAAGCTCACCGTCGGACGCACATCCGCCCAGGCACGCCAGAACAGTGACAGCGCGCGATGGTGGAAAATATCGGCAAAGCGCTGGAAACTCGGGTCACGATGATTACGCCTGCGGTCGCGCGCATAATCTGTCAGGTGCAGCGGCAGCGGGCCGTCCGGGCCGAATAGGCCGAAGAAATGCACCAGCAATCGCGCAGGCCGGTCATTGGCTGAAGCTTCGAGCGCGGCCAGCGAAGAAGGTGCAAAAATCGAGGAAGGCTCCTGCGCCAGCCGCAAAATGTCATGCTTTGGACGAGCCGAACGCCCTAGGCGGGGGCGATCCGGGGTCAGCCGCTCCAACAGCCGCATCACCTGATAAAAACCGTGCGCCGACGGGTTGGCTTCCAAACTCTCCAAAAGTGCCTGCAAAGCCGGAGACACCGCAGATGGCTGTTCATCGGGCGGCGTTTCGACAGGACCGGACGCTACAACACTGGGCGGTTGCCAAGCTGCATCGGCCATCGCATCACCTCCCCTCGCTCGGGGCTGCGCAGAACCGTCTCGGTGAACGCATTGATCGAGACATATTTGGCGAAGAACCGATCCAGCACCGCGGCCAACAATATTCCACCCGCGCCGCCGAAGCTGCCTTCATCCATCAGCAACGTGATCTCAAGTCCACGCCCGACCGAAATCGGGCCGCGACCGGGAATACGACGGACAATGGGATGCGTCTCCACCGACAGCAACGATTCCAGCTGACGTGCTGCCAGCGAGGTGGTGGACGGCACGTAAAGCCGCAGCAATTCGCGCAAGGCGGCAGCGCCCTGACTCTCGTCGCTGTCCGTCAGGCTCAGATAGTTCAGCCCAAGATGCGAGATAAAACGCCACGCATAATCGCCATCCGTTCGGCATGGCCGGGGAGCCGTGGGCCCCACCACGCACCGCACCGACGAAATCGGTGCAGCAACGGCCATGGTGAAATCAGTGTGCTGCTTTCCAACCGGCATCGACAACGCCAGATCGCGATTGGTGCACATAAGCTCGAGCCCGAGCTGGCGGATATTGTCATCCAGCAACGACGTGTCGGGATCAACCAGCGAGATCATCGTCTCGTGGCCAAGGTAACTCGAACGTGGGCCGCGCTGCCTGCTGCGTGACGACAATTGGCGCGGCTGACGGCGCAGCATGTAGTAGCTGCGATGACCGGGGTTCCGACTTAGGTCATTCGCTGCATAAAAGGGCAGGAAATTCCGGCCTGCGCTGCCATCGGCGGAGAACCCTTCGACGCTCCGAACGCTGAACACCTCGTAATCGAGCGGGCGCATCCGATTAGGCACGATCAGATGCTCAGCCTCGCGCTCGGTGATGTTGATGCGGTCAGAGCGATAGGGGAACAGGTTGATCGCGGGCGCGCAGAACAGCGCCAGATGATCCGGGCCGAAGCCACTGGAAAGCGACGGCTCGCTGCGGTTGAGCAAGATGACGACGTCCATCTCGCCGCTCGCACAGCGGATTGACGAACGGTCAAGGCCATCCAGTTCCACAAACAAGAAGCGCTCCGGCATCGCGTAATATTCTTGCAGCAGCCGGTAGCCATCGAAGGATTGCGCCGCGGGCGGCAGCAGCGCCTCGCTCTCGTCAAAGCCGATGCCGTGCAGCGCCGACGGCGGCAACCGCTCCTGCCACGGCACCGGTCGCGTGCTCGGGCGAACGTGGATGCTGGCTACATTGGCGACCAATTGCTCATAAAGTTTGGACCGGCTGCCCTCGGGGCCTCCGAGAAACATGGTGAGCTTCTCGAGCGCGATCTTGTTGAAGGTGAGATCACCGTCCGCCTTTAACCGCAACCGAATGGCCGCCTTCACCCCGCGCTGGTCCGGCAGACCGAGTGCCGCCACGGCGGCCGGGGAGCTGATATATTCAGCCTCGGAAATCTCGATCGGCAGCAATTGCACGGCGTGCCCGGTGCGGAACTCGCAGTTGGTTTGATCCTGCGTGCCAAGCAGACTGCGCAACGCTGTGCCCGCTGGCAGAACCGCACCTTGCGGAATGCCGCGAATGGCCGCCGGGTCGGTGCGAAACCGCACAACGGCCATGGAAGGCGTCGGGGCCAGATAATGCGGATAGACCATTTGCAGCAAGGACTGCGTGAAGGTCGGAAACTCCGCCTCCATCTTCAGCTGAATGCGAGCGGTCAGAAATGCAAAGCCCTCAAGCAGCCGCTCGACATACGGGTCTGCCACCTCGGTGTTGCCAAGATCAAGGCGGCTGGCGATCTTGGGATACTCTGCCGCAAACTCAGTTCCCATCTCCCGCACAAACGCGAGTTCAGTCTCGTAAAGCCGTAGGAGCCTTGGGTCCATCAGCCTCGCATCCTGGCTTCGGTGACAACGGTAAGGCGGGTCGTGATATCCACAGATGTTTCCAGAAACAATTGCTGAGGCACCGGCTGCGCCCAAAGCTCACCCTGGATTTCAAATACGAGCTTTGGGCCACTCGCGCCGCCCTGCTCGCGGGCGCGAACGCGAACCGTGCCGGGCTTGATACGCGGCTCGAACTGCCGGATGGCGGTGGCGAGCGCCTGCTCAAGACCGCCCACCCGGTCTGTGGACGCAACAGAACCGGTGAAGCCCGGCACGCCGTAATTCAGCGTCGATGCTGACACGAGTTTAAGCCCGTCGAGATCATCGACCGCCTCAAGATTGGTAGTGTTGAGCAACCATGCAAGGTCGCGCAAAACGCCCGCACGCAATTGCTGCATGGTCAGCACCTGCTGGTCGAGCGATTCCCGTTTGGCTTCTGGCGCATTGTCTGTCAGCCGGTCAAGCAGCGAGGGTTGCAGCCTGTCATGGCGATTGGGATCGGCCATGCTTAGGCTTCGTTGGTGGAAGGTTGCAGGTCGATCACAAGTTTGCGCAAATCCATGATTGCCACGTCATCACCATCACTGGCGATCATGCGCTGACCAAGCCCGAGAGGCCATTGCTCGCTGTCGCGCCATTCGGTGCGACGCGCCAGTGCCACCTCTTCGGAGGCTGCTTGTGAGAGTGGATAGCGGGTAGGGATGAAGCCCATGCTCTCACCGCCACTGCTCCATGTGAACTGCGCGGGCATCCACACCTGATCTCGCAAGTCAGCAGGCGGCTCGATGATAAGCTTGCTGATGCGGCCAAACGGCACCCAGTAATATTTACCCTCGACGATCGCTTCCAGCAGTGGCCCAAGACGTGGGTCGGCATCGCCGATGAAGGTGAAGCGGCGGCCATCAATCTCGCCGGTGACTTCGGGGGCTTCCTCAAACGCAGCATCACGCAGTGCGGCAGCCTCTGCCTCAGCACCAGTGGCCAACACGCGATTGGCCTCAACAAGCAATGACATCCATCGCGCTGGCTCACCGAGCAAAGTAGCTGAGCGTTTGCCCTCGAACACCCGTTCCCGCAGCATTTCGCAGCGGATGACAGCACGATATGTCTGCGCCATTGGAAGCGCTAACGGATCCAATTCGGACGTCACGCTGAGTTGTGTCAGCGCACGATCCCATTCGCCGAAGATACAGAACAGTTGAAAAAGAAATACGCGCAGCCCCACATCGCGCGGGGCCTTGCGCACCTCTTTCTTCAACTCCTCGAGGGCGGCACGCGGTCCCCCGGCCCGGAGGATCTCCAGGGCCGGGGAGGTAGGCTTTTGCACTATGACGTGGCCAGTGCGTCAGCGCTCTGATCAGGCATGTTGCGCACGCGGTTCCAGCCGCCAGGAACGGGCGACATCAGCGAACCGTCGACCTTCTGCTGGCAGTAACGCACCTGCAGACCACCATATTCAAACGTCACGGTCTCCTTCGGCGACTCATCATCATGCGCCCACGAGATCGTCTTGACCGCGACGAGCTTGAAGTCGAAGCGCAGGAAGAAGCTGCCCGCCGAGCCAGTGCCGGAGCTCTTGCGCAGTGCCAGCACCACCGACTGGAACGGAACGCCTGAGCATGCCATTTCGAAGAAGATCGGCGAAGCCTTGTCGATCTTGCGGGTGATCGAGAACGGGTTGAACGTCACCTTGCCAGCGCCGGCGCCGCTGCTCTGGCTGCCGATGTTGAGCGTCTGCTCAATGTCGAAGCTATAATCCTCAACTTCAAACACGGTACCTTGAGCGAGTTTGCTCGGTTGCAGGAATAGCGTGTCTTGGACGTTGCTTTTGAAGTCCACCTGCGACTCTGCATTCAGCCATTGGCCGTTTGCGGTCGGGGCGACCATGTACTTGCTGTTCGAGTAGAGCTGGAACGCCATATATGAGTCGATTGCCATGACTTACTTCCTTCCAAGAGAGAGCCGGGCTTGAATACCCGGGCAGCCGGTGAACCAGGGTAAATATCTGCAAAGGCCATGCAACCACACGGCTTTACAGGGAGCAGTTTATTTGGGCATCCGTGAGACAAGACGCAGCGACACCGTCAAGCCTTCGAGCTGATAATGTGGCTTGAGGAATATTTTTGAACTGTAGTAACCGGGATTTGATTCATCCTCCTCGATCAGCACCGTGCCTTCGGCCAGCGGGTGGGTGGCCTTGTATTCATCGAGCGAACTTCCCGGCGAGCCGTCGATGAACTGGTTCAGCCAGTTCTGCAGCCAGGTTTGCAGCTGCGGCCTGGTCATGGAGCTACCGATTTTATCACGCACCATGCATTTCAAATAATGCGCGAAGCGGCAGCTAGCGAACAAATATGGCAGTCGCGCCGCCAGATTGGCGTTAGCGGTCGCTGCAGGGTCGTCATATTCCTGCGGTTTTTGCAGCGATTGCGCACCAATGAACGCCGCAAAGTCAGAGTTCTTCTTGTGGATCAGCGGCATGAAACCGTTCTTCGCCAACTCCGCCTCACGCCGGTCGGAAATGGCAATTTCTGTGGGGCACTGCATCGCAACGCCACCATCGTCCGTCGGGAAGGTATGAGTTGGCAGTCCTTCCACCGCACCACCACTCTCGATGCCACGAATGTTGCTGGTCCATCCATAAAGCTTGAATGCGCGAGTGATGTTCGTGGCCATCGCGTATGCCGAGTTCGACCAAGTGTAGCCTGACCCATCCGGCCCCGACGTATCTTCCTCGAACGCAAACTCATCAACCGGCTCTGTCTTGGCACCGTAAGGCAGCCGCGACAGGAAGCGTGGCATGGTCAGGCCAAGGTAGCGCGCATCATCGCTTTCACGCAGCGAGCGCCAAGCGGCATATTCCGGCGTTTGGAAGATTTTGGTCAGATCGCGTGGGTTGGAAAGCTCGCTCCAGCTGTCCATCTGCATGACGGTTGGAGCACCAGCGGCGAGGAACGGTGCGTGGGCTCCCGCAGCAACCTGCGCCAAATCTCCAAGCAACTGCACATCCTGCGGGCTGTGGTCAAAATAGTAATCGCCAACCAGGAGCCCGTAAGGCTCACCACCAAACTGGCCAAACTCTTCTTCGTAGATTTTCTTAAAGATCGGACTCTGGTCCCATGCCGTGCCACGGAACTTCTTGAGGGTACGTCCCATTTCCTTCTTGGAAATGTTGAACACCTTGATCTTCAGTGTCTCGTCGGTTTCGGTGTTATTGACGAGGTAGTGCAGACCGCGCCACGCCGCCTCGAGCGCTTGGAAGTCTTCGTGGTGCAGAATGAGATTAACCTGCTCGGTCAGCTTACGATCAATCGCCGCGATCATCTGTTCAATCGAGCGAAGCGCATCATCCGAAACCAGCGCAGTGTTGGCCAAGGCCTGCTGTGCCAAAGTCTGCACCGCTGACTCCACCGCTTGGCGGGCACTGTCGCTTTTTGGCTTGAACTCGCGGTTCATGAGCGCCGCGAAATCGCTGAACTCTTGTGTCGTCGTGCCGGCAGCTGCCGAGCGTTGCGTCTCAGACATGGTTCAGCCCTCCCCTTCTGCTGGCGTATCGCCGGCCTTTGGCGCCGCAGCCAAGGTGGCAAGCAAGGAGGGGTCCTTCAACGCCTTGTTGATCAACTCTTCAGCCCCGGTCTTGCCATCCATATAAGTGAGCAAGTTGGAGAGCTGCGTGCGCGCCTCAAGCAACTTGTTCAGGCCCTCGACCTTGCGTGCAATTGCTGCCGGCGAAAAATCGTCCATGCTCTCGAACGTGATATCAACCGCGAGATTGCCCTCACCTGTCAACGTGTTCGGCACCGTGAAAGCTGCACGCGGCTTGATGGACTTCAGACGGTCGTCAAAATTGTCGACATCGATTTCCAGCATCTTGCGATCCGCGACAGGGGGCAACGGATCGGTCGGCTTGCCCGACAGGTCGGACATCACGCCAACCACAAAAGGCAGCTGAACCGTTTTCTGCGCCCCGTATGTCTCGACATCGTATTCAATCTGCACACGTGGAGCACGGTTGCGGGCGATGAATTTTTGACTGCTGGCTTTGGCCATGGCTTTGCTCGTTTCAATACTCGAAGGGTTGCAGAAAAAAAGCGAACTTCAGGCGTTACTCATCACGTGACTTGACGACACTCTGCGCCTGCATCAGCCCATCCGGCGCAATCTCCTGCAAAATCTCCATGAAGCCCTTGCCGGCCAGCTTCAGCGCGCGGCGAATGAGCAACGGCATCGGGCTCGATGGCTCTTGCGTCTCATAGTATCGGCACACCAACTCAAGCACACGCACGGCATCTTCGCGCGTGTTAATTGACGCAAGCGATGCTGCCGTGAAGCCTGCGCGCGGGGCTGGCTGCCCCGTCGGCGTTGCTTCACCATCAACAGGCTCTTCGCCCACCTCCCCAGCTACCTCAGCAAGCTCCTCAGCCGGCATGTAGGTTTTGACGAAATGCGCCATTTCCCGGAACTGCTTTGACAACGCAGAAAGGTCAGGGCCATTCCCATAACCAGTGTGTGTATTGAACGCGTCGTCGATGCCAGCCAACTCTGCGACAGCCACCTCAAATACTTCAAGTCTTGTGCGCAACGCTGCGGCACCGGCATCAGAAAACGCAGCGCGGATGACAGTCTCGGTCTTTTTCTCGTCGTTGCCGTCCGTCTCAATCGCACCGTTGAATATGCTGATTGTCCGCCACGACACCGCACCGTCGCGGCGCGAGGCAGCCAGCGGCGTGGTGCGCAAAACGCGCATCACACGAACTGGGTCAGCCAACTGCAGAAGCGCATTTGAACGAAAAGTTGGGTCGTTGTCGTCTTCCGGGTCAAGCTGCGGATGGACGAATTCCCAGCGTTGCTCAAGTTGCTGACGGATGGCACCAAGCACCGTAACAAATTCAGCAATCCCGGAAAGTTGCAGCCGGGCGACGGCGAGATGGACAAGAACACGAATATCGCGGGTGCGGTCGAGCAACGCATCAGCAAGACTGGCCACCTCTTTCCAATTCGGCTCTTCAGCGGGGATAACCGTCCCGCCATATTGCTGCTCAGGCTTACCTGCGGCCGCGCGGCCCAATTCGCCGAAATCAGGGTCGAATTCCAGGTTGGCTCCGGCAGGCGCACCACTGTCCAAATCCGGCAGGCCGCCCATCAGGTCACGGGGTGCCATTTCAGATCATCCCAGGCGTGCGCGCAGCACCGCAGGACTTGCACCGCGTGATCATGCAGCGCTGAGGTTGGTGTGGCGTGAAGCAACCATCCATTATTGGCCGCGTGACATCATGCATTTTCCATACCGACCATCCTGCCACGTAAGCCCATTCATGAAACGATAAGCTGACGCCTTTGTCCAGCGTCCCTTGCACTTTGTTGCCCAAGCGACTCATATCATAAATGATAGTTACGTGACTGGGCGGTTGAGGTTGTGCTTTGAGTTACGTTCTTCCTGTGAAAGCCAAGCTGTGGCAGGCTACACCGGGGCATGACGACAATCCAGCCGCAAGACGACCAGCAGTAACGGAGATCATTGTGAGCGAAGCGCTTGAACACCACGAGCATGCGGAACACGCCTCAAGCCACGGCAACAAAAACGCCGCCCTTCTGATCGCAATTCTCGCGGCATTGCTGGCTGTCACCGAACAGCAGGCGCAGCATGCGCAAATCCGGGTCAGCACGAACGGAATTTTCGCAGCCGATGCGTGGAGCCAGTATCAGGGCAAATCCACCCGCCAGACGGTGGCGGAAGACACATCGCGCATGCTGCAACTGTTCGAGCCTAGCACAGACCCAGCGCTGAATGATCGCCGCGCGGCTTTTGTCAAGCAGTTGCAAGGTGACGCGACACGCTTCGCCAAAGATCCCAAGGACGGCAAAGATGCGATCGCCGCTCGCGCCAAGGCCTTAGAAGAATTGCGCGACCATTCGCTGGAGCAGTCGCACACCTTCGACAATGCCGCTGCCGCGCTGCAGCTTGGCATCGTGCTCGCCACGGCCTCCGTGATCACCGGCTCGAAACTTCTGATCCGATTTGGCTTTCTGATGGGTTTGCTTGGCTTTGTGCTCGGCGTGCTTGGATTGACCGCTCCGGAACTTGGGGCCTTCTAGAGCGACGCCCGATCATGTTGAACCGGTTCGGTTCGACATGATCGCGGCTAAGTTGCTCTAGAATCATATATTTCTAGAGCCCGAACTTTCGACCAGATGATTTCATCTGGTCGAAACGTACTCTAGATCGAGACGGAAAGCGATGAAAGCAACGACTGAGCGTCGCAGCCAGCGCAGGGAGACAACGCGGCGTTGAGGTTCATGGCGGCGCTGAGCTGCGCACTGAACGCAGCCACCGGAAGGCCTACGCTCAAGACAGGCAGAGTTTCGAGGGCTGGAACCTGCCAGCTCAAAGACGGCAGGTTAAGCGACATCGCAGCGTTAACGGTGGCCGGATTGGCCATCAGCGTTGCGCAATACTCGATGCGCGGAAGTTGGGCCACCAACTCGATCATTGCCATGCCAGTGACCTCCTCGACCATGGCGGCCGCTGCCGACACGCGCTCGGACACCATCAATTGCACCTGGGCGAGCCCAACCTCCAACGGATTGATACCCAATGCCAGTTGCAGTTGTGCCACGGCGGAAAGGCCTGCGGTAAGACTGGCCATGAGTGAGACCGTCGCCGACATTGCCGGCATGGGAATGGCAAGTATTGCGCGCAGCATCGGGGCTAGCTGCACCGACAAGTCAGCCGAGAGATCCAGCTTGAGTTGCGTTGCAACTGAGATCACCGGCAACAACGCTCGCAATTGGACCAGAAAGCCACGCCAGATGGCCAAAGGCGGTCCCATCGGCGGCGGTTGGGGCAACAACCCCAAACTTAAAGCCGCCTCCGCCTGTGCCGAGGCGTGAAGTTGGGCAGATAGCTGAGCCCAGGCGGAGGCATTGACTGACAGCCCTGCACTCAGCATTGCCGAGAGCCGAGCCTCAACCGTCGCCACCAGCCTGGCAAATGCGGTGGCCTGCGCCTGCACAGTCAAATCAAGCCCCAGCGATAGCGCCAGAACCTGCAACTGGGCGAACGCCTGCAATGTCGCCACCGCACTGGCACTTAGTTGCACCGATGGCAATGTCAGCTCAAGCCAGGCCTCGTCCGGCTCCCAGGGTGCCGCGGGCAGACCGAACTGGGCCAGCCAGGATGCGATCAGCTGAAGATGCGCTGACGCTTCAACGTCGAGACTGATATCGAGGCTGGCGGAGGCATTGAGCGAGGGCAGTGCCAGTTCCAGCTGGCTCAGCGTGTTCTTGCAGAAACAGACCATGAAAGATCCCGTCGGTGAGCGCGCGTCGTCTGAATATCGCCAAGCAGAACAAGCCCGATCGTGGCTCAACGCAACTCAATTTTATCGCCGCATAACAATCCTTGGTTCCCGGCGGCGATATTCATTGCTAGGCTCACCCGGACAAGGAGATCCGAGATGCCACCTGCTGCCCGGGTTGGGGACCAAGTGCTGCAAAGCGCACCGCATTGCCATGCGCCGATCCACCCTCCTGCTTTGGTTCCAACGCCGGTCCCGCATCCGGCTTTACCGTTGGCGATCATACCGCCCGGCGGCGTGACGGTGATGATCGGCGGGCAACCTGCGGCGCGGATGGGCGATATGACGATGCCGTGCATGCTGCCGGGCTGCATCCCGGCCGGCCCCGGCGTGATCGCAAAGGCTTCCGCCACCGTGATGATCTGCGGACAGCCTGCAGCACGGGTAGGCGACATGACGCAGCACGCCAGTTGCGTGGCACCGATCCCGTCCCCGGTTGGGCAGATTATACCTCCTGGCTGTCCCACGGTGATGATCGGCGGATGATGCTTTGCCTGTGATCAGCTGGCTTTGAAACTCCGCCATTTCGAGAGCTTTGCACCACGCTGCCCGGTTTGTTTGCGGAATGGGCGGTTGGTGGCTCCGTTGGTCCTGGCCCATATCGGCGAGCGGACGGACACCGAGATCGAGTCAGCCATCCTGCACTGCCCGGACTGCCAGCACGAATACCCGGTGATCGCCGGCATTCCCATCATCGTGCCGGACCTTGCAAAACTTCTATCTGAACGCGGCATCGAACTTATGCTGCGCGATGAACTGGACCCAGCACTGGAAAGTCTGCTCGGCGATTCCATCGGAGCAGATAGCTGGTTCGACATGATGCGCCAATTCCAATCCACCTATGGATGGGACGGCTATGCCGATCTCGACCCGGCGGAGGTCACGACGGAAGACGGCCCGGCACCCGGTGCCGCGCGCCGTTGCGTCGCGCGGCTGCTCGATATGGCGGGACCGCCTGACAGGCCGGTCTCCCGCATACTTGATCTCGGCTGCGCCGCCGGGCGCACCAGTTTTGCTCTTGCACAGGCCCATCCGCAGGCACTGGTGCTGGGTGCCGATATTCATCTGGCGTTGCTGCTGCTGGCGCACAGAGCCGGACGCGGAGAAGTCTCTTACCCACGTCGGCGTATTGGCGTTGTCTACGATCGCAGGCGGTTTGCAGTCGCACTTGATGGAGCGGAGCGGGCTGATTTCTGGGCCTGTGATGCAAACTGTCTGGCAGTGCCCGCTGGAGAAGCCGATCTCTGCGTTGCCCTCAACCTGCTGGACTGCGTCACAGATCCGCGCGCTCTGCTTGAAAGTCTCGCGCGGGCGGTGCGGCCCGGCGGGCGGATTTTGCTCGCAACACCTTATGATTGGTCCACTCGGGCCACGCCCATCAACGCGTGGCTCGGCGGCCATTCGCAGCGCGCTGGACACGGCGGCAGCGGCGAAGCGTTCCTGCGCGCCCTTCTCTCAGGACCTTCCGGGCATGCGATCCCAGAGCTTGGCATTATCGCCGAGCAGGAAGGCTTTGCTTGGCACACCCGCCTGCACGACCGCAGTGCTGTGCAATACCGCACGCATCTCCTGGTGCTGGAGCGGCGTCCGCACTGACGTCACGGAATCGCGGGACAGCGGAACGCCTCGGCCAATCCCGGCGCGAACGGGTTGTTACCACCCACGGGACGAATGTCGAACGCGGCACGACGGTCGCCAAACTGAAACACCAGCGTTGCGTGATCGCCCTTGGGGTCCGGCTGCAAACGCGCTCGTGCGAATAGCCGGAACAAGGCCCAAGGCCCTGTCTCCGAGACAGCACCCGCAGCCGGTGGCGGATTGAAGATCAGCCGCACATTCTCCATCCGGTTCGCCCCCGGCCAACTGATCTGCGAGGCTTGTGACGCCCCATGGGCGAAACCAACCTCCGTCCCCTCCAGGTCCAGCGTCACCGAGGTTGAAACCGGGTCGAGCGACACCGGCGTGAGATCGAACCGCACGGAAGGAGCCGTCACCCCGCCGGGGAAGAACAGCTCGCGCAACTGTGCCGCCCGCTGAAACTGCGCGAGATCTTCCGATGAAATCGGAGATGCAGAACCATCGGAGGATTGCGGCTTCCACTGCTTCCCGCTTGTGTCGGCATAAGGTGCCAACTGGGTGTTAAAGAACCCGTCGAGCACGCCGCCCGGTGCCATCAGGCGACTAAAATCATCCAGCGGCAGGTCGCTCGTGGCACCCTTCTCGAACGGATAGCGTCCCTTCACCGCCTGCGTGCAGAACAGGCCTGGGCCACCAGCGATATTCCACGCCGTGCTGATCTGCTGGCGAGGACTGCCGCTGCGCAGAACAGTGCCGCTCGCGGCCAGTGCCGTCATCCAGCGTTGCAGCGGTTGCGGCAGCCGACTTGCCTGCGCCCGCAATTGCACAGCCGGATCATTCGCCGCTGGAAGTGCTGGGGCCGCACTGCCAATCGGGGCGGCTGCAAGTTTAGCGAGCTGCTGTTGCAGATCATAAAGCGATTGCAAAACCGGATCGAGCGGCCCCGCCCCGCCATCCCCCGCAATCTGTCGCAATGCCCGGAAATACGCAGGAACCTGTGCGCCCAACTCGGCACCACCGACCACGTTCGCGCCCACGAGGCCTTGCAGCCGCGAACCGCTGGCCTGAGCGGACGCCGCCACCGCTTCGGTCAGATTGACCTCATGCGCCACACTCGCCAGCAAGCGGCGCAATGGCGATTGCGCAGACGATAAGATGTACAAATCCTGTGCCGCCTGCGTCAGGCTGCGTTGCGGAGCAATTTCGAGGTCGGCCAGCGTCTTGTCCCAGACTGCGATGTCCTCCTTGGCATAAAGGGCGACCACCGCATTCTGCAGGTCCCGCATAATCGGACCGTCACTGTCGATGGCGGTCTTTTCGCCCAACACCCAGCTTTCCGCGGCCACCGATTGGGCCGCCGGAAGAATGCCGGGCAGCAGCACCTTGCGAAACCCGTCCAGCGTGAACACCCCGGGAATGCCGTCCGTCAGCTTCCGGCCAGAGGCTCGAACAAACAGACGGATTCCGGCTGGGCCAAGCGCATCCGACGGCTTCCAAGGGGCTGCACTTTGCACCGCACTTGAAGCAACGATGCGGGAGTAAACCCGCTGCGCCAGCGAAATCCGGCTGAAACTTGCCCGCGCCTGAGCGATCAGACCACCATCCAGCGTCACCTGCGGCAACGGTTCAACCAAAAGTGCATCCAGGTGGGTGAGCAGCTCGTTGCGCAGGCCAGATGCTTCCGGCCCCGGATAGCTCGACTGCCAATCCAGCGCCATCCACTCCCGCACCGAGGCACGATCGAGCGGACCTTGGCTGCCCAGCATCAAATAGATCCGCGTCGCCTCATACAAGAAGTCCGGCCGCGCCATATTGCCGCGCAACTGGGCCTCCAGCCGCCACAGCAACCGAGGCAGCAACGCGCGTTCCAGCGCATGCCGATATACTGTGCGCGAGGCGTGGGAGAGCTTGCTCGATTGCGATAGCCCTAGGCCGCTATCGTCCCCCTGTTCCCCATGCGGCAGCGCGCGGGCCTGATTGAGCAGCGGAACCAACGCCCGCAAATCAGCATCCGCCACGGGATCGAGCGGCAGGGTCCCGGCGATCTGCTCATACGACGAGAGCGCCTGGGAGGTCGCATCAATCTCCGCCATCTCCGCACTATGCAAGCGCCAAAGCATAAAGCCCGCCGCGAGAACACCCACTCCGGCGGTTCCGAACAAAGCCGCCCGCAACATCCACGCACGCTTGCGCGCCGCCGGATTATCACTCGCCAGCATCGCCTCAACGAACACCACGCGGCTCAGCAGATCAGCCAGAAAATAGCTGCGCCCCGCTTCCGGCCGCAGATTATCCGCACGCCGCTGATCAAGGCCGAAGCTGCGGCTCAGGCTCGCGGTCAGCCGGTCAATCGGCGTGCCCTCTTGCGTGCCCGATGCCAGATACGCCCCCCGCAACAACGGCACCGGAGCCGCCCCGAACGCCTCATCAAGAAACCGCGCCAAAGGTTGCGCGAGGCTCGCCACCTGTGCTGGAAAACCAGCAATCAACGCGCGCCGATCAGCACTCGGCTCACTTTGCAACCGCGCCACCACACCCTGGTTCAACCGCTCGGCTAATCGCACAAACCCGGCCGCCAGCGATTTCGGATCACGCGCCGTCCGCGCCTTATCGGCCTCAAACGTCATCCCCCACACCTGCGCGCGGGCGTCACGATCCAGATTGGCAAAATACTCGCTGAACCCGACAATCAAATCGGCCTTGGTGAACAGCGCATAAACCGGAAGCCGCACGCCCAGCCGCGTCTCCAACTCCCGCACCCGCTGCCCAATCGCCAAACTGTGCCGCGATGTCTCAGAAGCCGCATTCGCCGCAATGTCCGACAGTCCAATCGCCACGATCACGCCATTCAGCGGCTGCCTCGGGCGAGTGCGCTTCAGCAGATCAAGAAACGCCTCCCAGCCGGCACGATCCACCCCGGCATCTGAGTCCTGCGTCGTATAGCGACCGGCAGTGTCGATCAGCACGGCGTCATCGGTGAACCACCAATCGCACAGCCGCGTGCCACCAACGCCTGCCACCGGCCCCTGCCCCATTTCGCCCGCCAGAGGAAAGCGCAGACCAGCATTCAGCAGCGCCGTCGTTTTCCCAGCACCTGGGGGACCTATAATAATGTACCAAGGCTGTTCCGTCAGCGGCCCCCGACGTTTCTGCGTCTTCTGCATGAGCGACATCGCGTGCGCGAGTTTGTCGCCGATCGCGGCCTGCTCCTCAGCCGCTGCACCGCGTGCCACGCCGGTTGCCAGCGCGCGATCCCGGCTCGACCGCGTGAGATCAACCAGCAAATTGCCGCAGACCCACAGCACAACCATCAAACCAACGGCTGCAATCCGGGGCCATATATCCGCCAGCGGAGCCAGCAGCGGGCCGAACAGCCAGACCAGTCCGGCCAGCGCCAAAGTACCAATCAAGCTAATCAGCCAGCGCAGCACCGCAAGCCGGCTCATTTGCCGCCCTCCGCCCTGCCCAGAACGATCTCGACGCGACGGTTCATCTCCCGTCCAGCCGTCGAAGAATCGGTGCTCACCGGGTCCGCATCAGCCCGCCCCTCAACTGCAACAGTCCGGCCCGCACCCAACCCCTTTTGCAACCCTTGCTGCACCGCACGAGCGCGCGCTGTGGAGAACTGGAAATTCGACGGAAACTGTACCGTGTGGATGGGCTGATTGTCGGTGTATCCAAGCACCGTCAAAGTCCCCGGCTGATCGCGCAGCGCCGCCGCCACCCGATCAATCAACCCGGCGGCAGAGCCCAGCAGCACCGCCTTGCCGTCTCCGAACAATTGCGCCGACGGCACGCGGATCACGATATTCCCATCGGTGCCACCTGCACTCAGCCGCTTGGCCTCGATGTCCGAAGCCAACACACTGCGCAAATGATCCGCCACCCCAGGCTCAACCGGCACCGGCGGCGGCGGAGCGAGCAATCCGGCCCTCGTGATCACCGGCATATTCGCAGGGGGCACCGCCAGCGCCCGCTGCGCCACGTCATCTGATGCCGCATTCAAATCGCGCAGGCTTATGAGGAACATGACCCCAACCAGCGCCAATCCAGCCGCAAGCACCACCCACACCGGCAGGCGATTATCGGCTGGGCGGTAAGGTGCCTCCACACCCTTCCATTGTGCCGAAAGCGGCTTCGGCACCGGGGCACGCTGCGCCGCAATCTCCTCCGCCACCTCCTGCCGTAACCGCTCCACCGCCTCAGTGCCGCCCTGGGCTGAACGAAACCGGCCCATGAAGCCAAACGACAAACACAGATACATCAACTCAATCGCCGGCAAGTTCTGCGAAGCCTGTTGCCGCAACTTCGCCAGCACCTCCACAAACCTCTCGCCACCGGCAATATCGGGGTGAAACGACGACACCATGCCAGACTTCGTCCAAGCACTCCCAGCCCCCCACGGCGTGTTCAGCACCGCATCATCCAGGCTCGCGCACAGCGCATAGTGCGCAGGCCGAAGCTGCTCCATCGCAATTCCTGCCGAGCGCGCCGTCTGCTCAAACCGGCGAAATTCCGCCAGCACGCGCGCCAACAAATCACCCGCATCGGGTGGATGTGCCGTGTTTCGTAGCCGGGCCAGCAACTGCAGCAAAGGCTGAGCCGCCTCCGTCAGCTTATTGTCACCCAGTGTCGGCACCTCAACAGATGCGACCTCGGGCGCTGCCGAAGCCGCTACCACACGCGGCGGCGGTGCTGCGGCCGCAGGGCGCTTGCCGCCCGGCATCGGGCGGATCACCGTCCGGTCTTGGTCTGATGCCTCTTCGAACGGATTGTCGGTCAAACATCCACTCCCGGTGTCCCGCCACTTGGGTGAAATCAGCGCAGACGGGTTCCCTGCCTCAGCCTATCATTGCACAATCAATGGTGCGAGCCTTGGTAGAGCGACAAAGGAAACGCGGGAGCAACTTCATGGGACTGGTTCCATCTGCCACCATTCTCAGCACCGATGAGATGGGCCGTGTTGCCGCCCCCATCTTCACCTCGGTGGGCCGCGAGGCGGTGAACGCGCCCGGTGACGTGTTCGTCGTCCAGGGCCTGCTGAACGCCCGCCTCCCAGCACCGCATGCAGATGTGCCCGTCACCGGGGAAGCCGATATCGGCACCACGCTCGCCATCGAAACCTTCCAAGCGGTGGTGATGAACATGGTGCCACCCACCGGCCGGGTCGATCCTGGGAGTGCGACCTATTACGCCCTCGCCGCCCATCCGCTCGTCAACGCCACCCCACCCAAAGTCGGCCATTTCGGCAAAGCCCCGCCGGAAGTCGTCGAAGCCGCCATCTCGTCGCGCAAGAAATGGAGCGTGCCCGCCTCCGTCACCATGGCGCAATGGGCGGTTGAAAGTGCCTGGGGCGCATCGATGCCGCCCGACAGCAACAACCCGTTCGGCATCAAGGCCCTTCCCGGAGAGCCCGCCGTCGAAAGCGCCACACGCGAGGTCTATAGCGGCAAAAGCGTCATCATCGACGCCAAGTTCCGCAAATTCGACAGCCTCACCGAAGCCTTCGAACTGCACGGCAAACTCCTTGCCACCGCTGCTCCCTACAAGCCCGCGATGGCCGTCGCCGATGACGCCGACAAGTTTGCAGACGCCCTCACCGGCGTCTACGCCACCGACCCGGAATATGGCGTCACCCTCAAATGGGTCATCCACAACTATGGCTGGACCGAATACGATAAGTAGACGCCACGCTGCCGCTGGTTCCCGCCGGGCAATGGTGGTATTTCACAACGAGCGCGCAATTTGGGAGGTTCGGATGACATCCATGAAATCGTTGCTTGCAGGTGCTGCTTTGGCCGCATCGCTCGCTTTGCCCGCCTTCGCCGCACAATCCCCCTCAGCCGATGACATCATCAAATCGCTGACCCCAACCGGCTCGGTCGGCAGCAGCACGCGCGGCATTCGTCCGTCCAGCGGTGCCGCACCCACCGCAGCGCCGGCTGAAAGCACCCCTCCCGCATCCGCGCCAACCCCCACATCGCACCGGCTGCCTGCGAAAACCGCGTCGGCTGGGGCCCAGGCCATGCCCGCCAATCCTTCGGCGAGCCTGGAAGTGCAGTTCGCCACCAACTCCGCCGACCTCACCGCTTCCGCCCGCAGCACGCTCGACCAACTCGGCAAGGCGCTCTCCAGCTCCGATCTCGCCGGCTACAAATTCCGCATCGAGGGCCATACCGACACGGTCGGCAGTGTGGAGCAGAACCAGTCCCTGTCCGCTCGCCGCGCTGATGCCGTGGTGGCCTACCTGATCGCAACCTTTCACATCGACCCAGGCCATTTACAGGCCATCGGCATGGGCCAGGATGGTCTCGCCGTTGCAACCGGCCAGCAGGTCCCAGAACAGCGCAACCGTCGCGTCGTTGTGGTCAATCTCGGCGCCTAAGCGGATGCGTATCTAGGCCGCCCCCACCCATGCCGCCGCAGGATGATGACGAAACCATCAAGCTGCGCCGGGATGGGCTGGACGCTGCCAAGCCGAGATTAACATCCCGCCGCCTGTTCATCGGCTGTGCAATTTGCGCAGGCGTTGCCGCTGGTGGCCTCGGATGGCGATACGCCCGGTCGCCGAACACCGTTGCTCCCCCACCACCTCCCCCACGGCCTGCACCAGCACCCGCTGCGCCGCCCCTGCCCCCACTGCCCGCCGCAACGATCCCCAAAACCCCAATCACCACGGCGGGGGAGGCGGCCATCATCGCCAATCACCCCACCAATCTCGATGTGTTCCGCTTCGACAGGAACCCCCGCATCCTCGTGCTCGATTTTGCCAGCCTCGCCCGCCAAGGGGCCATGCTGAACCGGCTCGCCGCCATGATCGAGAAAAACGGCCAACCTCACGACCGCGCTCTCGACGATACCAGCCTCGACGCCGCCATCCGCGCCACTGGAGACACGCCGGAGACGTTCTATTACGGCCACGACTACGGCATGATGGCGCTCAATCGCTTCTTTGCCACCGTCGATCGCCAGCAGATCAAGCTCACCTCCGACGAACTCTGGCTCCGCGCCCTGCTGGAACAGGAAGCCGCCAGCATTCCAGACGGCCCTCTTGGCCTCATCAGCATCCCGGCCATCGGCGGCGGCGGTGTCTCGACAGACATGCGTGCCACCATCCTGCATCACGAACTCTCGCACGGTGAGTTCTTCACCAATGCCGCCTACGCCGACTGGACTCGCGCCTTCTGGACCCGCGTGCTCGACGACAAATTGCGCGATGCGTTTCGCACCTTCCTCACCTCGCAAGATTATGATTCGGGCATTGAGGAACTGGCCGCCAACGAAACCCAGGCCTACCTGATGTTCACCCCCAACCCCGCCTTCTTCCGCGCCGATCAGGTCGGCCTCACCCCCACTGGCCTCGCCGAATGGAGGCATCGTTTCCGCGACGGCATGCCGCAAGGCTGGCTCCGCGAACAGGCCTTCGCCGAAGCCGCCAGATAAACCGCGTTCCATTACGGAATCGTAACAAAATGCGCGTGCGAAGGTGCCGCACCGCCAACAATTTTTCGAAAATTTTCCCGGTTTGGAGGCCCGGCTGAACGCAATCGCCATCCCACGCCGTCATTGCGAGCCGCCACTTGGCGGCGTGGCAATCCAGAGCAACCATGCGTCACGCTGGGTTGGACTGAAGCCAAGTTGCCATTTGCAGGAGCAGTCCGCGCCCGCATCCGCCGCTGCATGGCAGGCCGAAGCGGCTCGACAGCCTGCCCCTCTGCCCCTCGGTCGTCGCTCTCCTCCGGCATCGCCTCGGGCTCATAAACCGGAATGACAATCTCGCCGGAGCGCACAGCGTAGATGAACTCCCACAGCACCGCGAGCAACCCGCGCAGGGCCTGGATCAACCGGTAGGTCGCGATCGCCCGCGCCAGCAGGCCCGTCCCGCTCACGCCGTCCATAGCTCCGCCAACGGCGCCAAACTGCGCGGCAAGGCTCGAAATGGAGGGGGAAGCGTGGGTGGATTTCATAATTATACTAACATCACGCCACGTGGTTTAACGCAAGCGAAAAATCGCACACGGCCCAATATCCCGGAGAGCGCGTGCGACGCTCTATTTTTCCTTCGTCTGCAGCAGCATCACGCCCACCGAAACGCGAGCATTGTTCCGCGCCGCATCATCCAGCGCCCGCTTCAGCGCCGGCACATATTGCGCCGCCGTCTCATCATCAGGCCGAAGCCCCGAAAACAACGGGGCCGCGGACACAATGGCCACAATGATGTCCGTGCCAAACGGAATATCGACCTGCCAGCGCTCCTTGGAGGTGTTGCCAAGCAGAACCCGGGTGCCAGCCACCTCCTTCTTCGCCGGGCCAAGTGCGGACGGATGCAGATGCGTCACGCTGCCATCGCTTGGGAAGTAATCAACCGTCAGCCATCCCGGATAATCCGGGATCACAATCTGCGGCACGATCAGATCGTTCTTGCGCAGCACCGTGGCGTTGTTGCGCAAGCTGACATTCAGCAATGCGCCGCCAATCGGGCGGATCGTGTCGAGCACGTCGCAATAGGGGCCATCAAAACCGCCAAGATTCAAATTTGTCGCCAGCCCATCCCGTGTCGCGGTCTGCGCTGCATCATGCACCGCGTTCATCGCCAACGCGCCAGCCACGCCTGATACGACCATCCGCCCGCCCTCAAGGCTGGCACGGGTCAGGCTGCAGGGCGTGTTTTGCAGAGTGGCCAAAAGCGCGTCACGAATCGCAGCCGGGTTCATCGCAGGCTGAACCACCGGCGGCGGGGTCACCACGGGCGGTGCCACCGGGGGCGTTGAGACATCCGGCGGCGGTGCCACAGGATTGGACACCACCGGGGGAGCAACGGGCGGGGGAGCAACGGGCGGGGGAGCAACGGGCGGGGGAGCAACGGGCGGGGGAGCAACGGGCGGGGGAGTAACAGACGGAGGAGCC
>CAIJTR010000141.1 GCA_903823665.1 uncultured Rhodospirillales bacterium
AACCAGCGCCTTTTCCGCAAGGAGGCGGCCCGAACCGCGGACCCGGACATTCGCCACTTCATCACATTTTTTGCCGAAATGGATGCCAAGCACGAAGCCGCGGCCAAAGCGCTCAGTGAGAACGTCGTCGCATCAAAGACACCAATCGTCCCTCCACCGCCAATTGGCGATGATATGGTGGTTGTGCCGCCGCGGAGTGATAAATCCATGCCGGTGATCGTGCCACCTCGCGGCGACAGCAAATAGCGGCCATTGGTTGATGGCCGCAGATCTGGTGCGGCCATCGCGCGCAGGGTGGATTGGGGTTGTTGCAAGACTGAAATTTGGCACACATGATCGTGGCGGTATGGTCGGCGGCGCGAGTTATGTGGGATGGAGATCCTGGCGTGTTCTGTCTGAATCCTGACTGCATGTTTGTGCGATGAAGCTGCAGATCGGATTTCGTGGCCGTCTCGTCGCCGCTGCGATCATTTGGATATTCTTTGGTCTGGCCACCAGTTGGTATGCAATCGATTCAATAATACGCGGCCACGTAATCGATGAATTTCAGGAGGAATTGTTCCACCATGGAGCAGAACTTGCGAACTTGATCGAGGCAGGGTCATCAGGTGAGCTTCGCTTGCGTCAGGCTTTGAGCGATCACCGCTTTTATGAGGCGCGCTCCGGGTATTACTGGGAAATCGATATGGACCGCCGGACATCGTTGCTGTCGCCATCGCTCGGCGATCAACGGATGACGGTCGATGCCCGCTCAATCTCCCGCAAGGAGAAGCTGCCCATCGTTGTTGAAGGCATCGCCTCTGGAACCGCGCATCTGACGGAGGGAACCGGGCCGACCGGAACGTTGTATCTGGCGGAAACCGATGTTCAGCCCTCCGGCTCGGCTGATGTCGCGCATCTTCGGGTTGGCATTGACAAGGCGCTGGTCAATGAATTGCTCAGGAAATTTGACGACCTCCTCGGGCTGTCATTGGCGCTTATTGCCGTGGGACTATGTGCTGCTGTGGTGGCGCAGGTAACGTTTGGCCTATGGCCGTTGACGCGGGTTCGCCAGGGGCTCGATGCGATCAGGCTTGGCAAAGCCCGGCGGATGCCAGATGGCCTGCCGGCCGAGGTTGTGCTGCTGACCGACAGTCTGAACGACATGATCGAGGCAAATGACGAGATTGTGCGTCGCGCGCGCACGCAGGCTGGTAATCTGGCCCATGCGCTGAAAACACCCCTCGCCATTTTGCTGGCCGAGGGGCATCGGCTGGATGCGGCCGGGCTTGATGGGACGATTGTGTTGCGCGAGTGCAAGCATCTGCAGCGCCAGATTGATCATCAACTGGCGCGCACGCGGGCGGCAGCGTCACGTGGCAGGCCTTATGCGGTCATACCCGCTGGCCTTGCGATTTCCCGCATCGTGTCGGCCCTATCGCGGCTGCCTACCGCGCGCAGGCTGGCATTCGAAATTGATGAGCGCGACTGTGATCTTTCCCTGATGTGCGCCGGTGATGATCTGGACGAAATTCTGGGCAATCTGATCGAGAACGCAATCAAATGGGCGCAAACACGCGTGCGTGTGCATGTCTCGATGGCCAGAGACGGTATGGCTTTGATAATGGTTGAAGATGATGGTCCCGGCATCCCCGTCGATGCGCAGGAGCGGGTGTTCGTGTTGGGGGAGCGTTTGGATGAGGGTGTCCCGGGCTCGGGTCTGGGGTTGGCTATCGTACGGGATGTGGTTGAGCTTTATGGCGGGCGCGTCTGGATTGAAGGGTCCAACATCGGCGGCACGGCGGTGCATCTGTTGATGCCGACCACGAAACACATTGCAAGTGCCAGCAAAGAGCGCGCGAGCGATCAGCGAGTGGTGCCGCTGGTGGCCGAACACGGCACGTTGCGGGCTGGGTAAGTCGACGCGCGGCCATGACCGTTGGTTGCGGATTGAATGCGGAGGCAATACCCGTAGCCGCGCCGTGTCTCGATGTGGTCGTCTCCGAGCTTGCGGCGCAGCCGTGAGACGATAACCTCAAGCGTGTTTGAATCGCGGTCATAATCTTGGGCGTAGAGATGGCTGGTCAGATGAGCTTTCGAGACCGGTTCGCCTGCGTGATGGACGAGGACTGCGAGCAGTTGAAATTCAAGAGAGGTCAGGTGGATTGGCTCGTCAAGCCGTTTAACCGTCCGTGTGGAGAGGTTGATCTGCAGCGGGCCGCATTGCACCTCGGTTTGCGCCTTGCCGTGTGAGCGCCGGATCAGTGCGTTGACGCGGGCCACGAGTTCCGCCGGCTCGAACGGTTTGCCGAGATAGTCATCCGCCCCGGCGTTCAATCCCTCGACCTTGCTGGTCCAATCTCCTTGCGCGGTCAAAATCAAAACCGGCATCATGCGGCCAGCACTGCGCCAGCGCCGCAGCACGGTCATGCCATGCAGTTTGGGCAGGCCGAGATCAAGGATGACGGCGTCATACGTTTCCGTCTCGCCCAGAAAAAGTGCGATTTCTCCGTCGGTTGCGGCGTCCACGGCATGGCCTGCGTCGAACAGCGCCCGCTCGATCTGTTTCGCAAGCGCAGCGGTATCCTCGACCACCAAGACACGCATCGATGTGGGCTCCACCCATTGATCTTTCGATTGATGTTCGTTGCGACCGCGCGACTGCATTGTCAATTCGCATCAACGCATAGGCCCCTCGTTCTCGCGAAACTTTGATGAGGAAGGGCGTTGAAATGTCGTGATGTCGCGGCTTGGCGTGCCATCCGGCAAGGTCCGTTCAGCCTGCGTTCAGGTAGGCCCCGATATCGTTTGACGCAGAAGATCGCCTCTCCAGCACGTATGGCCGTGCGAGACGGGCTAACTGCACTGGGGAAATACCATGGCGACCATGCATTGGAAGAACGGCACGAGCGGCGATTGGACAGGGGCTGGGGTCTGGGACACCGGGCTCGTGCCAGGGGCGCTTAATGCGGTGTTCATCGATGCGACGGGCACCTACACGGTGGCGATCTCAACCGCCGACACAGCGAGTTCGCTGACGCTGAACGATGCGGGCGCCACGGTTGTGGACAGTGCCAATCTCACATTGACCGGCGGGCTCACCCTTGCGGCAGGCGTGTTCGATCTGGCATCGGGCGGTGTGGTGACGGGCGGCATATTGAGCGCCACCGGCGGCAGCTTTGTGTGGAATGGTGGCACGCTCAGTGGTTCAACCTACCAGGGCACGCTGGATTTGACCGCGGCCGGGGCGAGCCTGACGGTGGCGAACGGCCTGACCATGACGGGTGCCGGCGGTGTTGGGTCTGGCGTGATCAACGCGGACGGCGCGGCCACATCTCTGACATTTCTGGGCGCGCAGACGCTCGACAACCTGACCATCAATGCGGGCCTTCTGGGTGGTGCGGGCGGGACGGCGATCAACTTCGGCGACCTCACGCTGGGTGCTCACGCAATTCTCGATCAGCTGGGTGGGAGTTCGCTGACATCCTATAGCGGGGGGCCGGTCGATACCGGCACGAGCCTGACCAACAATGGCACGATTATGGCACCCAACGGCGGCGGGGCGAGTATCGTCACGACCACGTTCGTCAACAACGGCCTGATCTCCACCGCCGCTCCCACAACGACCGCCCTGGGCGGCTGGCTCTCGATTTCCGGCACCAACATCACCAACAACGGCACGATCTTCGGCGATGTCGCCTTCAGCAATATGGGCACGCTGACCAACAATGGTGTCATGACCCAGACGTCCGGTGGTTCCAGCAGTGCTGGCGCCATTTTCGTCAACAACGGCGTGTTCAACGACGTGGGCGGGGTCGGGTCCGCGGTGGGCGGCTGGTTCAACCTCGGCACCTTCAACCTGGGCAGCAGCACCAGCCAAAGCTATCTGGCGCTCATTGGCGGAACCGGTGCGCCGCTGGCCGGGGCGAGCCTGGGCACGCTCAATCTGGTGGGCTTGGGCACCCAGCTGCGTCTGCTCGGCTCCCAATCCTGGCAGGCGGGCACTGTCAATGTTGGCGGCACCTCGCAGCAAATCACTGAGAGCGCGCTGACGCCGATTGTAGGGGCCACCAACCAACTCATCCTCGGCTCGCAGGTGGTGATGAACCACACGGCAGGCTCGTCCACGTTCAACACCGGAACGCTGACGCTCAACGGCGTGATCAACGCATCCGCCAGCGGCGGCACGTTCACCCTCAATTCGGGGCTGCTGACCGATAACGGGTCGATCAACGTCTCCAGCGGCGACCATTTGGTGATCGCCGATGCGGTGACGGGCACCGGGGCCTTCACGCTGGCCACCGGCGGCATCGCGGAATTCGCAGCAGGCGTTGCCAGCACCGACAACGTGGTCTTCAGCGACACGTCCAACGCCATATTGCGGCTTGGCCTGGGCTACGCGCCCAGCTTCAAGGGCGCAATTCAGGGCTTCACCGGCGGCAACACCATTGACCTCGCGGGCATCACCGCGACCAGTGCCACCTGGAGCAACGGCGTGCTGACGGTGGCAGGCTCGGGTTACGGGATGACCGGGCCGATCACGCTGGCGCTGGCTGGCAACTATGCCGGGGCGATTTTCCACATCGCCAATGACGGCATAGCGGCCCCATCGCCGTCCTTCTCGTTCATCACCTATACCGGCACCAACATCACGGTGACGGGTGCGGGCGTGTCGGTTCCGCCGCGCAGCTATGGTGGCGCGGGTGCGACGTTGTCGAGCGCCGAGGGAAGTGCGGTTACGGCACCGGTGGCAAGCTTCACCGATAGCAACGTCACCGATGCGGCCAGCCAACTTTCCGCCACCATCATTTGGGGTGACGGCACCACCAGTGCTGGTGTTGTCACGGGCAGTGCTGGGGCGTTCAGCGTATCGGCGGCGGCAGGGCACATCTATGCCGATGAGGGCAGCTTTGCCACCAGCATCGCTGTCACCAACAGTGCCGACAACGTGACGACAACGCTCACCGGTGCCATCACCGCGACGGAAGCCGACGTGCTGACGGCTGGGCCTGCTATCTCGGTTGCCGCGACCATTGGCACGGCGTTCACCGGCACGGTTGCGATCTTCACCGACACCTATACCGCCAATACCGCCAGCGACTTCTCGGCCACGATCACCTGGGGCGACGGCACCACGAGTGCGGGCGTCATCACGGATGTGAACGGTGCCATTTCCGTGGCTGGCAGCCATGTTTTCGGTGCGGCGGGAAGCAACGTGATGAGTGTCACGCTCAACGACACCCATGGCACGGCCACGGCCACCGCGACCGGTGCTGCCGTGGTGACGCTACCGTCTGTGAATGCGGCCACCGGCCTTACGGTGCTTTCAGTCTCCGATGCGGGGGTGGGGGTGTTCGGCGTGGCACCGCCGCTGTCAATCAATTCCAGCTCTGCCACCGAGACGACAATCCCCGGCAGCGTGACTGCCAGCAGTGCCGCCTTCGCCAGTTCGGGCACGGCGTCCGTCTCTACCTCACAGTCTGTGACGGCGGGCTGGACCACGAGCACGACGGGCACGGCCACGTTCTCCGACAAATGGTCGGCCACCAAAGTGGTGTCCGGCGTCAACAACGCGGAGCAGAGCTTCGGCCTGCAGGGTGGACCGGATTACGCGAACGCGACGTTCGCAGTCAGCATGGCCGCAGCTGGATCGTTCAGCATCAGCTGGACCGCATCGGAGAGTGGCACGGGGGCGATTTCCTTGTGGGGCACCACCAGCGGGCCGGTTGGCGAATTTGGCCTGATGAACATGGTGGTTTCGATTGATGGTGGTGCGGCCATGCAGGTGGCCAACGCCGCCATGCTGTCACCAACCGGCAGCTTCTCCGGTACGCTGAGTGCCGGTGCGCACACCATCAAGGTGATGGATTGGTCGAACTATAGCGGTGCCAACAACACGTCGAGCGGCGCGCTGACGGAGACGTTGAACCTTGCCATCAACCCTGGTGCCGCGCCGCCACCACCGCCACCGCCGCGCGTGTATGGCGGGGTGGGTGCGGCACTCTCCACGCTTGAGGGCAGCACTGTTGCCGCAGCGGTTGCCAGCTTCACCGACAGTAACGTGACCGATACGGCCGCCGCGCTCAGCGCCAGCATCGCGTGGGGTGATGGGGCGACGACGGTTGGCACCGTGACCGGCAGCAACGGCGTTTTCAGTGTGACGGACGCCGGCGGGCACATTTATGCGGATGAGGGCCAGTTCGCCACGAAGGTGACGGTGACGAACGCGGCGGATGGCGCGGTGACGGTTCTCGCTGGATCAGCGGTGGCGACTGAGGCCGACGTGTTCACCGTGGGCACGGCATCCGCCATCACCGCCGTCGCAGGCGTGGCCTATACAGGCACGGTTGCGACGTTCACCGACAGCTATACGGCAAACACGGCTGCGGATCTGACTGCAACCATCGCCTGGGGTGATGGCACCACCAGTGCTGGAACCATCACGGATACCAACGGCGCGATTTCTGTGTCTGGGACGCACATCTACGCCACGACCGGGACGAACGCGGCGTCAGTGTCTTTGGTGGACACCCATGGGTCGGCCACCGCCACCAGCGCAACCACAGCCAGCGTTGCCTCGCCCTATGCCGGGGCAGGGACGAGGCTGACGACTTTGGAGGGCACCGCCGTCACGGCAGCGGTGGCATCGTTCACCGACGCGGTGGTGACCGATGCCGCCAGCGCCTTCAGCGCCACGATAGCCTGGGGTGATGGAACGAGCTCGGCAGGAACCGTGTCAGGCTCCAGCGGCGCATTCACCGTGAGCTCGGTGCCCGGCCATGTTTATGCGGCGGAGGGCAGCTACGCCGTCAGCACGACGATCATTCACACAGCGGACAGCGTCGCTTTCACGGCAGTCGGTGCCGTTGTAGCAACGGAGGCGGATGTCTTCACCAACGGGGCCGTGCCTGCAATTGCAGCCACGGCGGGGAAGGCGTTCAGCGGCACGGTTGCGACATTCACCGACAGCTATGCCACGAACACAGCGGCCGATCTGACTGCCACAATCGTTTGGGGTGATGGCACCACCAGTGCTGGCACCCTGACGGACACGAATGGGGCCATCGCGGTCTCTGGCGCTCACACCTACAGCACCGCGGGGTCTGATGCGGTGTCTGTCACGCTCACGGACAGCGACGGCACGGCATCGGCCACGGCTTCGGGCGCGGCGGTGGTGTCGGCACCGGTGCTGCCAACGGCAGGGACGTATTACCTCACCACGAAGCAGGACAATCTTGTGGGGGGTGCCGGGGCCAACACATTCGTGGCGGTGACCAACACCCTCACGAATGGAGACGTGATCAAGGGCGGCACGGGGACCAACACCTTGCTGCTCGCAGGTGGCGGGGTGTTCAACCTGGCCGTGGTGGACACGTTGTCCAACATCCAGATTGTGTCAGCGCAAGAGGGCGTTGGTGCCAATTCGCAGATCGTGACATTGCGAGAGAACACCGCCATGCAGGTCAATGTGGCGTCCGGTCCGGCGGGGTCTTCCATTCTGATCAATGGCGCGCAAAACCACGATGTCATCAACCTCGGCCGGGGCAACGACACGGTTGTGATGGGGGTGGGTGAGACGGCCAATGGCGGTGGCGGCAATGCGGTCTACAAGGTCGATCAGGACAGCATATTCGATACGATCAACGGCGGCACCGCTGGCACAAACACGCTGGTGGTGACGGTGGGAGGCGATCAGATCATGGGGTCCAACATCACCGGCATGACGGCGGTGCAGTTGCTGGCGAAGACCAACTTTACCGCCAACAATACCTCCGGCATGGCCATCTCTGGCTCCGCTGCGGGGGGCGACACGATCGTGTTGCAGTCGGCCAGCCAGAGCGTTGTGGGCGGTGGCGCATCGGAGCGGGTGCTGGCTTCGGCGGCGAACGCCGGGGCACTGGTCACGGGGCTCGGGGCAGGGAGCACGCTTGAAATCACGTCAGGTGGAAATGCGGCGTTGAATGCGGCCACATCGGTCACAACGATCAAACTTGATGCGGCGACGAACCTCTCATTGAGCAAGATGTCGTTCCTGACGGCAATCGGCAGCTCGGGTGCGGACACGATCACGGCCGGTGCCATCTATCAGACGCTCACCGGCGGTGGCGGTGCAGATGTTTTGGTGGGCTATGCTGGCGGCTTCGACACGTTCCGCGACACCGCCTCTGGGCTGAACAGCGACACCGTTCAGGGCTTCCTTGCCAGTGATCAGATTGATGTCACCAATATGGGTTTTGGCGGCGCTGTTCTGAAGGCCACGGCCAACGGCGGCAACACGGTGGTGACGCTGACCTCCGGTGCTACCAAAACGACGTTCACCATGGCTGGCGCGTTCGCCACCGCCGGCTTTCATCTGACCTCGGATGGGGCCGCTGGCACGATGATCACGCACGGTTAACCAAGCAAAGAGGGTCAGCATTTCCAGGCAGGTATGCTTGCCCTTAGAGTCTGTCAGGTTTCTGCTGAATCGTGAATTGGGTCCCGTGACGTGGAGGTGATGTGATTCAAGATGACTGCTGGGCAGGAGGCCAGCAGTCATGGCTCGACCGCTTTCGCTTGATTTGCGTATCCGGATCGCCGCGACTTTGAAGAAAGGCTCGACCGTGCGTGATGCGGCCAAGCGGTTCGGCGTCTCGGTGGCTTCTGCAGTGCGGATCGGCCAGCTTGCGCGAGGCGGTTTGGGATTGGCGGCACGCAAGATCGGTGGCTATCGCCCGCTGGTTCTTATTGGTGTTGCCGATGCCTTGAGCAATCGCCTTGCGGCCAAGTCTGATTAGACAGTGCGCGCGCTTGCCGCCGATCTGCGAGTTGACAGCATTGAAGTCTCGCACGACACGGTCTGGCGCTTCATGCGTCGCCAACGGCTCAGCTTCAAAAAAACACTGATGGCCAGCGAGACGCAGCGGCCGAGCCTGGTGTGTGGGCGAGCACGTTGGCGCAGACATCAGCACCGGATTGATCCGGCCCGGTTGGTCTTTATCGATGAAACCTGGGTGAAGACCAACATGACCCGCACGCGTGGCTGGAGCCCGTGTGGCACGCCATTGATGGCCAGGGTTCCACATGGACACTGGAAGACGCTGACATTCCTCGCCGGGCTGCGAAGCGACCGTATCGTCGCACCCTGTGTCATCGATGGGCCAATGAACGGGGCATCCTTTACCGCCTGGGTTGGCCAGTTCCTGACACCGACGCTAAGCCGCGGCGATATCGTCATTGCCGACAACCTCGGCAGTCACAAAGGCAAAGCCGCGCGCGACGCAATCCGCAGCGTGGGCGCGACGCTGCTCTTCCTGCCAGCCTACAGCCCTGACCTCAATCCCATTGAGATGGTCTTCGCAAAGCTCAAGACCCTGCTGCGCAAGGCCGACGAACGATCAATCGAAACCACAGGGCGAAAGATCGGCGACATCCTCACCGCATTCAGCGCCGAGGAATGTGCCGCATACCTTCATCATGCCGGTTAAGCTTCAATCAAAACCTGACAGGCGCCGCGTGAATGCAAATAACAATTTCGACCTGCCCCTCAGCTTTCTCGCGCGTGTCGGCGCGTTGACTTTAAGGAATGCTGGAAACAGGTCGTGCTTTTCCTCGGATTATACGAATATCCCGTATAGGAGCGGCACTTATAATATGTGAAATCACTAGCACGCGATGATCATCAGCAGGCTACCCTAATTGCGCTCAACTGTCGGTGGCTGCGCGTCCCCGCAACCACTTTTACCGAACTCACGAACGTACCGTGATCAACGGCAGAAAACTCACGTTTTCTGCCGCTTCCCGCGTTGAGGGCCATCCCAAGCATCGCGACGATGTCGCCCTCCAGTTCAATAGACAAGCCAGCCTTCTCACTTGCCGGCATGACGGTCACCCGGTCGACCAATCCCCTGATGATACCCAGATCTTCGGTGTGCTCCGACGCCTCTGGAGCTTCGCGCAGCCGTGCCATCTCGGCGCGATACAATTCGGCGAGATTGGG